>NZ_JAVCWM010000017.1:0-143066 GCF_030846495.1 Massilia scottii | reverse complement strand
AGTAACGGTTTCTTCCTGCATCCATACGATGTCGGTGGTCAGCTGGGCCATCTGCTGCTCGGACAGCGCCACGCCAGGCGTGAGCTGGAACTGTCTGGCGTAGGCCACGCCCGAATCCATCAGCGCCTTGAACGCCTGTTCGTTGTTTTCGTAGCCGGACAGCTTGTTGCGGCCGGTGATGTTGATCAGCTGGTCGGCAAACGCGCGCTGCTCCACGAAACCATCGCCGTAGCGCTTCAGGGTGCGCTGTGGATCGAGGTCAAGCTGGTCCAGGAAGTAATCGCTGCCGGTCCATTTGTTTTTGTCGGTGAACAGCGGGTCGGTCTCGACCAGATAGCCGGCGCCCTCGCCCGGTTTCAGGGAGAACAGATTGCCCGTCGGCGCTTTCCAGTCGGCGTTGCTGGTCAGCGTGACGCTCGGGACGTTCGGATCGGTGGCGCGGCCGTTGACGTCTTTGGCGTTGAGGCCGAATACACCGGCATCCACTTTTTTATCGGCCACCGTCACGGGACGAGCGGCGGCGAACTTGGCGAACGAGGTCGTCAGGTCACCGATAGCGGTCTGCTGCGCCGCGCGGGCATTGCCCGCAATGACGCTGCCGGGCAAGGCATTGCCAGCCACCTGGCCCTTGACGACGGGTTGGGCGCTCGTGCCAACCGTAACGTCCGTCGCGCCGCCGCTGCCTTGTTGCTGGGCGTCCGCCGAAACCGGGCCGCGGCTCCGGTACCAGTTACTCGCGTGCCGAGCTGCGCACCGCGACCCGCACCGTGGTGCCGACCGCAGGTTCGCCGTTAATGGTTACAGGCTGGGTTGCCGCCTCCTGTACGGCGACGTTCGCGCCGACTGCGGCCACATTGACACCGTCGGTGGAAGTGCCGGGCGTAAAGCCGTTCCGCTGATGAGGCCCTGTTTGAAGGTCAGCCCTGACACCGTTCTCATGACATCGTTCCCGCAGCGGTAGCGCACATGGTAGCCGAAGTCAACTTCCACTCGAAACGACATTGGACCCCGGCAACCTGGTTTTCGTCGGCACTATGCGTATCCGAATTGGGCTTATCGTTGCGCTGTTTGCCCCGCCACATCTCCGAGAACAAATCCGCTGTTGTTTACCCATACTCGCCGTTAAATCATCTCAAATAAAAAATAATCTTCCTCGTCACTTTCTATTTGTCGAACAAATTTTGGGGAAGAATCATCATCTGCGCAGATCCAAATATTAAAATAATCACTCGGAATATAACAACGAACCTTATGTTTTTTAGCGATCTAGATTATCCGACCAACAACAACCGAGTCAGCTAATTTGTATTTGTACACCTGCAACATTTGAGAGGCATCGCCTTTAACTGGAATACACACACAAACACAATCCAATGCAAAATCATCCAACTCCTCAGTTAAAGAATTGAATTCGTCTATATCAAAAACCTCGATACGTTCAATCGAACAATCAAAAATTTGCGATAAAAAATTTTTGATCTCTAAAGATGAATGTGGATACCCCAACAAGAAATCTATCATTTTTTGACTACCTTATATACTTCAAGCGCAGCAGCTTTCGTCTCTGCAGAAACACCCATACTATTCATGATAATTCTTGCCTGAGGCGTATCCCCAAACTTGTTTAGAACTCCCAACGCCTTGTATCCGCCCCGATCCAATGTATAAAGCCCTGGGCCTGACATTGGATAGAGAGTTCCATCATGCATCCCGTAAGTACGCCCATTTGCGACGAAGGTGTCGCCATTTCTTTGCGCTTGGCCTGATCTAATAGCAGCGACATCTTCCGACATATCAACGACTGATCGGTCAACCACTGCATTAACGTTCTTCGCTACTGACGATTGCGTTACAGTGTCCGCGTAATGCCGCGTTGCCGGCGAATTCAACGACGCTAGCGATTCATCAAGGAAAGTTGTTGAACGCGGCGCCCCGCCCGTCTTCCCGCACTTTTGTAAACAATTATGAACGAATGCTTTTTGCTTTCCAGCAAAGTAAGTATGGAGGTCGGCAACAGTAAAATTATACGTGATATCAGAACGGCCAGCTAAATCAAGTCGAGCGATGGTTTGCCACCCTCACCGAAAAACAGATTCGTCGCGGTACGCACCGATCGACTCGCCAATTAGAGAATGCGATTCGCGCCTACCTCAAGATCAACAATGCCGACCCGAAGCCCTTCGTCTGGACAAAATCCGCAGACGCCATCCTGTCGAGCATCGAACGATTTTGTCTGCGAATTTCCAACTCAGAACACTAGGTGCCCTACAGATAATAATATACGAGATCTTGCAGTATGTCTTTGTCATGCACGCTAAATTGATCATTAAAATGAGGGGTAAGAGCCGCTAAGACACTCTTTACCGGGACCTCTTCGATCTCGAGAAATCCTAGCAATCGCTTTTTTTCTTCCTCGTTCTCTATAAATTTTTCAATCCAATGCTTCAAACACGCTCTCATTTCATCATTACTCATCATTCCTCCACCGCCTCACATGGCATTTTGCCCCCCGCTAGCCTTTGGGCATTAATTAGCTCCAGCTCCTGCAGCACCAGCCAACTTACACGACCACTAAAAATTGGCATAGCAGCATTAAAATTAATCATATTATTTTCTTAATTTCCATACTCAATATTTATACGTTTCGTGCCAAATGAGATACTGACCTTCCGGCTAGAGACATCACTACGTCCCTATGGCCGAGCTCTATTTACTAATACACTTTAGCGCAAATGGTTAATCAATCGCTGGACATCCGCGCTTCGAGGACTCTTGCTCGCCTCCAAATGAGTCAACAATTCTCGGAGCACGTGTTCAAAAACTCTCGGAAGCTGTACCGATAAATTATCAAGCTCACTTGCTACAATTCCGGACACGGACTTGTACGGAGAACCAAGCAAGATAATCAACGTACGTACACTTTCATCACTTTCAATGCACCCAACTGACTCAGCACATCGCTCCTGCCAATAAGCCGGCTTTGATAACACAACAGCCCGCAAATTTCCCCAATCAAGTGTCGAAAATTCGGACAGCACCTCGGCCGCGACCTGAAGATTATATTCATGCCATCCGCTGTTTTCATCACCTATAGATCTTTCAAACGCAGCACTAACTCGGTCGCTCATTTCACTTTCCCTCAGGCACTATTGGGCGCCCGCCCGTTGGAAAAGATGACGTTACAACACCATTTTCCTTGAGCACTTGCCATTGAACTCCATTATAAACACTTGTGTGCAACGTCGTTTCGACGCCGTTGATGTTGCGAAGCACAACTCCCGGAGTATTAGCTGTAAATTGTCCTGCCAGCAGTATATCCACGTTATCCCAACTTGGAGGCGCTACCGTCTGAATATTTGGCGACTTTGCTTTCGACAATCCAACTGTTCCATCTTTTCGCAGAATCGTTCCCTTAAAATCAGTAAGTGAAATCGTTCCATCCGGGTTTACGACTTGCTTCGGATTCATTTCATATAAAGGTGAAGTGAGAACCTCAGGAGAATGCCCACCTATAATTTTATTTGTTCCTGGCTTTGATGCTCCGAACAAAATCTTCGAATCAATTTCTGTCAACGGACCAATAAACTCGCTTCCACCAGGAAGAGATACATTATTGGCCCCACCATCTTTCCGTGCAGCATCGCTCGCCCCAAATCCAATCACATCGGCGTCGTTTGAACTCCCATAGGGCTGTATTCTTGCCGCATTCCCCGCTTGATCTGGACTGCCGCTTGGGTTTTTCAAACTGGCGGGGGCACTGACCTGTGCTTTTACAGTCGACACCGGCACCGGCACCGGCAGGCTTAATATATCTGGGAGACGAGTCGGTCCGTTGACGCCATTCAACATAGGAGCGGTCTCCGGAAGCACCACAATGCTGTCAAATTTAACTACGGTACCACGTGCCGCAGGTAACAGCTGCGCCGCGCCACCTGCGCCATACTGAGGATACGCACTAGTAAAGGGTTCTAGGCTCGGCCCTTTATCGCCAAGTGACATTGGCACTCTAGCATTGACCACACCGTTTGGTCCAAACAGCTGCAATGTATCAAATGTGCCCAGCAAGCGTCCATCGCTCCATGACGCGGGATTGCCTGGCTCATAGAAAATTTGAAACGCGTCCCGGACTGCAGCGCCGCTGTCCAATTTAACGGATCCGAAATAACTTAGAGGTGCAGACATCGTGGCGATGGTCTGAGCCGCATATTTGCTCCCACTATCCATATAGCGATAACCCGTCGCAGGCAAAGCTATTCCGCTTGAGTTGACGTAGTAATCCGGTGCTGCGATCCGCGCAGCTGGCGTATATTCCAGTTGGAGCGGAGCGACGTTCGCGTTGTTTGCACCCGGTTTGATCGTTGTAGACGTGCCTGGGGAACCTCCCTTGCCCGCTGGTGCCGGGAGCGCGGCCCTCGGCGCATTTGTCGTACCGGCCTCGACCACCTCGTAGATGCCTTTCGCGGGATTCCACACCACGTCGGAGACCTCAGGTGGCGTCCCTGACCACTTGCCTGCGGCCGGCTTAGATCCCGGTTTAGGTCCGACCAGCTCAGGGACGGGCTTCGGCATCACTACCTCGAGCTCGACAGCACCTGCGGCCCCCTTCGTCGTCGCTATGAAATCCTTAACCCCACCAATAATTTTGGTTGTGGCAGGCCCAGTCACAGGTGCTATTGCCACTTGGAACAACATACCGCCTATTTGTTCGCCTTCGGTTGAGTATTTAAGTACTGCCGGAACCTTAGGAATCGGTGTTAGCTCATTCCCCGTAGCGAAGTTATATATATTGTAATAACCATCGCCAACCATAATAAAAGTGTTGACTGCATCGCCCGGCAAATTAACAAGCGCCTTGCCAGATGCCACAGTTAACTCTGTGACCGCAGCCATGCCCTTTTTCGTGACGGGAATCGGCATTGCCTGATCAGCGCGGTTCTTACCAATAATGCCCAGATCCTGCTGTACTTTCTGGCAATCACTACTACCAGGCGTTTTGCAAGCCGTCACCGCAGCACTGAGCAAGACAGCCCGCTGCGCGAAGTAATTCGCATCGTCACGATTGTTGCGGCCAAGGCCACTCGCAAAGGAAACACATGCGGCATCCGAACCGCACAGACTGCGAACTTCAACGTTCGGAATATACAAGCCGCCATAAGCTTGCGATTGAGCATTCTTACAATCCTCAGGGGTTGCGCAGCTCTTCTGCGACGCATCGATCTTGGCGTACAGCGCTGTTGTCTCTTTAATGCAAGCGGGATTGCCATTGCATTGTTTCAACTTGCTGGTGAAGTCACCCATCTGTTTGTGAGACAGATAGTTGTTGGTCGCCGCATTCGCGGCAATATTGCCGCCCAATGCTGCGTCCATTAAGGATCCGCCAGTGGCGCCAGCAACCAACGATCCCACCGCCGTCGCCAAGGCAACTACGGTATTGCTTTGTTCTGCAGTCAACCGGTCAGGATGGAAACTACCGTCGGTGTCATAAGCTTGTGGATATAGTTCGCGGCTTATCGCTTGCGCCGCAGCTTCGCCCGCAACGCCTGAAGCCGCACCACCTGCCACACTGCCACCATTGGCGGCAGCCAGAACACCGCCCAATAGAGCGTGACTCAGCAACTGAAGCTTTGGATTTTCATTACCGGGCTTGGTGAAATAATCGCCGATCGCGGTCGCTGCATATGGCGCGCTGGCGTTTGCGGCAAGCTGACCAATACTCTGACCGGATAACCCGCCTACCAGCACACCCGTAACCACGCTCAATGCTTGCGAATAATCACCCTTCGGCCCCCAGTTCTTCGCGTCACCCTTCGCAGCATCTGCGACCAGCGTCGCAGTTGTCCTGATTTGCGTGGCTACAGCCAAGTCCCCTGTTGCCCGCGTGCGCTGCTCCGCTGTACTGTTCGGGTCGTTCAGCACCGCTTGCGCCCGCCCAATGCCAACGTCGGCCGCGGCAAGGTCTTTGAGCGCCTGGGTAGCGCGTTCGGCCGCCCCTTTCGCAATGTCGCCGGCGATCTGGGTACTGGTGGCAACCACCGTACTGCCTGCCGCGCCCATTGCCTTCAGATCGGCCGCCACTGCCTTCATGTCTTTCAACGGATCAATTGCCTTATTCGCGGTCGCCAGGTCGGTGTGCGCACCGAGGTCGGCCGCACTGCTCATCTCCTTGCCGCCGATGTTGATCTTGCCGTCCGTCAGCGTTGCATAGGTAGTCGAACTGTCTTTACCCTTGTCCTGCATCGGCAGGCCGGGCGTGACGTTCGGGTTGCGTGCGCCGGTACTGGTCTGCGTTTCCGGCGCGGCGCCCTTGACCGCACCGGTGGTGAATCCGCCTGACAGGCTGACCGACTGGGCCTTGTAGTCCATCTGGTTATCCAGATTCTCGAACGTGATGGCCTTCGCCGTCAGGTCCGAATTGGCCGCGTTGGTACTGCCGATTGCGCCGCCTTTCAGGGCAATCGTGTCGGCCTTGACGTGATAGCCGCCGTCGCCCGCAAACAGGCCCGACTGCTCCAGCACGACCTTGCTGCTGCCATCGGCCGAGGTATGGCCGATGTTGCCCGACGCTTCCCACGCGGTGCCGAACGACAACTGCACCCGAGCACCGATATTGGTTTGCTCGTTGTGCTGCTTGTTCGTGTCCTGCACGGACTCGATCGCCAGCTTGCCGCCCACATTGGCGGTGATGCTGTCGCCCTTGACGACCGCGCCCTTGAGCGTGGTGTCGCCTTTAGAGGCAATATTGACCGTAGCCCCGGTCAGCTTGGTATTGGTGTTGACCGTGGCGTTGTTGTCGTATTCGCCCTTGCCCACATTGGCGGTGGCGTACACATAGGTGCCGGTCTGCGCACCGACCTGAACGCCCACGCCCACCTCGACGCCGGCGTTATTGTTGCTCCCCTCGCTGCTCGTCTGGCTGGTGGCCGATTGCAGCACGATGTCGCGCGCCGAGTCGAGTTTCAGTTCCTTGCCGGCGGTTATGCCAGCGCCGGTGGCCTTGATATCGCCTTCGGTCGTGGTCAGCGTCACATTGCCGTTGGTGCCCGTGAGCGTGCTGCCGATTGCCACGCTGCCACTGCTCTGGTCGCGGCTCTTGGCGGTGGCAATGCCAATGCCAGCCTCGGCCTTGAACAAGGTGCCGCTGCCACCGATCCCCGCAGCAACCGCTTGATACGCGTTGGCAGCCGCAGCCATGTTCTGCATGGTCGACAGGCGTCCGTCGGATTCCTTGGCCGCCTTGCGGTTGTTGGCCAGGTCGATCAACGGCGAGCTGATACGCGCAAAGCCGCCGATCTTCAGGTCCGAACTGTCCTGCGCGCTATTGCTCGTATTGAGCGCCGTGCCAATCTCGATCGACTTGGCAGTCACGCTGACATCGTTTTTCGCCAGGACATTGCTGCTGGTCTGGGTGTATTTCTCCCCTGCCGTCAGGGTGATGTTGCCGTTGATGCTGGCGACGCCCGACTGCACCTGGGTGACCGCATCATTGCTGCCGTTCTTCTTGATGTTGTTGTATCCGGCAAAACGCTCGGTGTCCGACACGACCACCTTGCCGATGGCCTTGTTGTTGCTGTGGTTATCGTTCGAGACGGTATCCTGGCCGCTTTGAATGGTCAGGTTCCGGCCAGCCGCAATGTCGACATTACCCTTGTCGGCGACCACCGAAGCGGCCGTGAGAACAATGTCGCCATCCGTGCTCTTGAGCGTGGCGTTGCCGCCCACCGACAAGGTGGTGCCGCTGATCGTGTCGGCACTGCCTTTGCCGTTGTCCTTGTTGTTGAACATGCCGACCGGCAGGCTGCCGCGCGAATCGATGCTCCAGCCCTTGGCCTTGTTGTCCTGCCCTTCGCTCTCGGTGCTATGTGCGACGTCGAGGATGATGCTGTCCTTGGCGGTCAGCTTGGCATCGCCTTCGGCCTTCAGGGTCGCGCCTTCGCTGGTGATGCTGCCGCCAGTCGCGTCAATGCTCAGGTTGCCGCCCGCCTTGAGCGTGCTGACCTGGGCGGTGCTGCTGACGTGATCCCTGGTCCCGGCCGCACTGCGCGAACTGCCTTGCAACACCACGCCGCCAATTGCCGCCAGGAGGCCTTCCCCCACCCCGTCCGCGCGCTTGGTGAGTTTGCCCACGCCGCTGTCGGCGCTGTTGCCCTTTTCGCTTTCATTGCGCGCATTACTGAACGCCGCCTTCGGATCGAGCGTCACCCCAACCGAAAAGCCTTTCGATGCCGTCTTGTACGCGCTGTGCTCGTCGCTGGTATTTTGCGCCGCGAGCAGGTCGACCGTCTTGCCGCTCAGGGTCAGGTCGGTTTTGGCGTTGAGTTCCGACGCCGCCACCTTGATGCCTTCGCCGGCCGTGACGCTGACTTTGCCGGCGGTCGATTTGATGGTCGATCCGGCCTGGCTGACCAGATCAAGGTTCGACTGGCTGGAGCCGCTCGACTTGTTGTAGCCCACGCTGGCCGCGCCGCCGGCATAACCGGCCGTGAAACCGGATTGCTTCTGGACCGCGCTATTGCGCTCCTTGTAGATTTCCTCGGCCGACTTGATCGTGACGTTGCCTGCGACCGCTTTCAGCGATACGTCGTTCACGCCTGCAATCAAGCTGCCGCTGACCGTCAGGTCCTTGCCCGCCTCGGCCAGCACGCTGTCGCCAACGACCCTGCTGCCCGTCACCTGCTGCAAACTTTCCGTGCTGGTGCTGCTCGACATCCTGCTGCCGCCAAGCGTGCGGCTCTTGCTGTAGCTCTCGCGCAGACTGTCGTGCTCGGTTGTGATGGCCTGGACCGTCAGGTCGTTGTTCGCCAGCAGCTTCGCTACGCCGGTTTCGGCCACGATCGTGCCCGCGTTGAGGACGAGGTTGCCCGTACCCACCTGGGCAATCGCCTTGCCGTCCTTGTCTTTCTGGCCCGTGGCAACGCCGGTCGCGCTGATGGTGACGTTGTTGCCGGCGCTGACGACGCCGCCGCTGAGGCTTTCGTCATCGTTCATGGCACGGTTGTACTCCTTGCGGCCCGCCGTTTGAACGTCGACGAGGGTGCGGTCCTTGACCGCGGAGATGGTGACGTTGGCGCCGCCAATGCTCACGTCGTTGGCCGAGGCAACCTGGCTGCCGCTGAGCGTGACGTCGCCGGCTGCCCTGATGGTGACGTTATTGCCGGCAGTCAGATTGCTGCCGACGTTCGATACGCTCGCCTCGTTGGTGTAGCCGGTGCGGCCCATCGTGCTGCCGCCGAGCGGCACGAACAGCGCGTGCTTTTCTTCCACGCCGGCGATGTCGATGTTCTTGCCCGCCAACACAGTCAAGTTCGCGGCCGCGTCGACCTGGGCCGCGCGCGCCGTGAAATTGCCTTTGGCACTGATGAACACGTTGCCGCCGGCAATGGTGGCGACGCGGTCGATGTTGGTGCGGCTCGATGTGCTGGTGCCGTTGTTGCCGACAGTGTCAACGCTGCGCGTCTGCGTGGTGCTGGCGACGAGAATGTCGCGGCCGGCATTGAGCGTGACCCGGCTGTCGTCGGTGGCGCTGCCGTCGACGCCCTTGTTGGACAGGCCGTTAATGCGCCCGCCCACGTTGGCGATATCGTTCGCTGCCTTGATGTCGATCGCATTACCGGCGACGGTGCCGCGATTGGTGACATTCTGGGCGTCAAGCGTGACGGTGCCGTGCATGTCGGTCGGCTTCGCATTGGCGTAACCGGCCAGGATGGTGCCGCTGTTGCTGATGCCGCCGTTCTGGTTACGGATGGTGACGTTGTCGCCGGCAATCAGCGCGCCGCCGGTCGACAGGTCGCCCTGTTGCGGACGGCGCAGGTAGACCTTGGGCACCAGGGCCGTGGTCGTGCTGCCGTCCGGCAGGGTGACCGTTTCTTCCTGCATCCATACGATGTCGGTGGTCAGCTGGGCCATCTGCTGCTCGGACAGCGCCACGCCAGGCGTGAGCTGGAACTGTTTGGCGTAGGCGACGCCGGAATCCATCAGCGCCTTGAACGCCTGTTCGTTGTTTTCGTAGCCGGACAGCTTGTTGCGGCCGGTGATGTTGATCAGCTGGTCGGCGAACGCGCGCTGCTCCACAAAGCCATCGCCATAGCGTTTCAGGGTGCGCTGCGGATCAAGGTCGAGCTGGTCCAGGAAGTAATCGCTGCCGGTCCATTTGTTTTTGTCGGTGAACAGCGGGTCGGTCTCGACCAGATAGCCGGCGCCCTCGCCCGGTTTCAGGGAGAACAGATTGCCCGTCGGCGCCTTCCAGTCGGCGTTGCTGGTCAGCGTGACGTTCGGGACGTTCGGGTCAGTGGCGCGGCCGTTGACGTCTTTCGCGTTGGGGCCGAATACACCGGCATCCACTTTTTTATCGGCCACCGTCACGGGACGTGCGGCGGCGAACTTGGCGAACGAGGTCGTCAGGTCGCCGATGGCGGTCTGCTGCGCTGCGCGAGCATTGCCCGCGATGATGCTGCCAGGCAGGGCATTGCCTGCCACCTGGCCCTTGACGACGGGCTGCGCACTCGTGCCGACCGTGACGTCCGCCGCGCCGCCGCTGCCTTGTTGCTGGGCGTCGGTGGAAACCGGGCCCGCTCCGCCGGCAGTACCGGCTGCTTGCGCGCCGATCTTGGTGCCGCCTGCGGCGACGGAAGTGTCAACCGATGGCGCGCCGCCGGCGATAACGCCTTGAGCTGCGACGCCCTGCACTGCGGTATCGGCGTTGATCGCGCCGACGTTGATGCCGACGGTCGTGCTGCCGGTCGTGTAGGTGGCGACCTGGCCCGTCTTGGGTGCTGCCGCGTCGCCCGCCGCCGTGTTGCCGCTGCTTGGGGTGAGATTGCCAGCTACGCCGGTGCCAAGGGCACCGACGACCTTTGCCGGTTCGGCAGGCGTAATGACAGTATCCGCTGGTGCGAGCGGCACTGGTGCCGCCCCGCCGCTATCGTACAGAACGCCGGCGACATCGATCGAGGTCGTTGGGCCGACATCATCGAAATTGGACGTGCCCCCGTAACTACGTTTATGTTTGCAGCTTTGCCACGGCTTGCAATGATCGACGCTGGTATAGAACTCGCTTCCAGTTTCGGTAATTTGTTGCGAACCCTGGGTCGAGATATTGACACTGTCACCGACAGTCTTTTCAATGCCATTGCCAACCTCGGATCCCCCACTGATCAGTACACTGCCACCGGCGACGATTCGGCTGTCAATATTCTGCGCCGAAGCAGCATGTATAACGCCCGCAGCGGTAACCATGCCCGGGTTTGATGTGGCGATGACGCTGGCCACGGTCGTCTTCGTACTGTAGGTTCGCTGGACGTAGTTTTCGATCTTATGATCTTCGCCCGGAACTCTATAGTGGAACGTATCGTCGGCATATACCATCACCAGATCGTCCCGATCGTGCACCAGATTGGTCTGAGTGTCGGTCAGCGTCACCTTGTTTACAGGGGTTACCGTGGTGACATCGGTCAGCGACACACCGCCTTGCAGCCCGTAATTGCCGCAATCCGAGGCGCCCACGCCATTGCCGCCACCGCCGGTAACGCAGTTAATGTTACGCAGGTTGCCGACCTCGAGATTACCACCCGATTCAATCCGCGCACCGGCATTGACCACGCTGCCCAGCTTCATATTGCCAAGGCTGATCACATTCGCGCCCGGCTTATTGATCAGGAGACCGTTCACGGTGAGCATGTCGCGCGCGCCGATGGTGGCATTCGCCTCATTCGTCACCGCGCCGCCCATCACCACGTTGCCGCCGTAAATGCGCCCGCTATTGAAAGTGTTGCCACCCGTGACCGCCGTGGTACCGATCGAATTGACCACGCCGGTGCCGGCATTGTTGAACGTGCCGACATCGAGCGTGGTATTGGTCGCGCTGATCGTTCCGTAGTTATTCAGTTCCGTGGCCGACAGGCTCAGGTCCTTGGCCGCGCTGATCGTGCCGTTACTGGCGTTGGTGTACTTGCCGTTATTGAGAACAATCTCCAGATTGTTCTCGGCCGCCACCGTACCGCCGTTGGTGAAATCACCATCCATGGCCAGGCGCAGCGTGCCGGTGGACGCCATCACGCCGTCGGCGCTGAACTTCTTCATGTTCGCCGTCAGCTTGGTCATTGCATCGGTACGGCCGCTGGTATTGATGAAGTCAGCCGTGTCGATGGTGACTTCTTCGCCGCTCAGCTGGCCGCCGCTGTTGTCGATGCTTGTCGTGCCAGCCACCTTGAGGTTCTTCAGCGCCACAATCGCGCCGTTCACGTTGCCCACCGTGGCCGCATTCACGGTCACCGTGTTCGATGCCAGCAAGCCCTTGTCGAACGCACCGTTGTTGGTATTGCTGTTATCGATCGCCGCCGCATCAACCAACAGGTTGTTGTGCGCAAATACCGTACCGCCTACGTTATTCAGTACCGGCGTCTTGAGCGTCGTATCGAGCGCCGACTTGATATTGCCGCCCTGGTTATTAATGCCGCTGGACCCGGTCAGGCTCAGCGATTTCAAGGCCAGCATGGTCGAGCCGCCGGCATTGTCGATGCTGGTGCCGTCGATGGTCAGCTTGCCGTCGGCGCCAATGTAGCCGCCGTTCTGCTTCACGCTGCCGCCGGTGATCGCGATATCGCCGTGGCTGACGATCCCGCGCTCGGTGCCGCTGTGATCGTTGGTGAGGGTCTTTGCGGTGATGGCGATGCCGCCCACGCCCGACTCGATCACGCCGGCATTGTTGCTGACGCTGTCGGCATCGACCTTCGTCGATTTCAAGCCCGACAGCACGCCGCCGGCATTGTTCACGTCCTTGGCCGCCACGATCAGATCGGTACCCGAGCTGATCACGCCGTCAGCATTGTCCAGCTTGCCCTTGAGGCTGCCGAGCTTGACTTCACCCTGGCTGGCGATCCGGCCGCCCTGCATGTTCAGCAGGTCGGCGTCGGTCTTTGCCTGCACGCTCGTCACGCCATAGATATCGCCCTTCTGGTTCCAGATGCCCTTGGCCGCGTCGATCTCGACTGTCGACTTGTCGCTCTGGATCGTGCCGTCCTGGTTGATGAGGATGCCGGCGCTGCTGGTCAGCACCACCTTCTCCGTGGCGCCGATCAGGCCGCCGGTATTGTTCACGCCATTCTTGCCGATGATGGTCGCGTCGGTGCCGGCGACCAGGCTGCCGCCCTTGTTGCTCACTTCAAGTTTGGTCGTGACATCGAGCGCCGTCTTGGCACTGACCACGCCGCCATTGTTATCGAAGGTGCCGACGTTGATGGTGACCTTGTCCTTGTTGCTGACCACCTGGCCCTTGACGTTGCCCAAGGTGCCGCTGTAGAGGCTGACTTCGCCATCGGCCACGATATTGCCGCCGGCATTGTCGGCCAGGCCGATCGTCGACACATTGACCGTGTCGGCGGCGCTGATGTTGCCGCCTTTATTGAGCAGGTCGCTGCCGGCGATGCCGATCTTGCCGGCAGCGCTGGCGATGGTGCCGCCATCGTTGATCATGGCACCCATGCCCGAGTCGAGCGAGACCAGATTGTCCGCCGCGATCAGGCCGCCGCTGTTGATCATGCCGCGGGCCTTGAATTCGATCACGCCGGTGGCGGACAAGGTACCGTAGGTGTTGTCGAGTACGCCGGTGCCGGCGTCGAAGAACAGGTTGTCGCCACTGATCGCCACGCCGCCGGTACGAATGCCCATGGCTTGCACCAGCAGGTCGGTACCGAACTGATACGTGAAGTCGAGCGCGCTGAAATCGACAGCCTGCTGCCCCATGCCGAACGACAGGCGCTTGCCGGCCGCGAGCTTGGCGCCGGACGTGGCCACCAGGCCACCGCCGTAAATGGCGGCGTTATTACCAGCAGCGAACTGCCCGTTGCGGTAGTCGAGCGTATTGGATGATTGCAGGGAAATATCGCCCTGCGTACTGATGTCGATGCCGGCAGCCTGTACATCGGTGCCGCTGACATTGACGGCGGTGTTGGCCGCCAGCGCCGCGTTGTTCAAGCCCACTTTGGTGCCGGCCACGGAAATCGTATTGCCTGCCTGCAGATTGCTGCCGTTCAGGGCCACATTCGCGCCCGTCATGGTGATGTTCTTGGTGACGGCGATCTTGATGCCGTCGGCGTCCAGGCGCGAATTCGCCCCAAGCGAGTCGATGCCGAAACTGTCGCCGGCGGCAATGGTGCTGCCGGTCAAAACAGCGTCGCCGGTGGCCAGGGTCACGCCGCCATTGCTGGCAAAGCGGCCGCCCGAACCATCGAAACGCGCACCCTGGGTGTTGATCGACAGCGATTGCTGGCCGATGACCTCGCCCTTGCGGCCATCGAAGGCCGCGGTGGTGAGGCTGGCGCCGCCCTGCGCGCTGACCAGGCCGCGCACATTGTCGAAGGCGCCGGTGGTGGCGAGCAGATTGGCGCCGGTAGTGATCTTGCCGTCGGTATTATCGAAGGCGCCGACCGAGCTCAGCTTGGTGGTGCCGCCGCCGGAAATGACGCCCTTGCGGTTGTCGAACGCGCCCATGCCCGCATTGGCGGTCAGTACGCCGTTGCTGAGCATCGAACCGTTGACCGACGTGATGCCATTGGCGCTGACAGCCAGCGCGTTGGCGCCGGTCAGTTTGCCGTTGTTATTATCGAGCGCGCCGACCGCCTGGATGCTCAGTTTATTCGCCGCCACGATGCTGCCGTCGCGGTTGCCCAGCGCGCCATTGGCGACAATCGTCACGTCCTTCCCGGCCGCGATCATGCCCCCAACAGCAGGCGTGCCGGTGCCAATGGCACCATTGAGCAACTGCCCGCCCGTCAGGCTGACGCTGCCCTGCGCGCTGCGGATAGTACCGGCGCTGTTGTCGAGCGTGCCGCTGTTGTCGGCCACCAGGTTCAGGTCGCCGTTCGATGCGAGCGTGCCGCCCACGTTCTGTACGCTAGCCGCGCCCAGCGTGAGCGAGTCGCCCGCCAGCATGCTGCCGCCGCTGTTGACCAGGCTGCCGCTGCCAGCCTGCACGGTCATGCTCTTGCCTGCGCTAAGCAGCGCGCCGCTGTTGTCGATCCCCTTGCCCTGCACGGTCGCGTTCGCGCCGGCCGTGATGCGGCCCTGCGCATTGCCGAGCGCTCCCTGCGCGACGAGCGACAGGTCCTTGCCCGCGCTGATCAGGCCCTTGCTGCTGTCGATATTGCCACCGGCAATCGTCAGGTCGCCGGCCGCCACGATGGCGCTGTCCGCGCCCTGGCTGGCAATGTCGCCGGCGTCGATTGCGACCGATGCCTTGGCGCTCTGCACGATGCCGCCACGGTTGTCCAGCAGCGCCTTGCCGGCGTCGAGCACCAGATCCTGGTTGGCGATGATGATGCCGTCCACGTTGCCCAGGCCCTTGGCCGCGATGCTGGCCTTGCCGCTGGCCTGGATCTGGCCGCCCTGGTTGTCGAGCGCGCCGCCAAGGGTCTTGACGTCGACCGTCAGCTCCTGGCCTGCGCTAATCAAGCCTTTCTTGCTGGTGAGCGATGCGGCATTGATGCCGAGCGCGCCGTTGGCGATCAGCTTGCCGGCATCGTTGTCGATGCCTTTGGTCGTGCCGATCAGAATGTCGGTGCCGGCCTGGATCGCGCCGCCCTGATTGGCGACCGGACCGTTGACGCTCAAGCCGATCTGCTTGCTGGCAACGATATTGCCGGCCTTGTTGAGCAGCGCGCCCAGGATCTGCGCGTCCAGGCCCTCGCCCGCCGCGATGGTGCCGCCGCGGTTATCCAGCTCGCCCGCGCTTGCCAGGGTCATGCCGCCATCGCTGGTCAACCTGCCCTTGACGTTCGTGATGGCGCCCGCCGTACCCGTATCGATGGCCAGCTTGCCGCCGGCCGTGACCTGGCTGGCGCTGTTGTCGAGTCCCTGGGTATGCAACGTGATGTTGCCGTTACTGCCGATCAGCGCCTTGGCGCTGCTGTCGACCTTGCCGGCTGTCAGTTCGATGCCGGTGCTGCCGACCAGCGTGCCGGCGCGGTTGTCGATGTCGCCTGCCTTGATGTTCAAGCTGGTGCCGGCCTGGATCTTGCCGGCCTGGTTGTCGAGCGCCTGCACTTGCATCGCGAGCGCCGTGTTGGCCACCACGCTGCCGCCCGCGTTGCCGAGCTTGCCGGCCACGACGTCGAGCTTGCGCAGGGCGCCAATCGTGCCCTTGCTGTTTTCCAGGGTGCCGCTGACACTGTTGATGATCAGGTCGCCATTGCTGACGATGCTGCCGCCCGTGCTGTCGATGCCATTGCTGGTGAGCTTCAACGCCGGCGCATTGGCGGTGGCATCGGTGGCGAGAATGGTGCCGCCACGATTGCTCAGTACGCCGTTACCGACGTCGAGCGTGACGTTCTTGCCGATAGCCCGGCCGTCATCGAGGATGAGGCCCTGCGCTTTGACCGACAACGCGGCGTCGGTGAGGAAAGCGCCGCCCTGCGCGCCCGGCAAGGTGCTCTTGCCCAGGTCGATGCCGCCGGTAGTGACGACCGTCAGGTCCTTGAAGGCCGAATACTGGCCGCCCTTGAGCGAGGCCGCGGTCACGTCCAGCTTGCCGCCGGCGCCGATTGCCGCGTCCTGTGCGTTGATCGCCGCGCTGCTGCCGATGGCGATATCGCCCCCAGCCTGGATCTTGGCCTGGCGCGCGTCGAGCGCCGCGCTGGCAATGCTGGTGTTGGCGCCGCTGGCCAGATTGGCCTGCGCCAGGTTGGCCGTGCCTGTTTTCAGGCTCAACTGGCCCGAGGCCAGCATGTCGGAACCGCTGGCGTCGACATCGCTGCCCTTGCTGTCGATCAGCAGGTCGCCGGCGGCGGCGCTGATGGCCGTGCCTTTCGCCATGATGGCGTCGCCGGACATGGTCACGCCCTTGCCTGCGCGCAGCTGACCGCCGCTGAGGTCGATCTCGCGCGCCGTCAGGGTCAGTGCTTTCTCGCTCAGCACGCTGCCTTTGGCACCCTTGAAGTCGCTGTTGCCGAGGTCAAGCACCAGATTGTCGCCACTGGCAATTTTTCCGCCGCTATTGTCGATGCTGCCGCTGTTGATGACGGCGCCACCGACGCCGACGATCGAGCCGCCTTTGTTGTTCAAGTCGGTGGCACCGCCAGCCGCCACCGGCTTGCCCGCGATGCGGTCGAGGCCAGTACGGGTCTGCAATGTCAGTTGGTCGCGCGACAGAATGCTGCCGCCGCCATTGTCGATGCCGCCGTCGCGGGCGACCAGCTTGACCGCGCCGTTGGCGGCGATCGCGCCGCCGGCATTGTCGATGGTGGCGCCGGAGAGCGTCGCGCTGCCCATGGCCGATACCGCGCCGCCAGCAGTGCTGATGCCCTTGCCCGCGTTCAGCACCACATTGCTGCCGGAAGACACGCTGCTATTCGCGGCGTCGATCAGCCCGCTTGCATCGAGCACGATGGCGCCCTTGGCAATGAAGCCGCTGTTGGCTGCCAGCCCGGCGCTGCCGCCGGCGTGGATGTTGTTGGCCTTGACCGTGATGCCGCCAGCCTCGCTGCGATGCACGCTGCCGTCCGCTGTGTAGTCCGCGCCACGGGTATCGAGTGCGATATCGCTCTTCGCCGCCAGGGTCGCGTTGGCGGCGTCGATGCCTTTGCCGTCGATCTGCAGGCGCGCGCCGCTGGCGAGATGGCCGCCATCGAGCACAATAGCGCCAGTGCTCGCATGCAAGGTCAGGTCGCCAGCGCTCGACAGGCGGCTGGCGCCGGCATCGATGTTCGCGGCATTGATTTGCAACTCGGCGTTGGTGGCAATCTGCGTGCCCTGCAGGCTCGCGCCTTTGCCGGCCTTGACCGCCACCGCGCCGCTGGCGTTGATGTCGGCGCCGGCAAGGTTGACGCTGTCGCGTCCGTTGACGGCGATGGCGCCGTTGCTGATGATGGTCGCGCCGCCGGCTTGCACCCTGTCGGCGGACAGATCGACGCTGCCGCCGGCCTTGATGTCGCCCTTGTCCAGGTCAATGCCCTGGCCGGCGGCGATCACGATCTGCGCTTGCGACGAGATCTGCGCACCGGCCGCGTCGAGGCGCTGGGTGCTGATGCTGACCGGGCCGCCCGCGCGCAAGCTGCCGTTGGCGCTGTTGATGACACCGCCCACGCTCAGGGTCAGGTCCTTGCCGGCTGCCACGGTGCCCCCGCTGTTGTTCAGTGCACCCGCCGTCAGGCTCAGGGTCTGGTTGGCCGCGAGCTTGCCGCCGACATTGGTCAGTTCGGCTGCCGCCAGGGTCATGGCGCCCTGCGCTTCGATCAGGCCGCGGTCGTTGCCGAGGCGCTGGCCGCTCGCTTCGATGATGACATCCTTGCCGGAGCGCAGCTGGCCGTCGGTGTTATCGACATCATTGCCGCGCATGACGATGCTGCTGCCCGTGGCCACGCTGCCGAAACGGTTTTTCAGCGTACCCGCCGACAGATCCATGTCGCCGGCCACGACGATATTGCCGCCGTTGTTATCGAATACCTGGCTTTTTGCGTCGAACACGGCATGCGCGTCGGACGACAATACGCCGCGGTTGTTATCGATGCCGTTGCCGCGCACCACCAACGCTGGCGTGCCTGTGCCGCCGCCGGACTCGGCCACGACCGTGCCCTGGACGTTGCTCATGCTTTCCAGGCCGGCGTCGAGCACGATGTGCTTGCCACCCACTTGCGCCTTGTCGGTGACGATGCCTTCGGCACGCACGGCAATATCGCCGCCGGCGAGGATGGCGCCGCCGGTCAGGTCAAGCCGTTTTTCCATGCGGATATCGACATCGCCGGCGGCGGACAGCTTGCCGCCCTGCTGGCTCTGGCCGGTGATCGTCAGCTTGCCGCCGGAAATGGCGCTGCCGCCCTGCATCAGCAAATTGCCAGCGGTCAGCGTCAGGCCGCGCGCGCCGGACAGGCTGGCGTCCCGCAGATCGACGCCGTCGGCCTTGATGGCGACGCCGGCGCCGCTCTCCACCCGCAGTTGCTGGGCGTGCAGGTTGCGGCTGTTGAGGTCGATGTTGCCGTTGGCGGCAATCGCGGCCTTGTCCAGCCAGGCGTCGCCCGTGACGGCCACGTCCACATTATTAACGGAAGCCAGGGAGGCGCCGGCGGCGGACAGGTTATTTGCCTTGAGCGTCAGTGCCTGGCCGGCTTGCAGCCTGGCTGCGGTGGCCACGATGTCGCTTGCCGCAAGATCGAGCGTGCCGTTGCTGGCGAGGCTGGCGCCGCCAAGGTCGAGCGTGGCGCCCGTGACGGCGAGCTTGCCGCCGGCGCTCACCTCGCCATCGCGTCCCAGCAGACGCTGCGCATCGATGCCGATGTCCGTGGCCGCGGCGATCGCGCCTTTTGTATTGTCGAGGCGGTCCGCCTTGATCGTGACGCCTGACCCCGTGCTCTGGATGATACCGGCGGCGCTGTCGATCAGCCCGCTGGCAGTGAGCTTGACGGCCTGGCCGGCTTGAATGGCGCCGCCGGCGTTATCGAGCGACCTGCCGGTGAACGTCAGCGCGCCGGCGGTGATCAGCTTGCCTTTGTTGTTGTCGAAGGCGCCGTCCAGCACCAGGTCGCTGGTGGTGGACAGGGTTCCCTCGCGGTTGCGGATGCTGCCGACGCCGGTGAACACGGCAGCCTTGGATGCCACCGTGCCGCCCGTGTTGTCGAGCGCGCCGCCACCGGCATGCAAGGCCAGCTTGTCGGTCGCCACGATCTTGCCGCGTGTATTGTCGATGCCGACAGCGCGCACATCGATGTTGCCGGTCGCGTAGATCACGCCAGCTGTATTGTCCAGCTTGCCCTTGCCTGCATCCACCGCGATCGATGCCCCCGACACGGTCGCAGCGCCGGTGTTCACGCCCGCGCCGCGCAGATCGATTGCCTTCTTGCCAGTCAATTGACTACCCTGCACGTCCAGGGCCCCGGCGGCGTTCATGGACAGATCGGTGGCGGCCGCCAGCACGCTGTCCGACACGCGAATCTGGCCAGCCTTGACCGTGAGCGCGTCGTTGGCTGCCCACTGCTGCTGGTCGACAGCGATGCTGTCGGCCGTCACGTTCAGGGCGCGCTCAGCCTGCAGCACGCCGCCCTTGCCGTCGATGCTCTTGGCCTGCAAGGTCAGGTCGGTAGCTGAATAGATGCTGCCGCTGCTGTTGATGCGCTCGGCGGCCAGCACCAGCGTTTCGCTGGCGGACTTCTGGATCAGGCTGCCGCTGTTGTCGATGTGACGGGTGTTGAGCAATACGCCCTGCTCGGCGCGCAGCACGGCTGTGCTGTTGATGGCAACGCGCTCGGCCGCGGCAATGCGCACATCCCGGTGGGCGTTGGTCTGGCCAAGCAGGGTCACCTTGCCGCTGCTGGACAGGTCGACATCTTTCTTGCTGTAATTGTCTTTCAGGGTCAGGTCGCCCTGCGCGCTCAGGGTCAGGTTTTCCGTCAGCGATGCAATGCGGCCGGCGCTGTTGACGCCCAAACCCTTTTCCGTGGCGACCAGGTAGATCTGGTTGGCAAACATGCCGCCCAGGTCGGCGATATCGATCGCGAACCTGGGTGCGTTGCCCGTGCCATCTTGCACGGTGGCCTTGAGCGTGCCGTACAAGACCTTGTTGGCGCCAAGGACGGCCTGCAGATTTTTGGTCGAGATTTCACCTTCGATGACGATGCCGCGCGCCAGCAGGTCGAGCTGCTCGACATTGCTCGCGTTCAAACCGCCAGCGCCGATGGTAATCACGCCGCGCTGCACGTTCAGGCTGTCCAGCTGGCCGGCGCTGTTGTACTGTGGCGTACCCGTGGTGAGGGTGGCGCGGCCGGCGGTATTGAGAAACCCGCAGCCGTCGCAACTGATGCCGTTGGGGTTGGCAATCACCAGGTCGGCGCGCTGCCCTGCGACTTCGATGTAGCCGTTCAGGCGCGACGGATTGCCGGACGTGACTTCGTTGAGGATGATGCGCGCGCTGGTCGTACCAAGCTGCATGTTGCCGTTGACGATGCCACCCAGCTGGGTGCTGGTAGTGTCGCGGCTGTTGTTCAGGATCAGGCCCTGCTTGCCCACATTGAACTGGTCGTAGCGGTTGTGCGACACGCCCGCCGCACTCGGCGGCGCGATCAGCACGATCGGCACGCCGTTGGCGGCGGCATCGACCAGCGGTTTTTGCCCGGCCGGCGCGTTGCCCGCGGCCACCACCTGCGCGTATGCCGGCCCCGCTATCAATGCCGTCTGCAGAATCTGCAGCACGATCATCATCCTGGCCACAGTCCTTGTCCACGGCCGGCCGGTGCGGCCCGCGGCCTCCATCGGTTCCTCCAGCTGCGCCTGGACCAGGCGGTCGGCTGCGGTCAGGGTGGATTGTTTGCTTTTCAACAAATGGCGGATTGGTGATTTCATGAGGTCCTTGGGTGCCTGAACGGCGTCAAACGGTGTGCTGCGGGGACTAACTGACAGGAACTGCGTCGATCAGCGTGAATACGTGATCGATGCATAAGGGGTGAGCGAGCGCGTTTTGAAACGCTCCGGCTTGCTGACCGGGGTGGCGAGGCTGACATCGAACACCACGCCCTTCCATCTGCCGCGTATGCCGGCAGCGAGGCCGGCCAGCGTATCGCCGACCAGGCCAGGCGTGCTGGGACCCGACACCTTGCCGACGTCGAGTGCAATAAAGGCGCTGCTGTCGATCCCGGCGATGGATGGCAAGCCGGTCGACAGGTCGTTACGCAGGATCGCGCCGCTTTCAGCCAGCAGCACGCTGTCGCCATCGAAGCCGCGCACGCTGTAGCGCCCGCCGATGCTGATCTGGTCGGCCGACAGGGTCATGTCGCTGGTTTTCTGGAGGCGCAGGCTGGCGCTGTACTGCAGCGCGCGGCCGGCCAGCTTGAATGGCTGGCTGTACGATGCGTTGAAGCTGAAGATGCGCGGGCGCAGGGTCAGGCCGCCGTCGGCCGCGCTCGGGTAATCGTCTTCCGCGCTGCCCAGGCCGACACCTTTGCGATAGCCCAGGTCGAGGTCGAGCATGCCCTGGCCGAGGTACTGCTTCAGGGTCACGCCGCCTTGGGCGCTGGTGGTGCGGCGGCGCTGCACGACCAGTTCCACGTCATCGAGAAAACTCTGCGCGCGCCGGGTCGAGATGGCGGCATACACGCCGGCCTTGGCCGACGCCGTGCGCCACGCCAGGTAGTTCCACCTGGCCTCGGCCGTCTTGCTGCTGCCGCTGGACAGAAAGCGCGCGGTCGTTCCTTGCACGAACTGGGCGAAGCGGCTGCTGCTGTGCGACACGCTGAAGGTGTGGTAGTCCCAGGGAATACTGTAGTTGGCCGACAGGCTGTAGCTGCGATGGTCGCGCCTGGGCTGCTGGGCATTGATATTGCTGCTCAGGCTGAGGATATCGTTCAGGCCGGCAGCGTTATCGAGCGACAGCGAACCGGACAACTGCGCACGGCCCAGGGCTTCCGAGCCGGAGTTGTCCAGAGTCACGGAGGCGCGCGTGCGCTCCAGCAAGGTAGCGGCAGTGCGCTCGACCAGGACGACGCTGGTGTCGGCATCCATGCCCGGCTCGATGCGGGTGGTGACAGTCTGGCTCGGCAAGCGCTTCATCTGCTCGACGCCCTGCTCCAGGTCGCGGATGTTGAGCATGTCGCCGGCCGATAGCGGGAACGCGTTTTTCCAGGTGCCCCAGTCATTGTCCGCCACGTCGCCCGGAACCCCGGCTTTGACCATCTTGACGCCGGCGACACGGCCGATGTGCAGGGCGAACACCAGTTTGCCGTCACTCAGGTTTTGCTGGGGCAGGCTGACCCGTGTGGTGACGTAACCGAGCGCGATCAGCCTGGCGTCGAGCACGGCGGCGATCTGGCGTACACCTTGCACGCCAACGCACTGGCCGACGAACGGCGCCACGGTCGATGCCATCGAGCCGAGCTCCTGCTCGCTACCGACAGTAATGGTTTTGATGACGAAACAGGGTTTCTCGATCGGCAACTTGCTCATGTCGCTGGCAGCCTGCGCCGGTTGCAGCAGGTCGGCCTTGGTCTGCAATTGCTGCTGCTGTTCGCGCGTGCGTTCCTCCTGGCGCCGGATCCCTTCCTGCGCAATGTCGAGCGGACTGAGCGTAACCGCGCCCTGCACCGGAAGCTGTTGCGCCGAGGCGGCGGATGTCGACATGACCAATAGTGCGGTGCGCACGAGGCAACCCAAGCTGCTGCGGCGAGGGGGGAAGGAAGGCGATATTTTGGTTTGAGTGAGAAGCATGGGCTGGTGGCGACAGCCCATATACATGGCCTGCTCTATTGCACAAATCGTAACGAATCGAGCAGTTTAGCAGATGTACGTGCATTCGAGAAATTGTTTATGAACAACATCATGCCAATTTTTGATATTGATCAAAATTTACCTTGAATGCACAAAAGCACCATACGGTATAAAAATGCTACCTTCATAGGTAATTTTGATTGCAAACAGGCATTTCTTTTCTCACTTCCGTCTTTATTTTTTTGCAGCATAAATACAACACAATTTTGTAACTGCCAGTGATTTTGGCGACTTCACCGTTCAACTCATCTGTTCCGAATCTGCGGCGGAAGGCAAACCAGTGCAATCCCGGCCAAGTAGCTCCGGGTCCCAAGTCTTGTTCAAGCAGTTCTTCCCTGCCGCCTAATCGTCACCGGCGTGTTTGGCAACAAGGTTTGCTGGCGCAGCCGATCGCTCGGTCCACATGGCCGCCCCGCTCCATACGGACGGCCGCGCCGGCACGCCATCGAGCACGGCGCCGTTGGTGGCGATCACCTCGCGATAGAAATAGGCGCTGTCCTTGAGCGTGCGCTCCTGGGTCGCAAAGTTCACATGCACGATGCCGAAGCGCTTGGAGAAGCCGTGCGCCCATTCCAGGTTGTCGAGCAGCGACCAGGCGCAGTAGCCGCGCACGTCGACGCCCTTCTGGATCACCTCGTGGATCGCGCGCAGATGCTTCTGATAATAGTCCACGCGCAGCGGGTCGTGCACCCGCCCTCCTTCGGCCACCGGCGGATCGAAAAACGCCGCGCCGTTCTCGGTGATGTACAGCGGCGGATTGCCGTAGCGCGCAGCGACCCATTCGAGCGTGTCGCTCAGGCCCTTGGCGTACACCTCCCAGCCAGTTTCCGTGTAGGTGGCCTGCGGCTGGCGCACCGCCACCGCCCTGAGCGGATACGCTGTCGCTTCGTCGCGCGTGACGCTGCGCGTGTAGTAATTGACGCCAATGAAATCGAGCCGCTGGCGAATGAGCTCAAAATCTTCGGCCGGCCACTCGGGCCAGGCGTCGCCGTAGACGTCCTTCATCTTCTCGGGATAGCGCCCGAAAAACACCGGATCGAGGAACTGCCCGTTCATGTAGGCGTGGCCGCGTGCGGCCGCCTCCTGGTCGGCCGCGCTGTCGCTGGCCGGGTACTTCGGTTCCAGGTTCACCACCAGCCCGATCTCGTGCTTGCCCACCTCGCGGTAGACCTTGACCGCCGCACCATGCGCGCGCATCAGGTTGTGCGCCGCGATGGGCGCCTCGAAGCGGTTGTGGTGCCCCGGCGCCAGGGTGCCGTTCAAGTAGCCGCCGTCGGACACCACCCACGGTTCGTTCAGCGTGGCCCACGACGCGACGCGGTCGTCGAGCCGGTCGAACATCACGCGCGCATAGTCGGCGAACCAGTCGGCGCTGTCGCGATTGAGCCAGCCGCCCTGGTTATCCAGCGCTTCCGGCAAGTCCCAGTGGAACAGCGTGACCATCGGCTTGATGCCCTGCGCGAGCAAGCGGTCCACCAGCTCGTCGTAGAAACCGATCCCGATAGGATTGACCGCGCCACGCCCGGACGGCATGACGCGGCTCCACGAGATGCTGAAGCGGTAAGCCTGCAGGCCGATCTCGCGCATCAGCGCCACGTCCTGCGCGGAGCGGCGGTAATGGTCGCAGGCCACGTCGCCCGTGTCGCCATCGCGGATATTGCCGGGCGAGTGAGCGAAACGCTGCCAGATGCTCGGCCCCGCGCCATCGGCCAGCGGCGAGCCTTCGATCTGGTAGGCCGACGTCGATGCGCCCCACAGGAAGTGCTTGGGAAATTGAATTGCGTTCGTCATGGTTTTCCCTTGGTGGTCTTGACTGCGATGAAAATGGTGGCCGGTAGCGCGGCAATGCGCAGTTCGCCGGCGCGCCAGCGCGCGGCCTTGCCGTTGATGGTGGTGTGCGCCGCATGCCAGCGCGCATCCGGCGCACGCATGATCAAGCCGCCGGGCGGCACCTGCATGCTACCTGCAATCGTCATGCTAACGCCGCCCGCTTGCGCCTTCATGGTGTAGTCGAGCGGGCCGTAGGCGGTGCGCAGTCCGCGCACGTGCACGCCGGCGCCATCGAGCCACGCCGCCGGAACACCGTCAGCGACGATCAGCGATTGATCCGATTCGCGCTCATAGGCAAACAGGTCGAGCGAAGAACGGATGAAGTCCGACGAAATCCAGCCGTGCGGCATGTCGCCCACAAAGCGCGGCTCGCGCGCGTCGCGCCCGACCACTTCGGCCCACTGGTTCCAGGCGGCCGGCCGGCGGTCGCGCATGAAAAAATCGAGCAGTTCGTGCGCGCGATCGCGCCATCCCAGCCGCACAAAGGCGGCCACGTTGCGCAGTTCGTACGGGGTGTAGTCCTTCCACTCGCGCCGTCCGTCGCGCCGCGCCACCGCCTCAAGCCAATAGCGCTCGAAGGTTCCGTGCAGCAGGTCTTGCGGCAGGCGTTGTTGCAACCCGCCGGGCGAGAGCGCGATGGTGGTCGACGTGGGATCGAAGTCGCCCAGTTCCGCCGCGCCGGCAAGGTAGCCGATGCCGTGCGTGCTGGCGGTCAGGCGCAGGGATGCCAGCAGCTCGCGCTCGAACTGGTCGCCCTGCGCGCGCAAGGCCGCGGCGTCGGCGGGCTTGCCGAGCACCGCGGCCAGCATGGCCGCATCGCGATAGCCGCGCAAGCCCCAGAAATTATCCCAGTTCGAATGCATCGGCTTGGCCGAATACCCTTCATGGCTGATCGACGCCGGCAGCAAGCCATACAGCAAGCGGCGTGCCGGCGCGAGATTGGCCGCGCCGCGTTCCGACTGGCGCTGCTGCTCCATGTAGGCCGCTGCCGCCTTCACGCGCGGCCAGAGCCGCTCCACCAGTGTGCGGTCATGCGTGTAGCGCCACAACTGCGCCACCAGAAAAATGAACTCGCCCTGGCTGTCGTTCTCGGGCACCGGATCGGACCCTCGCCGGTCCACGCAGCAGGGAATTTTCCCGTTCGCGAACTGGTACGGGGCAAACCAGTTGGCGTAGTCGCGCGCGACGCTGTCGTTCCCGAGCCGCAGCAGCGCTTCCGACATCATCGCGCCGTCGCGTATCCAGGAACGCGCATACGAACGCGTGCCCGGCATCAGTGCCGCGCCGTCGCGCGTCATCAGCATGTGCGCCAGCGACGAGCGCAAGGTGTCCACCAGCGGCTGCGCCTGGGGCGGAACGCTGATCGACACACGATTGAGGCGTGCGCGCCACTGTCCCGCGACTTCCTCCTGCATCGCCGTCAGCCACTGCTCCGGCATGACGCCGGCCAGTCGGGGCGCACCCGGCTGGCCATTGAGCGGCAAGGCAAGGCCAAACACCGCCTTCGCTCCCGGCGCCAGCGTGACGTCATAGGCCAGCGCGCCGGAGGCGAAGCCGGCCTGGTCGCTTACCTGCCGCACTGCGCTCCAGCCGTCGCCAGTCAAGCGCGCCGGAATCGCGGCATTGTCGAACGAGGATACGCCGGCCAGTGCGGGGGCGGAAAGGCTCCACACGCGCGTGGCGCCATCGACGGCAAAGCTGTCGCCATTGAACGCGAGCGTGCGGATCGGGCTCACGCCGGGCGGGGTGTTCAAGAACTGCATCGGCGGATTGACCTGCAAGGGGCGCAGCGCAAGTACCAGCCGCAGCGAGATCGCCGCGGACGACGTATTGGCCACATCGTAGCGTGCAATGAGCTGGGAACTGGCTGGCGTTCCTTGCGCAAAAGCGGTCGTGCGCAGCTGCCAGCGCGGCGCCGTCCAGGCGACCGACGGTATCGGCAGGTAGCCATCCTGCAGCGACTGGGACACCGTCACATCGGCCCACGTGGCAAGCTTTCCATCGTCGACCACAAAAGGCTCGATCGTGAATCCGGCGCGCGCCGCTTCAATGGCGCCATCTTCCGATATCAGCCCCGTCTCGCGGCCGCCATCGACACCGAGCACGGTCCAGTAATTCTGCTGCCCCGACATCCCGCGCGGGTAATGGCCGCGCGGTGCATCCTTCGCCAGCGCCTGGAAGAAGCTGTTCGCCGACGCGCCGTATGCCAGGTCCTTCAGTTCGATCCGCTCCAGCCGATGCCGGTGCGCCGCCGCGTCATGCATCGTCACGCGCACGTAGCGTGTCTCCGACTCGCCCAGCAGGAGCGGATCGGCGCCGCCCGTGCCATCGACCACCTGGCGCACCGTGCGCCAGGTGTCGCCGTCGTTCGAGAACGCCACGTCGTAGCGTGCGGCGTGCAGCCCGTCGGCCCAGTGCAGCACCATGCCGCCGAATTCGCGCGGCACGCCATAGTCCACCGTCACCGCGCCTGGCGTGGCGGAGATGACGGGTTCCGGCGGCGGACCGGCGGGCGCGATGGCGCGCATGCGCAGGTCGTCGATGTAGACCGATCCGCGCCCGCCATCACGCCCGGCGCTGACCACCAGTTCCATCTGTTCGGTGCGGCGCAGCGTGCGGTCCTTGATCGGCCCCCAGGCGAAATCGATATGGCGTTTTTTGAAGGTGACCTTCTGCCATTCGCGCGACATGGCAAAGTTCGGCCGGTTAACCCACCACACGTTGTCGCCGCTGGCGTCGACCAGTTTCAGCTCGAAGTTGTTGACCGGCGCATCGGCGCGCATCCAGAACGAGATCGCATAGTCGCCGTCGAAGTCCAGCGGCAGCGCGCGCCGCGCGGCGGCGTAGCCGGCGGCGCTGCCGAAGTCGACATCGAAGCGCATGCCCTGCCCCTGCACGCCAGGCGCCGCCGATGCGGCCGCGCTCACGCCATCCGACACCACGGTCTTCCACGCGAGCGGCTGCTCGAAGTCGTCCAGGATGCGCTCTTGCGCGTGGGCGCTCATCATCGTGCACACCAGCAGCGGCCACAGTCTCATCCCTTTACGCTCCCGACCAGCAGGCCCTGAATGTAATAGCGCTGCAAGACCAGGAACAGCAGCAGCACCGGCAGGATGGTGAGCACCGACCCGGCCATCATCATTTCGTTATCCTGCACATGCTCGCGCGAGAGGGACGCCAGCGCCACCGGCAGCGTGTACAGGTCCTTGTCGGTGAGGACGATCAGCGGCCACATGAAGTCGTTCCAGCTGCCCAGGAAACTGAAGATCGCCAGCGTCACCAGAATCGGCGCCAGCAGCGGCAGCACGATCGAGCGGAAAATGCGAAATTCGCTGGCGCCATCGAGCCGCGCCGCCTCCAGCAGCGCGTCGGGAATGGTAAGCGCGTACTGGCGCACCAAAAAGATGCCGAAGATGCTGGCCGCCGCCGGCACCAGAACGCCGATGTAGGTATTTACGAGACCCATCTGCTTCATGATCAAAAACAGCGGCAGCATCGCCACCTGCCCCGGAATCACCAATGCGCCCAGCAGCAGCTTGAAGATGCGCTCGCGCCCCGCGAAGCGCAGCTTGGCGAACGCATAGCCCGCGCCCACGTTGAACGCCAGCGACAGCATGGTGGCGGCCAGCGCCAGCATCAGGCTGTTGAGGAAATAGCGCCCGATCCCGGCCTGCGAAAACAGCTCCATGTAGTTGGCCAGCGTCGCCTGGTGCGGCAGGAGCGGCGGCGGAAAGTGGCTGGCCTCGCCAGGCGCCATGAACGACACGGACGTCATCCACAGCAGCGGGAACATGGCCACCAGCGCGCACAGTGCGAGCATGGCATTCACGAATACGCGCCGGGGCGCGGTACTGGCGCGCGCGCTCATTCTTCCAGCCCGCGCCCGGCCACGCGCATCTGCAGCATGGTCACGCCGAACATCAGCAGGAACAGGATGAAGGCAACCGCCGTGGCGCTGCCCAGGTTCCACCACTTGAAGCCCTGCTCGTACATGAAGTACAACACGCTGACGGTGCTTTGCAGCGGCCCGCCTTCGGTCATCATGTACGGTTCTGCAAACAGCTGGAAGTAGCCGGCCATGGTCAGGATGCTGACCATGAACATGGTCGGCGCCAGCGCCGGCAAGGTGATATGGCGCAGCATGGCGACGCTGCGCGCACCATCGAGTTCGGCCGCCTCGTACAGGTCGCCCGGTATGCTTTGCAGGCCGGCCAGGAAGATGATCATGTTGTAGCCGAAGTTCTTCCAGACCGCGAACAGGATAATCGAGGGCATTGCGAAGCGTGGATCGCCCAGCCAGTCGACCGGCGCCAGCCCCACCAGATCGAGCCCGTAATTGATGAAGCCATAGCGCGAGTGGTACAGGTAGCGCCAGATGACGGCGACGGCAACCATCGACGTCACCACCGGTGCGAAGAACGCGGTGCGAAACAGCGGCTTGAACCACGCCAGCTGTGAATTGAGCAGCAGCGCCGCGCCGAGCGAGGCGGCAATCGAGAGCGGCACGCCGACCACCACGAAGAACAGCGTGTTACCCAGCGCTTTCCAGAACAGCGGCGTTTGCAGCAGCTCCGCATAGTTGGCCAGGCCGATGAAGCGCAGGTTCTTGAGGTCCGCCAGCGCGTACAGGTCGAAGTCGGTCATGCTCATCGCCAGCGCGGCCAGCACCGGAACGAAGAAAAACACGCCGATCACCAGCAGCGGCGGCCCCACCATCCACCACGCGGCGCGGCCGGTCTTCATGCCCTGCCCCGCTGATCGAGCATCCAGCGGCGTTTTTCCAGAATGCGGTCGGTGCGCGCGTCGAGTTCCGTCACGGCCTGCTCGATCGTCATGCGCCCCGCCACCAGCGCTTCGGTGACGATGCGCATTTCGGTGCCGATGCGCTCCCATTCCGGCACCTTGGGCGGCGATTTGGCGCGTTCGAGCTGCTCGCGGAACGCGGCCGAATACGGGTCGTCCTGCAATGCCGGATCGTTCCACGCGCTGCGGCGCGGCGGCAGGTTGCCGGTCATCTGGTAAAAACGGCGCTGCACGGCGGGCTGCGACAGGTACTCGACCACCTTCCACGCCTCTTCCTTGTGCTGCGACGCCTTGAACACCACCAGGCTGGCGCCCCCGGCCACCGACGCACCGGGGCCGCGCGGTCCCGGCAGCGGCGCCGTCATCCACGTGTGCTGCTTCTCAGGCGGCAGGCGGCGTTTGAATTCGCCGATATTCCACGGACCCGAGATATAGAACGCGAAGAATCCCTTTGCGAATTCGTCCCATACGTTTGAAATCGCCGTGGCCGACAGCCGCGGCGCCAGGCCATTCATGAACAGGTCGAGGTAGAACTGCAGCGTTGCGCGAAAATCGGCGTGACGAAAGTCGCCGAAGCGCCCTCCGTCGCGCAGCAGCGGCGCCTCCTGCTGCAGCGCCAGTGACAGCAGCTGTTCGTATTCATTGAGCGGCAGCAGCACGCCGTAGTTTTGCGGGCTGCGCTGCTTCACCGCGCGCATCGCCTCGGTCCATTCGGCCCAGCTGACAGGCGCCTTGGCGTAACCGGCATCGGCCAGCAAGTCCTTGCGGTAGTAGATCAGGCGCGTGTCCACATACCAGGGCACGCCGAATAACTGGGCGTCGATCTGATTGGACGCCCAGATGCCGGGAAAATAGTCGGCACTGGCCACGCCGTCGGGCCGGTCGATCCGGTCGCCCAGCGGCTCGATCGCGCCCAGTGCCGCGAACTGCGGTATCCACGTGTTCCCCAGCTGGCACAGGTCGGGCGTGACGTCGCCCGCGAACGCGGTGAGCAGCTTTTCCTGCGCCGACAGCCAGGGCAGCTGCTGCACCTTGATGCGGATGCCTGGATTGGCCCGCTCGAAGTCGGCCAGCAGTTCCTTGACCACCTCGCCCTCGCGCCCCATGGCCCACAGGCGCAGCTCCACCGGACCGCCGCTGCGCCGCTCGCAGCCGGCCAGCAGCAGCGCCAGCGCCGAACCGGCAACCCAGTGGCGCCGCCGCAAATTCATGGCTTGGCCTCGCTCTCCAGCCACCCGCCGGTGAAGCCCGCGCGGCGTAAGCCGGTGCGGATCACCGGATTGCCGCGCATGACGCGCCAGACCGATTCGTCGCGGTAGTTGGCGATCATGGCCAGGATCGGGCCCTGGTCGATGCCCAGGTAGTCGGTGTCGATCCAGCCGAAGCCCGGCACGCGCCGTCCGCTGGCCAGCTTGATGCCGAAGTCGAAGCTCGGATTGAAGGCGTCGAGGAAGCCGTATTTGCCGTAGATCTGCTTGCCGTAACGCGCGTGCATGTCGGTAATCGCCGGGATGGCGATCTCCGGCGCGAACGCGATCGATGCCGCCGCGCCGGTCGGGGCGATGGTGCAATCGTCGGCATGCTCCTTGCCCATGCCGCGCCCCGCATAGCTGCGGAATTTGCGCCGCTTGCCGCCGTCGGTGATGGTGGCATCGGCCGGGCCGTCGCTGGCCGTCACGCCCCACAGGTTGGCGCCGTAACCCTTGCAGCCGAGCGGATTGGCGATCGCGTAAGCCTGCTGCGCGTAGGTGGCGCGCCGGCTGTTTTCGAAGTAATCGATGCCGCGCTTGCGCATGTAGGCATCCTGGATGCCGCGGAAATCGATCCAGACGTGCGAATACTGGTGCCCGAAGTGCGAGGCGAACCCCAGGTGCTCCTGGCCCCACGAAGTGCCCCAGGTCTTGTCGTAGGTGCTGGTCCACTCGTCCCACGCCTTCGGATCGACCGGATGGGTCGGCGACGCCAGCGCCAGCACGTACACCAGCATCGCTTCGTTGTAGCCGCGCCAGTCGTAAGGCAGCATGCCGGTTTCCGGATGCCAGCCGAGGACGATGGACGGTGGCCGCGCCTGTGCCCACTGCCAGTCGACGCGCCGATACAGTTCGTCGGCCAGGCGGCGGATTTCCGCCTCTTCTTCGCCTGCCCCGTCAAAATACGACTGCACGTGCAGCACGCCGGCAATGAGCAAGGCCGTGTCGACCGTCGACAGCTCCGACTTGGAGCTGCGCGCGCCGGTTTTCATGTCCAGGAAGTGATAGAAAAAACCCTTGTAGCCGCTCATGCCCTGCGCCTGCTTGCCTTGCGGCGCATTGCGGAAAAAGCGCAGGGTGGTCAGCACGCGATCGCGCGCCTGCACCCGCGTGATGTAGCCACGCTCGATGCCGATCGGGTACGCCGTCAGGCCGAAACCGACCGCCGCGATGCTGGAGAACGACGGCGACGGATAGCGGTCGGGTACCAGCCCGTTGGCCGGATTGGCGGTCTCCCAGAAAAAGCGGAAGGTGCGTTCGGACAGGTCGTCCAGCAGCGCCGCCGCCGGACCGGTGCTGGCCGGCGAAGCTTCGGCCGGCGCCAGCGGCATCGTCGCGATGGCGCCAACCAGCGCCGCCATCGGCATCAAGCGTTTTCTCATCAACTTCCCTTATTAAAATGCGTAGCGCGCGCTCAGTTTGACCGTGCGCATCGGGCCGCCAACTTCGCCCGGCGTTCCCAGCTTGACGTTGTCGCCGCCAAGGTAGTTCGGATTGTTGGCGGTCGGTCCGCCGCCCCAGGCGTCGTAGCCGGCGTAGTTAATCGTGTTGAACACGTTCAGGACATCGAGCCGCAGCGAGACCTTGCCGAAACCGACCCCGATATCCTTGGCCATGGCCAGGTCCACTTCGCGGAACGAGCCGCCATCGCCCTTGCGCGACACGCAGGCATTGAAGCCTTTGGAGCAGTCGGTAATCCGGTACGGCAGGCCGCTGCCCAGGGTGACTTTGGACGACAGCATGATCCCGAACGGGAGCAGGCGGTCGCTCATCCCCGCCATCACCAGGCGGTGGCGCTCGACGTTGGTCGACGGATTCCACGAATGGGCATAGCGACCGTAGGTCCAGTTGAAAAGATCGTTGGTCCACTCCTTGTTGGTGGTCTCGCCCTTGGAGTAGGTGTAGGTGGCGGCCAGGCCCCAGCCGGAGGTGGTCGAAAACGGCTTGTCTCCCTTCAGGTAGGCCGACGAGGTCTTTGCCTGCGAAATGAAGTCGCCCAGGATCAGGGTGCCGTAACCGGGCACGGAGCTGAACATCGGATCGGTCGGACTGGCATTGCCCCAGCCGCCGTTGACGTCGCGGTTTCCGCCGAACCAGTTGAACTGGTTGCGGCTGCGCGACACCGTGGCGCCGGCTTCGGTATTCCACGCGCCCAGCGCCTGGCGCACGCCGATGCTGAACTGGTCGGTGTACGGCAGCTCGTGTTCGCTGCGGATCAGCCAGATTTCGCCGCCCGGCTGCGCGTTTTTTTGCAGTTCGTCCAGCGCCGCGTTGGCGATGGTGCGGTCGTAGGCGCGCCCGGCGCCGGCAAAGAAGACGGTATTGCTGTTGCCGAAAACGTCGTACGACATGCCCACGCGCGGCTGCCACGCATCCTTGAACGACTTGCGGTTCGAGCCGGTGCTGATGTAGTCGCCGATCGTCACGCCGCCCTTGGCCAGCGACTGCGCATAGGTCTGGCCCGCAGGCGCGCCCGCGCGCGGGTCCTGCTTGCCGAACAGGCCCGCACGGTCGGCCGGCGTGACGTAGCTGTCGTTGAGCATGTTCGTCTCGTAGTCCCAGCGCAGGCCGAGATTGAGTTCGAGCTGCTTCGTCACTTTCCAGTCGTCCTGCAGATAGATGCCGTACTGGCGGTCGACGTAGCTCACACCGGTGGGTGCCAGGGCGGGCAAGACTTCAAACGCGCGCGGAATGCCGGTCACGTTGTCGATCATCTCGCGCCGGATATCGATGCTGCGCGAGGTGCCATACAGGTTGAAGTCGACCTTCTTGATCTTGGCCCCGCCCTTGATCGTGTGGCCGGCCAGGCCCGTCCAGGTCAGGCTGTCGCTGAACGACAGCCCTTTCTGCATGCGGTCCTGGGAGTCCGGCGAGCCGCCGGTAAACAGCACATCGACCACGTTCTTGGTCTCGTTGCTCGGCGAGACCACGTATTTGACGTAGGGAGTCGATTGCAGCGCGCTCGGATTCCAGTGGAATTTTTCGTAGCCGATGCGCGCCTCGTTGAGGAAGTCGCCGCGTGTGAATTCGTGTTTCAGGTCGAAGCGCGTTTCGTCGTTCTTGCGGTCCTTCTCGTTGCCCGGCACCGACAGCTTGAAGTCTTCCGGCACCAGGTCGTTCTCGCGCCGGATGCGGGTGGACAGTTCGATCAGGTGGTCTTCGCCGATGCGCGTGGTGAGCTTGCCGAGCACCAGGTCTTCCTTGAATTTCGAGGTGGCCGATCCGGCCTGCGCCAGCAGGGACGGCACGATGCCGGCGTTCGGCAGCAAGTCCTGGCGCTGCGCGACGACCTGGCGCGGCGTGTCGATCCGTTTGCCTTCGTACGCGACGAAATAATGCATCACGTCTTCCCTGATCGGCCCACCGAGCGTGGCGCCGTACTGCTTCTGGGAGTAGCGCGGACGGTCCACGCCCTCTTCCTTCCGCTTCTTCTGGAATGGATCGTAGGCGGTCAGGTTGGCGCCGGTGCGGTCGAAAAACACATCGCCATGCAGCTGGTTGGTACCCGACTTGGTGATCGCCGTGATCGCGGTGGAGCTGACCTGATCGAATTCGGCCTTGTAGTTTTGCGAAACCACCTTGTACTCGGCTACCGCCGACTGCGGGAACGGGTTGCCGCGCGACGAGTTGAGCCCGGACATGCCGCCGCGCAGAATGTAGTTTTTCTGTCCGACGCCGTCGATGAAGACGTTCACGTTATCCTGGTTCTGCGAACCGCCCTGCAGGGAGCCGTAGCCGGTCTTGGCCTCGACGTCGAAGCGCACGCCCGGCGCCAGGTCGGCAAAGGCGAGGAAGTTGCGCGACACCTGCGGCAGGCTTTCAATCTGCGCGCGCGACACGCTGGTGCCCACTTCGGACGTCTTGACGTCACGGCGCGCTGCCGACCCCAAAATGACCACCTGCGCCATATTCGCCGGATCGGCGGCGCCCACCGACAGGTCGAGCGAGGCGGTCTGGCCGATCGCCAGCGTGAGCTTTTCGGTGGTCTGGCCGCCGACCTTGATCGCATACTCCCCCGGCGGCAGGCCGGTGAGCACATAGCTGCCATCGGCTGCGGTGGTGGTGCGGTAGTTGTAGCCGGTGGCCGTGTTGCTGGCGACGACCTGCGTGGCCGGCGCCGCGGGCGCACCACTCTGCGTGATTTGTCCCTTGATGGTGGCGCTGCTTAACTGCGCCTGCGCCGGCGCGGCGGCCAGCATGGCCACCGTCGACAGTCCCACCAATGCCCTGCGCAGCTCGCGCACGCCTGCTTTCATTTTCATGCGGTTCTCCAGTTGTCGTTATTCTTTGTTGTCGGTATCCGTGACGCCCTGCGCGTGCGCGCCGCACGAGCGCCGCACCACCAGTTCCGTCTGCACCACCTGCACCGTTTTCTTCGTTCCCTGCGGGTTTTCGATTTCAAAGGCCAGGCATTCAAGCGCGCGGCTGCCCATTTCGGTGATCCGTACCCGCACGGTGGTCAGCGGCGGCGTGACGAAACGCGCCGTCGGCACATCGTCGAAGCCGACCAGCGCGATATCGCGCGGCACCACCAGGCCGCCCTCGCCCAGCGCGAACAGGCAGCCGATCGCCATCATGTCGTTGGCGGCGAACACCGCGTCCGGCAGGCGTTTCAGGGCGCGCAGCTGCTGGCCCGCGCGGTAGCCCGATTCCTCGCCGAAGTCGCCGCGCAGCACGTCCGGCTCGAACGCCGGTACACCGGGCAGCAGGCGCGCCATGGTCTCGCGAAAGCCGCGCAGGCGCTCCTGCGATTCGAAGTTGTCCGCAGGCCCGGCGATCATGACGATGCTGCGGTGCCCCATCTCGACCAGGTGCTGCACCATGTCGGCGGCGCCGCCATGGTTGTCGACCGCCAGGGCGGAACAATCGTGGCCGGTGGCGCGTGTGTTGAGCAGCACGATGGGCAGGCTGTCGGCCAGGTTGTCGGCCAAAAAACCGGCGTCCACGTGGGGCGACATGACGATCAGGCCATCGACCCGGCCACTCATGGCGCGCATGGCCAGCGCCGCTTCGCCGGCGTCGCCGTGCGAACTCGATACCAGCAGATGCAGGCCGCGCCGGTGCGCCGCCATGTCGATGCCGCGAATGAGCTCCGAAAAGAACTCGCCATGCAGGTCCGGCAGCACCACGCCGATGGTCTGGGTGCGGCTGGTCGACAGGCTGCGCGCGCCGCTGTGCGGTATGTAGCGCAGACTGCGCGCGGCAGCCAGCACGAGCTTGCGCGTCTCCTCGGTGACGGTGCCGCTGCCGTTCAACGCGCGCGACACCGATGCGACCGACACATTCGCCGCCCGCGCCACATCCTTGATCGTTACCGCCATAAAAACGCCACCTTGTCATTCCTCCTGCATAGAAGTCGGGTAACCGATTACATTTTTCCTAATGTAACCCAATCGAGCTCAGCACACCGTGGTTTTTTTGTAAATTTTTCACTGAAAAAAGTACGGCGAATGGTCGAAATTCCACGGTTTCAACAAGGATGTCATGTAAAATTTATCACGATGTAACCGCTTACATTACGCTGCCACTAATGAAAACCACCGTTCCCTGCCCATGACTCCGATTCCATTCAGCCCAGCCGCCGGCGCCCGCTTTCTCTCCAACGGTCATTTGCGGGTGCTCGTCACGGCTGCGGGCACCGGCGCGACGGACCTCGGCGAGCATGCGCTGACGCGCTGGCAGGGCGACCCGGTGGAAGATGGCGACGGCTACTTCATCTACCTGCGTGACCTCGACAGCGGCGAGTTCTGGTCGGTCGGAGCCCAGCCCTGCACCGCCGCCGGCGCCCGCCATGGCTTCGGCAGCGACGATGGCGGCGCGTGGCTGACCTGCCGCCACCTCGGCATCGAAGCGCGGCTCGACATCGTTGTCGCGCCGGAGAGCGACGTCGAACTGCGCACCCTGACCTTGCGTAACACCAGCGCGAAGGCGCGCCGCATCGAGGTCACCAGCTATCTGGAGGTGGTCCTGAACAAGCGCGAGGCGGAAGCGGCGCATCCCGCCTTTTCCAAACTGTTCGTGCAGACCGAATCGGTTCCGGCATCCGGCGCTGTGCTGGCGCGGCGCCGTCCGCGCGGCGCCGGCGAGGAATGTATCTGGCTGGTGCATGCCGCCAGCGGCGGCGAGGAAGCCGGCATCGAGACCGACCGCAAACGCTTCATCGGGCGTGGCCGCAGCCTGGCCGCGCCAGCCGCGCTGGCGACAAGCGAGCCGCTGTCGGGCACCGCCGGCAATGTACTCGATCCCTCGTTCAGCCTGCGCCGCAACGTGACGCTGGCGCCGGAGGCGAATGCCGTCATCGCCTTCACGCTGGGCGCGGCGGGCAACCGCGATGCCGCACTGGCCTTGCTGGCGAGCGCACCGTCGCCGGAACTGGCAGCGCGCACGGCGGGCGAACGGCGCGCCGCCCTCCTGACCGCGCTGGCACTGGACTCCGAACAAGCCGCCTGCGCCGAAGCGCTGGCCGCCGCCATCCTGTATGGCGAGCGCGCCTTGCGCGCCCCGGGCGACGCGCGCGTGTCCGGCGATGCCGTTCCCAACAACCTGGGCCTGCCCAAGGAACGCGTGCTGTGCGTGGTGCACACGATCGGTGCACGCGACCCGCACGCGCAAGCCTTGCTCGACGCGGCGCGCTACTGGGAAGCGCTGGCCCTGCCCCTGCACCTGGTGCTGGCCGGCGCCGCCGCCGACTGGCCCGGCCTGCAAGGCCCGGTCACCCTGCTCGACCCGATGCAGGTGCTGAGCGCCGACCTGGAACGCATTGGCGCGCAGGCGCGCATGGTGGTCAAGGGCGAGCTGCCGGTATTCGCGCCGCGCGCCAGCATCCTGCGCCCGCCTCGTCCACCGCAGCGCAAGCACGCGCAGGACGACGCCGAACCGGCGCCGCTGCAGTTCTTCAACGGCGACGGCGGCTTCTCAAGCGACGGCAAGGAATACGTGATCCGGCTCGCCTGGGACGGCGCCACGGGCCTGTCACGCCCGCCCCTGCCCTGGACCAATGTGATCGCCAACGAGCAGGTTGGCGTACTGGTGAGCGAAACCGGCGCCGGCACCACCTGGAGCCGCAACAGCCGCGAACACCGGCTCACGCCCTGGTTCAACGACCCGGTGCGCGACCCGCACGGTGAAGCGCTGTACCTGCGCGACGAGGACGACGGCAGCTGGTGGTCGCCCATGCCCGGCCCGGCGCCGGCCGCCGCCGGCTACGAAGCGGTGCACGGCTTCGGCTACACCACCTTCCGCCATGCCAGCTACGGCTTCGAGCAGGAATGCACGGTGTTCGTGCCGCGCCATGACCCGCTCAAGATCGTGCGCATCCGCGTGCGCAATACCGATGCGCGCAGCCGCACCCTGTCGCTGTTCTCGTTCCAGCAGCTGGTGCTGGGCGCCACCGCGGACAGCGCGCGCCACGTGTGCACCACGTGGGACGCCGGCGTGCTGCTGGCCACCAACCGCATGGCCGGCCCGTTCGCGGACGGCGTGACCTTCGCCGCCCTGCTCGCGCCGCCGGCCAGCGCCAGCTTTCACAGCGCCGACCGCGCCGCCTTCATCGGCCCCCAGGGCACCACCGCCCGTCCGGCCGCGCTGGGCGAGGCGCGCCTGGACGGGCGCACCGGCCCCGGTCTCGATCCGTGCGCCGCGTTCCAGGCGCGCCTGACCATCGCCGCCGGCGAGCAGGTCGAATTTGCCGTGCTGCTGGGCGAAACCACCTCCAGCGAGGATGCGCAGGCGCTGGTGCGGCGTTACCGCAGCGGCGCGGCGGTCGACCAGGCACTGCTTGAGGTGCGCCAGTTCTGGCTCGACACCGTCGGCGCCATCGAAATCGCCACCCCGGTGCCGGCAATCGATCTGATGGTCAACGGCTGGCTGGCCTACCAGAACCTGAGCTGCCGCATCTGGGGCCGCTCGGCCTTTTACCAGTCGGGCGGCGCATTCGGCTACCGCGACCAGCTGCAGGACGCCAGTGCGCTGATCTACACCCTGCCCGAAATGACGCGCAAGCAGATCTGCCTGCACGCCGCGCACCAGTTCGTGGAAGGCGACGTGCTGCACTGGTGGCACCCCGCCCCGCTGGAGAAAGGGATGCGCACGCGTTTTTCGGACGACCTGCTGTGGCTCCCCTACATTACCGCCTTCTACCTGAAGTCCACCGGCGACTGGAGCGTGCTCGATGAAGTCGAAGGCTTCCTGACCGCGCCGCAACTGGAAGACGGCGAGGACGAAGTATTCCTGCAGCCGCAGCCAGCGGGCGTGAGCGCCGACGTGTACGAGCATTGCTGCCGCGCGCTGGACCGCTCGCTGACAAAAGGCGCGCACGGCCTGCCGCTGATGGGCACCGGCGACTGGAACGACGGCATGAGCCGGGTCGGACGCGAAGGCCGCGGCGAGAGTGTGTGGATGGGCTTTTTCCTGTTCCGCATCATCAGCGACTTCCTGCCTGCGTGCGAAAAGCGCGGCGACAGCGCCCGCATCGCCGCCTACAGCGCCTACCGCGACCATCTGGCCGGCGCGCTCAATGGCGACGGCTGGGATGGCGCATGGTACCGGCGCGCCTTTTACGACAACGGCGCGCTGATGGGGTCAAGCCAGAGCGACGAATGCCAGATCGACGCGCTGGCCCAGGCCTGGGCCGTGATCTCCGGCGCGGCGCCTGAAGCGCGCGCGCAGATGGCACTCGATGCGATGGAAGAGCGCCTGGTGTCGGACCGCGACGGCCTCATTCGCCTTCTTACGCCTCCGTTTGTCGACACCGTGCAGGACCCAGGCTACATCAAGGGTTACGTGGCAGGCGTGCGCGAAAACGGCGGCCAGTACACGCACGCGGCCTGCTGGGCGGTGCGCGCGGTGGCCGAAGCGGGCCGCAACGAGCGCGCCGCGCAGTTGCTCGAAATGCTCAGCCCCATCAGCCACACGCTCACGCCGGAAGCGGTGGCGCGTTATCAGGTCGAACCGTACGTGATCGCGGCCGACATCTACGGCGCCGAACCGCACGTGGGCCGCGGCGGCTGGACCTGGTACACCGGTTCGGCCGGCTGGGCTTACCGGGTCGCGCTCGAATCGGTGCTCGGTTTTACGCTGGTGGGCGGCGCGGCGATCCGCATCAAGCCGGTGGTGCCGGCGGCGTGGCCGCGATTCAGCATCCGCTACCGCCTGCCGGACGGCGCCACCAGCTACCACATCGAAGTGATCAACGATGCCATCGGCGACGGCGCGCTGGTGGTGGCCGCCTCGCTCGACGGCCAGGAAGCGCCGATCGAAGGCGGCGCGGCAATGATCCCGATGAAGGCCGATGGCGCCGCGCACCGCGTGGTCATCGTGCTGCGCGCGGCCTGAGGTCGCGCATGGCACAAGTACAGCTGACAGGCATTCGCAAGTCGTACGGAGCGCAGGCAGTCCTGCATGGAATCGACCTCGATATCGCCGATGGCGAGTTCGTGGTTTTCGTCGGCCCGTCCGGCTGCGGCAAGTCGACCCTGCTGCGCGCCATCTGCGGGCTGGAAGACATCGACAACGGCGACATCCTGATCGATGGTGCGCGCGTGAACGACGTGGCGCCGGCGCAGCGCGGGCTGGCCATGGTGTTCCAGAGCTATGCGCTGTATCCGCACATGACCGTGTACGAGAACATGGCGTTTGCGCTGAAACTGGCCGGCAAGCGCAAGGCGGAGGTTGACGACGCCGTGCGCAAGGCGGCGCACACCCTGCAGATCGAGGCGCTGCTGCAGCGCCGGCCCAAGGAACTGTCGGGCGGCCAGCGCCAGCGCGTGGCGATCGGGCGCGCCATCGTGCGCCAGCCGGCGGTATTCCTGTTCGACGAACCGCTGTCGAACCTGGACGCGTCGCTGCGGGTGCAGATGCGCATCGAACTGGCCAGGCTGCACCGTACCCTGGCCACCACCATGATCTATGTGACCCACGACCAGGTCGAGGCGATGACCCTGGCCGACCGCATCGTGGTGCTGCGCGCCGGCCGCGTGGAACAGGTGGGCGCGCCGCTGGAGCTGTATCACCGGCCCGACAACCTGTTCGTGGCAGGCTTCCTGGGCGCGCCGCCGATGAATTTTCTGCGCGGCGAGATCCGCCAGTGGAATGCGGGCCGGGCGGTGGTGGCGCTGGCCGGCGGCACGCAGCTGATGGTGTGCGTGGGCGCGCCAATGGCGCCCGGTGCGCACGTCACGTTGGGAATGCGGCCCGAGCACATCGTGACCGATGCGGCGGACGGCATCCCGGCGACCGTGTTCGCGGTCGAACGGCTGGGGGAAGGGACGTATCTGTACGCCAGCGTGGGCGGCAGCGCCGAGCAGGTGGTGGTGCGGGCCGACCCGGATGCCGCTTGGGAGGTCGGCCAGCATCTTGCGTTGGGCGCACCGCTGGCGCGTATCCACGTATTCGGCGAAAACGGCCGGCGATGTCCGCCATAGAGCGCCTATCTGTGAAAACCTTGCCGGCGGAGCTTTGCTCTCATAAGCAGTGGTTATCACCCATCAAAATCAGCGCGCCTGCGCGGGTACTCCATGGGAGCTTTCCCGGACAGCCTCCAAACCCTGCAATTGACGGACGCATGGCTTAAAATTATGACAACTCGGCGTCCTCACGGTTTATTAAGCCCCCGTACTCATCCGAGTAAACCACGTCACCAGAAAATACGCGTTTCGTGTACGACTTGAACCAGGAACCAAAACTTGGGGCTGCCAGTTCTCGCTCGCCTGAATCGTGCCACATCGTGATCACCTGTCCCAAGGATCCAGAAGCCTCTGGGGCCAGATCGAGACAAAGGTGATCGCCACAACCGTTGTGGGTAAATGGTATCCATCTGGCATTCCACCAGTCTTTCTGAACCCCGCTCGCGGGATCAGAATTAATATCTGCAAAGTCCCCACCGTCGAGCAGGCCCTTCCATACGGTCCATTGAGCCAAGATCTCATCAGTTGACAGGAATTCGGAACCGTCAAACAATCCGCCTACGTCCGGATTCTGGCCATTATGGATCTTGAGGCAGGTCACATAATCCTCTGGCAACTTGATCCCAATTGCATCCTCAAGGCTGGCTATTTGTTCATCCGTCGCCGGTGGGTTAAGGCCAGCGAGCCCTTCAGGCCAATGCTCTGATAGCCATATTTCGAATCTGGTCCACATACTGCGCATAGTGCATTTCCTGTCAAAAGCCAATAGGTATAAAGCCGACCCGACGTCAAGGTGCGGTGAAGGTCCGTTTTTTGGCGATAGCAGTCGCCGAGAATGGTTGAGTGTACGGCGTGTTTTACTTCATTGGCAAGCCCGGGGTTTGGCCGGGCATCCTCGATACGCCAGCAGCCCTGCCCGCTTCGTGCGACACTGGCGGACTTTGGTGTAATTGCATGGCAGGAATAATTCAATGTGGACTGGTGTACTGTGCGGCCTGCTGGCCGGCGCGATGTGGGGCATGGTGTTCATCGTGCCCGAATTGTTGCCGGCGTTTTCGCCGGTCGAGCTGGCCGTGGGCCGCTACATCGCCTACGGCGCCATCGCCAGCGGGCTGATGCTGCCGCGCCTGCGCACCCTGTTGGGGCGGCTCGACCGCAGCGACTGCGGCGCGCTGGTGCGTCATGCACTGGCCGGCAACATCGTCTACTACATGCTGCTGGCGCTGGGCGTCAAGCTGGCGGGCGTGGCGCCGACCTCGCTCATCATCGGCCTGCTGCCGATCACCGTCACCCTGCTCGGGCGCAAGGACCACGGCGCCATTCCCCTGTCGCAACTGGCGCTGCCATTGCTGGTGGTGGCCGCCGGCATTGCCTGTATTAATATCGATGTATTCCTGCATGCGCGCGCCAGCGGAGCGCCTCCGGGCGCGACCTTGCTGGGCGTGCTGTGCGCCTTCGGTGCGCTGCTGTGCTGGAGCTGGTACGCGCTCGACAATGCGCGCTTCCTCAAGCGCAATGCGCATTTCAGCAGTGCGGAATGGTCGGCGCTGTACGGCATGGCCAGCGGCCTGATCGCGCTGGTGATCGGCGCGCTCGCCTTTGCCATCTGGCATGGCGACGTCACCGGTGCCGCAGGCGCCGCGAGCGGGCGCAACTGGACGATGTTCTGGATCACCAACACCCTGCTGGCGCTGGGCGCGTCAGTGATCGGCAACCACCTGTGGAATATCGCCAGCCGGCGCGTGCCGGTCACCTTGTCGGGGCAATTGATCCTGTTCGAGACCCTGTTCGCGCTGCTGTATGGCTTTGTCTATCACCGCCAGTTTCCGCGTGTGCTGGAAATGGCGGCGATCGTGTTGCTGGTCGCAGGCGTGGTGTGGGCAGTGAGGATGCATGCGGTGCAGCCGCTCGCCGAGCAGACTGCCACGCACGCCTGACACGGTGCAGCCTTAACGGCGCTGCTGGCTCTGCTGCTGTATCGACAAGCTCAGCCTGGTCAAATCTTCCTTGCCCAGCATCGGCAACTGCGCCAGCAAGTGCGACAAGGTCGAGCTGCCGCTCAGTTCCAGCTCGGATGACTGCACCAGCACCGTGCCGGCGCCGGTAAAGTCGACCTGCTTTTCCTCGCCCGACAGCGTGAAGCCCGTCAGCGCGCCCACGGTCGACACGAAGCCCCTGACGTGTTCGTAATCGTAGCGGTACGACGGACTCGGGCAATCGGCCCAGCCCAGCACGGCCTGCTCGTCGACCCGGCATGGCAGTTCCAGGAAGTGCACCGGCCCGTTCGACGAGGCGATGATCTTGCCGGTCCCGAGCAGGGTGAGGTAGCCCGGCAAGGTCGACTCCTGGCAGATCACGTTCTTCGAAAAACCCAGCAGGTTCTTGGCGCGGATCGTCATGTTGGCCGCGTCCAGGTCGTAGCAGGCCAGGTCGTTGCCGTTGTCGCCCAAGATCAGCTGGCCATTGCCCTGCGCGACCACGAAGTTGTGAATGTACTTGGGCGCGTTGAAAGCGTGGCGCGCCAGCATGTCGACCACGCTGCTGCCCATGGCCTCGAAGGTCAGGTTGCCGTAGAAGGCGATCATCTTGCCCTTGCGGATGAATATCTGGTCGTTTACGTCCACCACGAAGGCAAACCGGTTCAGGTTATCGTTCTTGGGCAAGTTCACTGGATTGTAGATTGTCATGATTTACCTCTCGCTCGCTTGAATGTAGACCGTGCCCTGGCCAGTGAATTTGACTTGATACGATTCGCCCGAGGCCTGGCCGACGAAGGTCTTCCAGTTCAGATCGGTGATAATGGCCGAGCTCAACTGCCCGGTATGGCCGATATAGGCTTGCGGATCGACGCAGACCGGCACATCGGGGGTGACCGGCAAGCCGATGGCGTTGCCGTCCGACAAGATCGCCACTTCGCCCGTACCCTGGAAGGTACTGGTGAACAAACCCTGGCCCGACACGGCGCCGCGCGCCATGCCCTGGATGCCGCCCTGGTTACCGAGGAACATGGTTCCGGCGGTCAGGCGCGCATCGAAGGCGAGCACATTGTCGCTTTCCACGTACAGGGTGTCGCCGCGCACCGGGACGATGGTGACGAACAGGCCGTCGTAGGCGTAGTAGACCGAGCCGCGGCCCTTGGCCAGCATCAGCGAGTAGCCCTCGTTGGTGGCGGCGCGCATGGCCAGGGTCTGCACGCCCTGCCCCGCGAGGAAGGAACGGCTGAAGGCCACTTCGCCCTGGTACGAAATCATCGCACCCTTCTTGGCGAAGACTTCTTCGTTATTGAGTTTGACCTCAATCATTTTTTCATTGATTTGCTGGTACGCCGGCATGGCATTCTCCACTTGATTCGATTATCGGCAGCGCGTCGCGCCGCCCTGTCAGCGTTCCGCGGGCTGGATGAAAACCACGCCCTGGCCGGAGAACTTGTGCTGGTAGGATTCACCCGAGGTTTCGCCCACCATGGTGCGCCAGTTGACGTCGAACACGAATTCCTGGGTGATATTGCCCTTGTAGCCCACAAACGCGTCGGGATCGACGCGCAGCGGGGTGGAGGGCGTCACTTCCAGCATGATCAGGTTGCCGCGCGAGATGACGGCGATGTTGCCCTGCCCCTCGACCGTGGTGCTGAACAGGCCCTGGCCCGAGACCGCGCCGCGCAGGCCGGCGAAGCTGGTGCCGGTCTTGAGCGAGGTGTCGTAGGCCAGCAGGCTGCTGCTTTCGATGATCATTTTTTCGCCGGACAGCGCAATGACGGTGATTTCGGCCGCGTTCTGCGCGAAAAACACGGTGCCGGTGCCCGAGGTTTGCATCAGCTGCATGCCCTCGTTGGTCACCTTGCGCTTGAGGGCGCCGAAGATGCCCTCGCCGCCGAGAATCGATTTTTCGAATTTGATGGCGCCCGTGTAGGCGACCATGGAACCGGCGATGGCAAGTATCTTCTCGTTTTGAAGGGTCACTTCCAGCAGGCGATCGGAATTATTACGGAAACGGGTCACGGCTTACTCCTGACAATAGCGGTCGCGGCGCGGCCGCCGGCAACCAGAACGTCTCATTCTGGTTGCGTCAGGCAGGTGTGTCAAGACGGCAATGCATGCCCCGCCCAGGCGGCGTGGCAATCCGGCCGGGAGCCGTCGCGCCGGATCAGTGGTAGCGCGAGCGCGAGCGGTGCAGGCCGCCCGAATCGCTGCTTTCGCGCGCGTCCTTGATGCGGAAATCAGAGGCCGGGCTGGTGCCCGAGCGCTCGTCGTCGTTCTTGTGGCGCTGGTCGCGCTCGCGCTCGATTTCGCGTTCGATACGCGAGGCAGGCTGGGGATCGGGTTTGGTGGTTTTCATATCACACGCTCCGGCGCGAGGTGCAGCGCATAAAAATGGCGATGCTGTCATTGCGGGAAACGGTCAACTGCGGGGTAGTCATGATGTCTTTCAGTGAGAACAATTACTGCATGAACCCAGTATGCGCACGCGAACCTGCGCCGTATGTTCGACTCTTAACACTAATCATTGAAATTACGCCCCCCTTGATCCTGATAGGCCTTTCCGGTCAGGCCCAGCTGTATTTGCCAGAGCGCGCCGGCGCCCGTGATGAACAGGGTCTTGCCGTCCGCGCCGCCGAACGCCGCGTTGGTGATGTTGGCATCCACCTTGATCGTGGCCAGTTCCTTGCCGGCTGGCGAAAACACGCGCAGGCGCTGCGCCGTGTGTTCGGTCACGTAAATATTGCCCTGGCAATCGACGGTCATCCCGTCCGGCACGGCCAGGCCCGTGACCAGGTCGCGGCCCTTGCCCGGCACGCCGCCCGCGATCGGGTAGGCACGCAGCACGCCGTGCTCGCCGCCGCCATTCACATACAGGATATCGCCCGCCGGCGACAAGGCCACCCCGTTCGGGTTCGCGATGCCGCGTTCGACCACCGTTACTTTTCCACCGGGTGCCACGCGGTAGACACGGGTGGCGTCCTGCCCGCCCGGGGCGGCGTCGCGCTGGAAGGGGGGATCGGTGAAATAGATCGTGCCATCGGCGCCAATGGCGAGGTCGTTGGGCGAATTGAAGACCTGTCCGTCATAGGTGCCGGCGACCAGGGTGCGCTTGCCGCCGGGGAGAGCGAAGCGCGACACGCCCTTGTGTTTGTGGGTGCCGGCAACGATGTTGCCGCGCGCATCGACGGCCAGGCCATTGCTGCCGCTGTCGGCGATTGCCGTGCCGACCTTGCCGTCCGGCCCCAGCCGCTGGATACGCGACGGAAAACCGGGGCCGAAGGTGAAGTCGGAAAAATACAGGGAGTCGCCGATCCAGACCGGGCCCTCGTACAGGCCCGCCCCGGCATGGGCCGGCGCCGTGCCGGCCACGCGCGCGGCTGTCAGCACGCCGCTGGGGGCCACGCCGGCGCACTGGGCCGCGGCCGCGCCGTGCGGCACGGTCAAGCCAAGCGGCACGCTCAGTGCCAGGGCCACGCGCAGCGTCAGGCGCGGCAGGGAACGCAGGGGCAGGGTCGGCAGCATCAGTATCCTTGTGAAATGTTAGCGCTATCAGCATGATCATTGTAGCAGCGCTTCGTGCGCGCGGGCCGGCTTGGCGCGACTCGCCTATACTCCACGCATCGCCCTGACGCACCGTGCGCAGCGGCATCTGATCAGTGAGGAATCATGGAACGTGAACACCCGGCCGGCGGCACGCCGAGCCTGTCGCAGGAGCACCTGGCCGAATTGCAGCAAGCCAAGCGCCTGCTGGAGCATCCCGGCTACGTGGCCCGCATCACCGACGTGATCGGCATGCCGCTCGAAGCGGCCGTCAAGGCCCTGCCCGCCGCGTGGACCAGCAAGATTGCCGCCGTCACCAACGCGTCGCTGACCAAGTGCCTGAACGTGGCCAACGCCACCTTGCGCCCGTCCGGCACATCGTCGTTTCCCAAGCTGCACAGCGCGGCGGTGGCGCTGAGCGGCGCGGCCGGCGGCGCCTTCGGCATTGCCGGACTGGCGGTGGAACTGCCGGTATCCACGGTCGTCATGCTGCGCTCGATCGCCGATATCGGCCGCTCGCAGGGCGAAAACCTGGCCTCGGGCGAAGCGCAGCTGGCTTGCCTGATGGTGTTTTCGCTGGGCGGCAAGACGGCCGCCGACGATGCATCCGAATCGGGCTACTACGCGGCGCGCATTGCGCTGGCGCAGGCCATGTCCGAGGCGACCGTCTATCTGGCCAAGCACAGCCTGGCCAGCGAAAGCGCGCCGGCGCTGGTGCGCCTGATCGCCCAGATCGCCGCCCGCTTCAATGTGCACGTGTCGCAGAAGGCGGCGGCGATGATGGTGCCGATCATCGGCGCGGCCGGCGGCGCGCTGGTCAATACCTTGTTCATCAACCACTTCCAGGACATGGCGCGCGGCCATTTCACGGTGCGCCGGCTGGAGCGTCTGTACGGTCCGGATGCGGTCAGCGCCGCTTATCTGCAACTGCAAGGCTGACCGGGGCGCCGCCGCGAAGGTGCCCACACTGTTGTCTGGCGCACAGACCGGCAGTGAGCGCGACAGGCACAGTATGTCCACGACAGTTACTCATGCCGCAGGACAAACATGCCTTACGACCGCACCGCCATGCCGAACCGTATTTCCACTTACACCGAGCCGCGCACGCCCGGCTGGGGCAGCATCGCCCTGCTTGCCGCCGCCGGCCTGGCCGCCTCGGCGATGTACGTGCAAGCCAAAAAGCGCGAGGCCGAGCTGGCCAATCCCGCGCAAGGCAAGGTGATCGAGGTCGATGGCGTGCGCCTGCACTATCTTGAGCAAGGCGACGGACCACCGCTGGTGCTGCTGCACGGGAATGGACTGCATGCGGACGACTTCGCTCTCAGCGGCTTGCTGGAAACAGCGGCCGAATCGCATCGCGTGATCGCGTTCGACCGCCCCGGATTCGGACACAGCGAACGGCCCGGCAACACCAGCTGGACCCCGGAAGCGCAGGCGCGCCTTATTTACAAGGCCTTGCGCATGCTGGGGGTTGAGCGGCCGGTCATTGTGGGGCATTCCTGGGGCACGCTCGTGACCCTGGCGCTGGCGCTGGAGTATCCGCGCTACGTGCGCGGCATGACGCTGGTGTCCGGTTATTACTATCCAGGTTTGCGCCTTGACGTGCCGCTGGCGTCGGCACCCGCGCTGCCGCTGCTCGGGCAGGTGCTGCGCAACACCGTGGCGCCGCTGCTGGGCCGCCTGCTGTGGCCCGCCCTGACGCGGCGCATGTTCGGCCCGGCCGCGGTGCCGGAACGCTTCAGCGAGTTTCCGGCGTGGATGTCGCTGCGGCCGGAACAGCTGGGCGCCAGCGCCGCCGAGAGCGGCATGCTGGTGGCGGCGGCCGAGCGCCTGTCGCAGCGTTACGGCGAGCTGCGCCTGCCGATTGCCGTGCTGGCCGGCTGCGAAGACCGGGTTGTCAGCGCCGAAGGCCAGGCGGTACGGTTCCATCACGAAGTACCCCATAGCGACCTGCAGCTGGAAGAAGGCTGCGGGCACATGCTGCACTACGCTCGTCCGGACCTCATCATGGCAGCGGTTGCCAGGCTGGAGGTCGGGGCACGCGCGGGCCTGGCGCATATTCCGGCGTGGGCCCAGCACGACACCGGCGCGACGCTGCATTAAGGCGACGCCGCGCTACTCCGTTTTTTCACTGCCACAAGGAGATTTACCATGACCCAATCGAAATCAGAAGGTACGCAAAACAAACAATCGGGCAGCCCGGAAACCGAAGCGGACGTGAATTCGGCGGCCGGCAAGAAGGATGACAAAAGCAGCCACAATGCCAAAAGCAATGTAAAAGCGGGGAGCGATGAAGGTGCGGGCGGTGGGGCGAAGCAGAAGCAAAACCACTAATCTCAACACCGTCGTTTCCAACACTGTCGGAAACGACTTTCCGCCATTGGCGGAAACGACAGTGCTAACTCACCCGCGCTTTTGCGGCGTGTTTTTCGCAAGCGTCTTGCGCAACAGCGCCGCCAGTTCAATCGGCACGAACTTGGCAATATAAGCATCGGCCCCCACGCCATTGACGTGGTTTTCATTCGCCGCACCCGACAGCGAGGAATGAATGATCACAGGGATCGTCGAAAACCGGCTGTCCTGCTTGATATTGCGCGTGAGCGTAAATCCATCCATCTCCGGCATTTCCAGGTCGCTCAGCACCAGCGCCACTTTGTCGCGCGCCGTCTTGCCCTCTTTTTTCGCCGCGATATCGATCGCTTCGAGCTTGTCCCATGCCTGCTTGCCGGAATTGGTCATCACGTACTGCGCGCCCATCGCCTGCAGCGCGTTTTCGATCAGCGCGCGCGCAATCACGGAGTCGTCCGCAGCAAGAATGACCTGGCCCTCGGGCAGGTTGAGCGGCGCCCCAATCGAATCGACGTCCACATCCGGCTCATCATTGCTGTGCAACTGGCGCAAAATCGATTCCACATCGAGCACCTGGGCCAGGCGCGTATTGGGCACGTCGCCATCGACCTTGGCAATGCTGGTCACCAGCGCGCCGCTGGCCGTCTTATCGCCCGGCAGCACCGAGGTCCACTCCAGGCGCACGATTTCTTCCACCGCTTCGACCGCGAACGCTTGCGTCGTGCGGGCGAATTCGGTAATCAACAGCAGCTTGAGGCCCGCTGCCGGAATGCATCCCACCACCCCAGGAAGATTAATAACAGGAATAATCTGCTCTCGCAGATTTACAACACCCAACATGTGCGGATGAGAATCGGCAATCGGCGTGACATGCGGCATCGCGACAATTTCGCGAATCTTGAACACGTTGATCGCATACAGCTCGGAGTGGTTGCCCTCGGCATCGCCACCCAGGCGGAACAAGAGCAATTCCAGCTTGTTGAGACTGGTGAGATTGCTTCTTTCGTCGATATCCTGTTGAACGTTATTCATCGTTTCCTTTTCCCTGCGCCCGGCCCCACTGGCGGCCGGCAGCAACTGTGTTAGCGCGTCGGGCCGACGCGAACCTGGCGTTCTGATGCATCGGCGGGCTTGGGCCGACAGGCGGATCTGGGCGATCCCGGGGGATGGGGGATCGGGCAAGAGGTAAAACAGGCCGGAGGCGGCGGACATCCGCAGTCCAGTCCGGTCGATTATACGTGTAAATATTCCTGCGGCATCATCGTGATTCGCCTGAATCCCCCGGTCTGTTGCGCCGTTCGTACGTTTAATGCCATAGAGCATTAAATTTCTTTCGATGCTACAATTTGATGCATGAGCCCTGACCCGCTCGTTCCCGGCCCTGGCGGCCAGCCCGATACTGTTAGTCGGGCGGCCCCGCCTGCCTCGCCATGCGATGCCCATTCCCCGCATCCTTCCCTTGTTACCAGTGACAACGAGCGCATCGGATGGAATTGCGTTCACGATGTGGCCCAGCGCTCAGGGCAAAAAGGCATGCTTATGAACACCTGCAACGAATCCGACCGCCTGCTGGCCTTGCGCAAGCTCAATTTGCTCGACAGCGCGCCCAGCGAAGCGTTCGACCGCATCACGCGCATGGCCGCGCGCGTCTTCGGATTGCCGATCGCGGCCGTGTCCCTGACCGACAGCGACCGCCAATGGTTCAAGTCGCGCGTGGGCGTCAGCCACACCGCGATTCCCCGCGTCAAGGCGCCCTGCGCCACCGTGGCCGACAGCGGCGCCATGCTGGTCATTAACGACCTGCATGAGGATGCGTTTTTCCGCGACAGCCACCTGGCCCACAGCGGCGTGCGCTTTTACGCCGGCGCGCCGCTGATCACCAGCGACGGCTACAAGCTCGGCGCGATGTGCGTGCTGGGACTGGAACCGCGCGCCATCAGCAGTACCGAACGCGATGCGCTGACCGACCTGGCGGCCATGGTCATGGCCCAGATCGAGCTGCAGCACACCCTGGGCCGGGTCGACCCGCTCAGCGGCATGCCGAACCGCAAACAATTCATCGAAGACTATGCCGACCTGCAAATGGACCGCCCGCATGGCGAGCGGCGCGTGGCGGTGCTGGTCAACATGGCCAACCAGGAACAGCTCAACAACGCCGCGCGCGTGATGGGCGCCTCCTACTTCGACGACCTGATGGACGAGGCGATCCGCTCCTACCGCGCCGTCATGGGCGAAGAGCACAAGGTGTACCAGCTGGCCGCGACCCAGTTCATCACCATCGCCCCGCCCGGCGTCGACGACGGCGCCGAGGACGGACCTTACCGGGCGCGCCTGGCGCACTGGCTCGACAGCCGCGGCGAGTGGTGCACCTCGCGCTTCGTGACCACCCCGGCGATCGGCATGGCGCCCTTCCTGCTGGGCCGCACCGATTGCCTGGACGTGCTGCGCATCGCCCAGAACGCCATGCAGGACGCGCACCAGACCGGCCAGCTGATCGGTACCTATTCCTCCGCGCAGGACGCCGCCTACCGCCGCCGCTTCACCCTGCTCAACGCCTTCGCTGCGGCGCTCGCCGATACGCGCCAGCTACGCCTGGTCTACCAGCCCCGCATCGACCTCGGCACGGGGCGCTGCGTCGGCGCCGAAGCCCTGCTGCGCTGGCGCCATCCGGAGCTGGGCGATGTGCCGCCGGGCGAGTTCATGCCGGTGGTCGAGCAAACCTCGATGGTACGCGCCGCCACCAACTGGGTGATCCGTGAAGCGGTGCGCCAGCTGGCCGCCTGGCATGGCGCCGGCCTGCAACTGCAGATGTCGGTCAACGTATCGGCCGCCAACCTGCTGGAAATGGATTTTGTGAGCAACCTCGCCGGGCTGCTGAACCAGCACCGCATGGCGCCGGGCTGGCTGGAGCTGGAAGTGACGGAAAGCGCGATCATGGAAAACCAGGGCACGGCGCTGGCCACGCTGGCGGCGCTCGATCAAGCCGGCGTGCGCCTGGCGATCGACGACTTCGGCACCGGCTACAGCAGCCTGTCCTACCTGCAGAGCATGCCGGCGCACGTGGTCAAGATCGACCAGTCCTTCGTGCGCAACATGGCTGGCGGCGAACGCAACCGTACGCTGGTGAACACCATGATTTCACTCTCCCACGAACTGGGCTTTCGCGTGGTGGCCGAAGGCATCGAAACCGATGACGTCCGGCGGTTGCTGCGCGATCAGGGCTGCGACGAGGGGCAAGGCTACCTGTTCGCCAGGCCGCTGGCGCCGGAAGACCTGTTCGCGTGGTGCGCCCGCGAGCAAGCCGGCCAGGCCGCCGCGCGCGCGCCCTGGAAGCCTATTTGCCCGCAGACGCCTTCGCCGGCGCGTCATACTGCAACCTGAGCACCCGTCCGCTGCGGTCCTCGACCAGGAAAATCTCGCCGTCCCGGCCCTGCTTGACGTCGACCGGCGCTCCGGCCGGCTGGTTCGGCTTGGCGGTCCAGTCGCTGATCAGTTCGATTTTCTTGCCCAGCGGCGCGCCTTGCGCATCGGGCAGGAAAGCCACCAGGCGGTGGCCGTGCTCGCGGTAGCCGTGAAATCCCATGATCAGGCTATTTTTGTATTGCGCCGGGAACATGTCGCCCGTGTAAAAGGTCATGCCCAGCGGCGCTGAATGGGCCGGCAGCAGGCGCGCCGGAGCGCGGTAGCCGGCGCACTTGGCCCCCGGATACTCCGGACTGGCCACATTGTTGTCGTAGCAGTAGGGCCAGCCATAGTTGCCCTTCGCTTCGATCAGGTTCAACTCATCGTGCGGCAGATCGTTGTCGTTCTTCAATCCCTTCATCGCCGCCTGGATCGCATCGCGCGAATTTTCGCCCTGCCACAGCGCATGCGTGACCGGGTGGACCGCCAGCGCCATCGAATTGCGCAAGCCCGTGGCGTACACTTCCCAGCTCTTGACGGTGCCGGCCGGCCATTGCATCTGGTACTTGCGCAGCACGCCCAGGGCATTCGGCCCGCTGGCCTCGGCGCACGGTTTGGCCGGGTCCGGCGCCTTGCCGCCCTTGCCTTCGCAATGGTCGCTGCCCGAGCCGACGTTGACGATTAGGTCGCCTTTGGCGTCGAAGCGCAAGGCGGTCAGCGGGTGGCGGCCGATGCCGGGCAGTGCCGCCACGCCGGACTTGCCGCCGATAATGTCCTTGGTGGTGCCGTCCGGATCGCGCGGATCGAAGCGGAACACGCGCTTGATGGCGCCCACGTACACCAGCCCGTCCGGCCCCAGCACGATGCCGTTCGGACGGTCGATTTTCTTCATCAGCAATGTTTTCTGATACCCGGCCGCGCTCGGCCGCAGCGTCCAGATGCTGCCCTGGTTCGGCTGCCAGCCGCCCAGGTCGACCACCAGCACGTCGCCATTGTCCAGCGGCTGCACGCCGCGCGCGAACTTGAAGCCGCCGGCGATGATGCCCGCGCAAAAGCCCGGCGGCGTCGATACGGCAAGGCGCGGTGCACCGCCGCATTTGTCGGCCGCGGCGGCGCCGCCGGCCAGCAGTGAGAGCGCGGCGGCCAGCGCCGGGCAAAGAAGAGTGCGGGAGTCGAAAGGCGTCATGCGGCATCCAGTCAAGAAGGTGCGGGAATTATAGAGTATTGAATGCACGCAGCATTTCCAGCGGCAATGTCTGAGCGATCACTCTATTATTGATTGGTCAATTTTGATGTGCGTCAATTTTTTTGCGTTCACTGTATGCGATTCTGCATGCCTCCGGACGCATGCTGCGTCGCAACAAATGGCAGACGCCAATGTCGTCCGGAACTTGCCTGTCCGGAATACACCGGACACCGATGCACCTTTTTGGACGATCCCCACATGAACAAGAATTTACGCGCCTATCTGCTCGGCGGCGGTATCGGCTCCCTGTCGGCAGCCGCTTTTATGATCCGCGACGGCAATGTCCCCGGTGAAAACATCCGCATTTACGAAGCCGCTCCCCTGCTCGGCGGCAGCCTGGACGGCGCGGGAACGCCCGATCAGGGCTATTCGCTGCGCGGCGGGCGCATGCTCACGTTCGATAACTACGAGTGCACCTGGGATCTGTTCAAGTCGATTCCCTCGCTCGCGGACGAAAACAAGAGCGTGTTCGATGAAACCGTCGATTTCAACGAGCTGCACAAGTCCCACTCGCAAGCGCGCCTGGTCGACCAGCGCCGCGCCAAGGTGCCGGTAACGTCGATGGGCTTTTCGATGCACGACCGCGCGCAGTTGCTCAAGCTGAGCATGGCCGACGAAGAGACGCTGGGTGCGGACACGATCAGCGACTGGCTCGATCCTTCCTTTTTCGAGACTGAATTCTGGTACATGTGGGCCACCACGTTTGCGTTCCAGCCGTGGCACAGCGCGGTTGAATTCAAGCGTTATTTGCACCGCTTCATGCTGGAGTTTTCGCGCATCGAGACGCTGGCCGGCGTGCGCCGCACGGTCTACAACCAGTACGATTCGCTGGTGCGCCCGCTCCAGGAGTGGCTGCAACAGCAAGGCGTGCAGTTCATCCTCGACTGCAAGGTGACCGACATCGGCCACGCCAGCGTGGATGGCAAGTTCGTCGTCACCGGTTTTGACTGCATCCGAAGCGGCAACAGCGAGCACGTGGACGTTGCCGCGGGCGATCTGGTGTTCTTCCAGAACGGTTCGATGACCGACGCGTCGAGCCTGGGCAGCATGACCAGCGCTCCGGAAAAACTCGACAAGACCGACAGCCATGGCTGGACCTTGTGGGAAAAACTGGCGGCCGCGCAGCCCGGTTTCGGCAATCCGGCGGCGTTCAACAGCAGCATCGCCGAGTCGTACTGGGAATCGTTCACCGTGACCCAGCAGGATTCGGCCTTCTTCGACAAGATGCAGCAGTTCAGCGGCAATGAAGCCGGCACCGGCGGGCTGGTCACGTTCAAGGATTCGAACTGGTTCATGTCGATCGTGCTGGCGCACCAGCCGCACTTTGCCAACCAGCCGGCCGGCGTGAAAGTATTCTGGGGTTATGCGCTGTCACCGGACCGGATCGGCAATTTTGTCGCCAAGCCGATGTCGGACTGCACCGGCGAAGAAATCCTGCGCGAGCTGTGCGGCCACTTGCGCTTCGACCTCGATGCGGTGGAAACGGCCAATTGCATCCCTTGCCGCATGCCGTACATCACCAGCATGTTCATGCCGCGTTTGCACAGCGACCGTCCGCTGCCGGTGCCGAAGGAATCGAAAAACCTGGCGTTCATCAGCCAGTTTGTCGAGATTGCGGATGATGTAGTGTTCACGGTGGAGTATTCGGTGCGGGCCGCGCAGATGGCGGTGTACGAACTGCTCGATATCAAACGCGAAGTGCCGCCGATCAAGCAGCACGATCATGCATTGAGCACGCAGTTCGAAGCCTTGTTCAAGGCGTTGAAGTAGCGACCAGCGTCCCCGGCTTGCGCGCCGGGGACGCGCAGCACCCATGGAAAGGCAATGGTGGCCGGGAGAGCCGCATTCTACCTTGTAGCGGACAATCGCTTTTCCATCTCCATGCAGTCCAGCGCAATGCCGCACGGGTGCGCATACACCGCATTGCGCAGCACGGCAAATCCCGCCGCCGGATCGACAAACACTGCATCGACTTCGCCAACAGGATATGGCCCTTGCTGCACCAGTGATCGGCCAGATAACCGGCGCCGTATTCCACCACGCGCACGCGGATGGCGCCGAACTGGCGCGTCTGCCAATAAGCCATGCCGGTTTCGCCCGGATGCCCGGTGCGCTCCACGCCGGCCCAGTCGGTAATATCAAAGGGAATATCGGAGATGTTCATGCGCGTGCCTTGTTCAATGCCGTCATTAGAAACGGACGCTGTTTCCAGCATCCGCAACGGCATCACATAGCATGCAGGAGACATTGCGCCCGGCCCCGCCGTCGGTCGGGGGGCCTGGCAAATGAGGATGGCAGCGCGGGCGGTGATGTGCTGTCCGCGCCGCCAGGGCAACTGTTAAGCGTTGTTCCAGGCCGTATCGTGCATCTGCTCGAAACCGATCTTGCCGGCGCGGTAGCAGGTACCGGCGCAGTCTTCCAGGCCGGCGCGGTCGAGGATGGCGACGGTGCCGCGGCGATACTGGATCAGGCCGTCCGCTTGCAGCTTGCGCGCGGTCATGGTGATGGTTTCGCGGCGCACACCGAGCATGGTCGCCATGGTGTCTTGCGTGACCTTGATTTCATCCGTCAGCGAACGGTCCAGGCGGTCGAGCAGCCAGCGGCACAGCTTTTGTTCGATGGTGCAGTGGCGGCCACCGACGACGTTCTGAGCCAGCTGGGCGAACATGGCGAAGGTGTAGCGCATCAGCAGCTGGGCCATGGCGCCGCCGGAGGCGACCAGTTCGCGCAGCACGCTGCTCTTGAGGCGGTAAGCGTAGCCGGCGGTCTGCACCACGGCGCTGCAGGTAGCGCGTTCAGCTTCGTACATCGCCACCCCCAGCACGCCTTCGCGGCCGACCACGCCGATTTCGGTGGTGGCGCCGTCTTCCATGACATACATCAGCGAGACGATGGCGTTGGTCGGGAAGTATGCGTAGTCGAACTTGCTGCCGAAGTCATACAGGTGCTTACCTGCTGGCATAGGAACCAGTTCGAGGTGCGGGAACAGAGCTTCCAGGTCCGTGCGGGACAAGGCACGCAGCAACTCGTTCTGCTGTGCGCCAGCGACGCTGATCATCGGCTTCGCGACGGCGGGCTTGGCGGCGGCGCCCAGGGCGATGGAGCGGATGGCGTTGGTGGCGTTGCTGTTCGAATCGATATTGTGCGTGCGGTACATGGTATGCCTCTGTGTTGTTAGGTTCAACTCATCAATGGCTCTACTGTAAAGCTCGGTAGAAAATCCAGCCATCGGACCAGTGGATGACACGCTGTAGGCATGAACAATGACGCTTTGTCATCTATATCCTACGTGGACGATGTATCTCCCTGCGCACGCACATGGGCGGGGATGCGTCCGGGCCCCGTTTCCAGCACCCTGCGGTACTCCAGCATGCGCGCGCCGAGCGCTACCAGGTCGAGCTTGCTCTTGCGCAGGCGCGGGAACATTTTTTCCTCTTCTTCGCGCGCATGCCGCATTACCTGGTCCCACAGCACTTTGACCGTGGCGTCGAACAATTCGTTCTCCGGCTCCATCTCGCGGATGCGCCCGATCAGTTCACGCGCGCTGGCATGCTCGACAATGGCCTCGGCAACCAGGTCGGCATCCTTGAGCGCGGTCCGCACCGCCGGGTAGAAAATCTCCTGCTCCAGCAAGGCGTGGATGGTCAGGGCGTCGCAGATATCCTCGGAGATGCGTTTCTTGCTGTCTTTCGAGCGCACGCTCAGACCGCGGAACTGCTCGAACAGGGCAGTCACCTCCTCGTGTTCGATGATCAATATGTCGACGGCGTCGTCTTGCATGCTTTCACTTTCCATGTCCGGGCTCCGAAACGCTAGATATAGTCACAAAAAATGATACCAAAAGTATACGCCGACGCCGAGCGGAATTCGCCAACTGTGCGTTCAGCGTGGTGCATTCGACAATACCGCGTGATAGACTCGCCCGCATCTTGCCGTGCGACATGGTCACGGCAGCCAACGAAAGCCCCGACCTGATGAAGCCGACCTGCGCCCTGACCTTGCTGGCCCTGACCCTCGCCTGCGGGAGCGCCTGCGCCCAGGGCGCGCCGGTGTATCTGCCGCCGGCTGCCGCCGGCACGGCGCTGACGGTCACCCCGGACCGCGACGACTGGACCTATCCCATGGGTGCGCCGGCCAGCGTGCGCGTGAAACTCGCGCTCGATCCCTACCCGGCGGCGGGCGTGACGATCCGCTACCGCCTCGGTCCCGACATGCTCGAAGGCGCGGAGCGCACGGCCGTGGTACCGGCCGACGGCCTGGTGCTGCCGGTGCCCGCACCGTCCACGCCCGCCTTCATGCGCATCATCGCCAGCGCCGACGTGGGCGGACAGAACCTGACCACGCTGGCCACGCTCGGCTTCGCGCCGGACAAGATCGTGCCCACCCAGGCCAATCCGGCCGATGTCGACGCCTTCTGGGCCCGCCAGAAAGCGGCACTGGCGCAGGTGCCGCCCGATTACCGCCTCACGCCCGCGCCCGAACTGTCGAACGACAGGATCGAGGTGTCCTACCTGAGTTTCCGCAATGTCGGCGGCAACGGGGTCACCAGCCGGTTCTATGGCGTGCTGGCGGTACCGCGCGGCGCCGGCCCCTTCCCTGCCGTGCTGGAACTGCCGGGCGCGGGCATCGAAGCGCGCACCGGCGCACGCGCACTGGCCGAAAAAGGTGCCATTACGCTGCAGGTGGGCATCCACGGCATTCCATTGAACCTGGCGCCGGAGGTCTACGAGTCCCTGGCGGGCGGTGCGCTGTTCGGCTACAGCCGGATCAACCTGGACGACCGGGAGAAATACTATTTCCGGCGCGTGAATCTGGGCGTGCTGCGCGCGGCCGATTACCTGGCGACGCATCCCAAGTGGAACAGGCAGCAGTTGCTGGCCATGGGCGGCAGCCAGGGGGGCATGCTGAGCATCATGGCGGCGGCACTGGAGCCGCGCATAACGGCCGTCGTGGCCAACAATCCGGGCTTTAGCGATGTCACCGGCTATCTGAACGGTCGCGCGGGCGGCTGGCCGGCCCTGTTCAAACCAGGGCCCGATGGCGCTCCGACGGATGCGCCGGTCGCGGCCAAGGCGGCGACGACCGCGTATTACGATACCGTGAACTTCGCACGGCGCCTGCGCGTGCCGGGGTTTTACTTCTGGGGTTACAACGATGTCCTGACCCCGCCCACCTCGACCTTTGCGGCCTATAACGTGATCACGGCGCCGAAACAGCTGACCGTGGCGCCGGCGCAAGGCCATGCCATGTCGCCCGAGCAGCTGGACATGGTCCAGCAGTGGGTGCTGCGGCAACTGGGACTGGCTAAATAGCGGCGAGCCGCGCGCATGCCTGCGCCAGGCGCTGTGCCGGCGTGCCGTGCACGACCGTGAAAGGCACGCCGCGCCGGGTCAGCTCGTCCACATACCAGGCATGCTGGCGCTGGCGAAAGCCATCGTCCCGGCGCGTGCCATCCTGGACGAACGCAAAGTCGGGCGCGCACAGCAAGGTCACGTCATACGGCTGCGCGGCCAGTTCGTGCAGGGCGGCATCGGCCTGGCCGAACATCGCATCGCTGTAGAACAGGGTGGTCAGCGGGCTCGTATCGCACACCAGCCAGCGCGTGGCGTGGCGCAGCAGCGCCTGTTCGCGCGCGCGCTGGGCATGTGCGATCGCCAGCATGTCGTCGAACACCAGCGCGCCATCCTTCTCGATCCACAGTTCGCGGCCGAACTCCGGCGCCCAGACGCTGTCCAACTGTTGTGCGAGGGCCGCCGCCAGGGTGGTCTTGCCGCTCGACTCGCCACCGAGCAGGCACACCTTGCGCACGAAGCTGGCATACACCAGCGGATGGAGAAATGCGCGCAGGGCATGCGGATCGGCGCGGATCGCCGTGCCGGACACGGGCACCAGCGCACGCGCGCGGTCCACGGAGACGTGCTGTACTGGCGCGCCCGGCCCGCGCCGTTCATCGAAATAGCCGCTCAGGGCGCGCGCGAAGCCGTCGCCGTAGTCTTCGCTGGTAAAGACCGCATCGACCGTCACGCCGAGCACATCCAGGCACAGCCAGCCGCAGAAGTCGCGCTGGACCGCATCGGGCGCGTCGTTGTGGGGCACCCGCACTGCAGTGGTGCCGCCTTGGAGGGCGGCCAGGCTGGCGTCGTCGAGCACCAGCGCGCGCACCTGCGGGTACAGCGCGCACAGCCACGCCTCGCGTAGCGCCCCGCCGCAGCCGGCAAACTCCGGCTTGGTGTAGCTGATGACGATAACGTCGTCGCAGGCGGCCAGCGCGCTATCGATCACCAGCATGTGGCCGCGGTGCAGCGGACAGAACTTGCCCACCACGAGGCCGCGGCGCCACTGTTTGGCCGGTGCGTTCATGCGCCCTGGCGCGCCAGCCGGCGCCACCACAGCCACGACACGATCGCGTTGACCCAGTAGCACGCGTACAGAACCGCGGTCAGGTACAGGCCGCGGCTGGCATACAGCGGCACGGCGACCGTGTTCACGAGAATCCAGAATGCCCAGTTCTCGACTTTGCGCTGCATCAGCAGCAACTGGGCCACGACGCTGAACACCAGCACGGCCGAATCGATAAACGGCGCGTACGCATCGGTATAGTGATGCAGCAGCGCGCCATACGCGGCGGCGGCGGCCACGCCGGCAGGAACGATCCAGGCCAGCGTGCCAATCTTCGCGTGGCTGATCGGCAGCGCGCTGCCGTCATCGCCACGCCGCCATTGCACCCATCCCACCACGCTCGAGACGATAAAAAAACCTTGCAGCGCCACGTCGGCGTACAGTTTCGACTGGTAGAACAGCACGCCGAACAGGGCGCAGCCGATGATGCCGGTCCACCAGGTGTGGACGCTGTTGCGCCCGGCCAGCAGGATGGCTGCGGTAGCGCCCACGTTGGCCGCGATTTCAAGGTTGCCGGTCACGCCGCGCTTTCGTCAGCCATGCTTGCTGTTCGCTTCATGAAAGCGGTCGAACAGGCGGCAGGCCATGTCGTCGATTTCGGCACGCATGCTGATCTTGTCAAGCCAGCCTGCCGGAATCGCGTCCACGCCGTACCAGGCGCCGGCGATCTGGCCGGTGATGGCGGCCGTGGTGTCGGCATCGTCGCCCAGGTTGGCCGCGCGCAGCACGGCCGCTTCGACACTGTCGGTATGGAAGAAGCACCACAGCGCCGCTTCCAGCGAATCGACAGCGTAGCCGGTGCCCCGGATGTCGCTGTCGGCCTTGTCGAGAAACGCGCCGGCTGCTATCGCCGCCAGTTTCGGCTCGGTCGGCGTAAAGCCGGCGTTGGCCAGCAGCGCGCTTTTCGGCTGGCCGCCGAGCGCCGCGCTCAATATGCCGGCAAACAGCTGGCAGGCCTGCACCGCTTCCGGTGCGCCATGCGTGGTGCGCGAGCTGTCGGCCGCATGCTGGAGCACGCGCGCGCGGTCCGGATAGGCGAACAGCACCGCCGGCACGAGCCGCATCAGCGAGCCGTTGCCGGCGCTGCGCGGGTTGGTGGAGCCGCTGTACGGATCGCCGGTGACGGCATAGCGCGACAGGGCATCCTGCACCGTCATGCCGATGTCGAAACAGGTGCCGGTCGAACTGAGGTAGCCCCACTGCCACCAGTTGCGGTAGCGGTTGATCTGGTCGGCCGCATCGAAGTCTCCCTTTGTCAGAAAACTCTCGGCCAGGCACAGCGCCATCGAGGTGTCGTCGGTCCACTGGCCCGGTTTGAGCCTGAACGGACCGCCGCCAAGCATGTCGGTCACCGGAGCGAACGAGCCGCGCGCGGAAAACTCCACGGTGGTGCCGACGGCATCGCCGCAGGCCAGCCCCAGCAGGCTGCCGCGATAACGGTCACGTGTACCGATCATGATGGCTCCTCGCTCAGCGACAGGAACGAGTCGAGAATGTGGAAGTGGTCCTCGAAGAACTGGTCTTCCATGCCGGCCAGCTCCACGATGGGAATCCAGGCGGCGTGCGAGGCATCGTCCGACGCTTCCACCGGGGGCAGGTTCTCGGTTTGCAGATCAAAAAAGTGAGCGTGCGTGATGGTGCGCCCGCGCTGGCTGCGGTCGGGATGGTCGAACACCTTGACATCGACCAGCATGCCTTCGAGCGTGGCGCCGAGCAGCGCCAGCTTGGTTTCTTCGGCCAGCTCGCGAATCGCCGCGTGCAGCAGGCGCTCGCGCTGTTCGACGAAGCCGCCCGGAACGGCCCACTGCCCCTTTCCGGGATAGCCGCCGCGCCGGATCAGCAGCACATTGCCGCCGCTGACCACCACGGCGTCGGCCGTGGTGAAGATCGGCGGGTACGGCGCGCTTTTCCAAGCCATTTTGTAGGCCACGATGCGGCGGTGCTCTTCCACCAGCGCGGCATAGTGCGGCAGCAGCGCCCAGGCTTTCAGATACTGGCGCACCGCTGGCGGCACCATGTCATCGAGCACGCTGAGCGAAATATCGAGGTCTTCCGCCTCGAAGAACACGCGCCGCACGCAGGTGGCGTCGATGGCCCGTTCGGATTCGACGACGATGTTCTCCCATTTCGGAAAATGATTCAGGTAGTAGCTCGACGCATCCTTGAAGTGGCCCACCAGCGCCACGTGCGCCGCGTCCGGCGCGCTTTGCGCGACCGCCTTGCGCACCGCCGCAGACCACAGGGAATCGTCGTAGTAGTCGCGCACGGCGACAAAACTGACGCGTGCCCGGTCTTCCGCGCGCAGGGTGGCGCCGATCATCGCGGCGCGCTCCTCCCACGTGAACGGATTTTTCGCATTACGCGCCTGGAACGAGGAGCCGAGTACCAGCACCACGCGCGGTGCGCTCACCAGCGCGCGCTGCAGCAGCACCACGTGCCCGCGGTGGAATGGCTGGAAACGGCCGATCAGGACGGCGACGTCGGTGGAAGTTTGGTTCATTTGTGCGTTCATGGTCATCAATAGTAAGCGGCAATCGGCAATTGACGGCCGCTGCCAAAGGCGCGCGAGCGCACCCGGATAATCGGAGGCGCCTGGCGCCGTTTGTATTCATTACGCGCAACCATGCCGTGGATGCGCTTGACCAGCGCCGCACCATTCGCATCGGCCAGCAGGTCTTGGACGAACTGCTCGGCGAGCGCCGCTTCGGCGGCCGGCAGGCGGCGCCCTTCGATGTGCCACTTGAGGATTTCGTCGAGCACCTCGTACTCGGGCAGGCTGTCGGTATCCTGCTGGCCCGGCGCCAGTTCGGCCGATGGCGGCTTGGTCAGCACCGCGTCGGGAATGAGCTCGCGCCCGGCGCGCTGGTTCAGGTGGCGCGACAAGGCGTAGACTTCGGTCTTATACAGGTCGCCAATCAGGCCAAGGCCGCCGTTGGTGTCGCCATATAAAGTGCAGTAGCCGACCGAGATTTCGCTCTTGTTGCCGGTGGTGAGCAGCAAGGTGCCGGACGCATTCGAGTACGCCATCAGGATCGTGCCGCGCACGCGCGCCTGCAGGTTTTCCAGCGGCAGGCCTTGCAGCGGGCGGTCGAACGCGCCCTCGAAACCAATGCTGTACTGCTTGACCAGGTCCAGAATCGGATGCGTGTACAGCGTGATGCCCAGGTTGCGGCACAGCGCGACCGAATCGCTGACCGAGCCTTCGCTTGAAAACGCCGACGGCATGGTCACCGCGATCACATTCTCCGGTCCCAGGGCGTCCACCGCCAGCGCGAGAGTGAGGGCCGAATCGATACCGCCCGAAGAACCGACGACGACCTTGGTAAAGCCGCAGCGGCGCGCATAATCCTGCAGGCCGAGCACGATCTGGCGGCGCGCGAATTCGGCCACCGGCAAGCCGTCGGCGCCGGGCGCGGGCAGCGCGAAGCCATCGGCTGCGCTGAAGCGGCCTTGGGTAAAGCCGATGACCTGGAAATCCTCGCTGAAGCGCTGCGCCTCGAAGGCAATGCCCTGCGAGGGCGACACGGCAAACGAAGCGCCGTCGTACACCAGCTGGTCCTGCCCGCCGACCTGGTTCACGTACAGGATCGGCAATTCGTTATGGACCGACGCGGTGCGAAACAGCTTGTGGCGCAGTTCGCGCTTGCCGATATCGGACGGGCTGGCGTTGATGCTCACCACCAGATCGGGCCGGGCCTCGCGCAACGCGGTGAACGGATTGACTTTATAGTCGCGCCCTTCGTGGTTCCAGCCATCTTCGCAAATCAGAAAACCGATGCGATGGGCGCCGACCTGCAGCACGCAGGCGCCTTCCGGCCCGGGCTCGAAGTGGCGGCGGTCGTCGAACACGCCGTAGGTCGGCAACAGCTGCTTGTAGTATTCGGCGACGATGACGCCATCGCGGATCGCCAGCAAGGCGTTGAACAAGGGCTTGCCGGGGCCGTCGTTGGCGCGCACGGCGCCAACGACCGAGACCAGCCCGGGCAGGCCGCGCGAGGCATCCAATACGCGCTCCAGGCCGGCCTGCATGCGGTCCAGGAAAGCCGTTTCTTCCAGCAGGTCGCCCGGATAATAGCCGCACAGGGCCAGTTCGGTGAACACGGCCAGGTCGGCGCCCTGCCCGGCGGCGCGCTGCATGGCGGCGATGATGGCGCTGCTGTTGCCGTCGATATCACCGACGGTCGGATTCAATTGGGCGATGGCGATTTTCAGCATCGGATTCTTTCTCTTCTCAGGCGGCGGGGTGATTGAACACCTGGCGCAGATACGCCAGGAAGGTTTCGTCCTTGCACAGCGTTTTGCCTTTCGAGTCGGACAGCTTGGCCACCGGCTGGCCGTTGCAGGACATGAGCTTCATCACGATATTGAGCGGGGTGATGCCGACATCGTTCGACAGGTTGGTGCCGATGCCGAAACCGGTCATGGTGCGGTCGGCAAAGTGGCGGTACAGCGAAAACGCGGTCGGCAGATCGAGGCCGTCGGAAAACACCAGGCGGCGCGTATGGGCGTCGAGGCGCAGCTTGGCGTAGTGCGCCAGCGCTTTTTCGCCCCACTCCACCGGATCGCCCGAATCGTGGCGCAGGCCGTCGAACAGCTTGGCGAAATACAGGTCGAAGTCGCTCAGGAAGGCATCCATGCCCACCACGTCGGTCAGCGCGGTACCGAGGTCGCCCCGGTATTCCTGGACCCAGTCTTCCAGCGCGGCCTTCTGGAAGTCGCGCAGGCGCACGCCGAAGGACTGGAAGCTTTGCAGGTATTCGTGCGCCATGGTCCCGATCGGAACGAGTTTGTACTTCATGGCGAAGTACACATTCGAGGTGCCCTTGAAGTAGGCCGGCACTTCGCGCGCCAGGGTGGCGACGACTTCCTCGTGCCAGGCGCCGGAAAAGCGGCGGCGCACGCCGAAGTCGAAAAACTCGAACGGATGGCGCTTTGCAGGCTCGCTGGCCAAGTCGCGCAGCAGGGCGATCTTGGCCTGCAGGCGCTTGCGGCCCTCGGCCAGCGCGGCTTCCTGGTCGAAACGGCGGAAATACAGCTCGTTGACGATGTACAGGACGTAGATTTCAAAGCCCATCACGTGCACCTGCGGGCCGGTGGCGCGGATCTGCAGCTCGTCGCCGTCGGTTTCCACGCTCAGGAAATGGCGCTGGAAGCGGAACACGGTCAGGAAATCGGCGAAGTCGCTCTTGATGAAGCGCAGGCCGCGCAGGTACGCGATTTCCTCGGGCTTGAACGAGAGCGAACACAGATGATCGAGTTCGCGTTCCACATCGGCCTTCAGTTCGGAGAGCGGATAAGCGCTCTGGTTGCGGCAGGTGAAGGCATATTCGGCCTGGGCGGCCGGGTGGCGGTGCAACAGCGCCTGCCACATCGTGAATTTATACAGGTCGGTTTCAAGCAGACTATGGACAATCGGGACAATCGGTGTCATATGGTTCGCGTAAGAACGCGTCGGAAAAAGGAAAGGGAAACGGAAAAGGCCGGATCAGCGCCGCGCGTTGGCCAGCAGCTCGGGCATGATGTCAGCGGCTTGCGCAATCTGCAGGCCGCGCGCGCGCATGTCGCGCACGAAATCGTCGTACTGGGCATCGAAGCCGGTCACGGGACTCATGCAATCGGTCAGCAGCACCAGCTGCGACAACTGGCGCGGGTCCCAGCTGGCGACGATATGCTCGGTGGTGGCGCGCACGCAGTGGCTGCCCGCTTCGCCGGTGATATACACCTGGTCGGACCCGCGCAAGAGACTCAGGAAGGCTTGATTGACCTGGGTGCTGTCGTCATCGGCGTCCGGCACCTCGGCCTGCACCGCCGAATAGTGCTCGGTCCAGGGATTGCTGCCCTTGCTGATCTTGCCCACCATGCCCAGCGCGCTGTCTTCCCACGCGTTGTAGGCGGCGCGCACGTCGGCGTGCACGTTGTGGCCCCAGGAGCCGATCTCGCAGTGCACCGGCCAGGCCATGAGCGTATAGCGGCCCGCCGCCTCCAGCGCATCGAGGTACGCCAGCACGCGCGGCAGCGCACTCGCCTTGCGCGGCAGGTACTTGCCCTGCCTGACGTCGGCCGCCGTGATCTGGGTGAACGGGTTGATCGCGCCCTGCTGCGCATCCATCCAGAAGGAACTGTGCGCCACGTCGAAGCGGTGATGCGAGTCGAGCGTGATGCTGATCGCGGCCAGGCCATCCCGCCCGCTGCGAATCAGGTCGGCCACGCGCAGCATGTCGGCGTGCGCGCCGCTGACCGGCAGCGCCGGCGCCAGTGCGGCGTTGGCGCCCACGGGTGGCGGCAGATAGTCGGCCGGCAAATCGCAGAAATCGTTTTGCGGATCGATCACGAGCAGATGGAGGTTGCGTTTCATTACCTTGTCCTTGTGAGTACAGTACGACAAGCATAAGCTACTTAATTTACTTTTGCAACTAACTATGCAATAATTTGTTCATCCGATGCTGACCTGATCTATATGAAGGAGAAACAATGTCCGGAAAATTAATTATGAGCAATGTTCAGCGCTGCGCGACGGCGGCAGGCGCATGAGCGCGGTGATCTGCACTGTCGATATCGTGCTGCTCACCCTGGTCGGAGAAGAGCTGGCCGCCGTGCTGCTGCGGCGCGAACACACCCCCTTCCAGGGCGCGCTGGCCATTCCGGGCGGCTATGTGCATCCGGAAGACGATTTGAGCGCCCACGATGCGGCCATGCGCGTCATCAAGGACAAGACCGGCATCGTCGCTCCCTATCTGGAGCAACTGGCCACCTTCTCGGGGGCCGAGCGCGATCCGCGCGGCTGGTCGTTGTCGGTCGCTCACTATGCGCTGGTACCGTACGAGCTGCTGGCTGCGCACGATGACGCCGCCGTGCATGTCGTGCCCCTGTCGCAGCTCGGACCGTTGCCATTTGACCACAACGAAATTATCGCCACGGCGCTGGAACGCTTGCGCAACAAAAGCCAGTACTCCTCCCTGCCCTGCTTCCTGGCCGGCGACACCTTCACCCTGCCGCAATTGCAGCGTATCTATGAACTGCTGCTCGGCGAGACCCTGAACAAGGTGAGCTTTCGCCGCAAGATGAGCGAAATGGACATGCTCGACCCGGTCGACGGCCAGTTCGAAGCGGCCGGCGCCCATCGCCCGGCCCAGCTGTACCGCCTGAAAGCGGCGGTCAGAAAAACCCTGACCCTGCTCGAACGGGGCCTGTAGTGGCGTTTCATGCAACAGCAATATCCTATTATCTTGCTATCCTTGCATTGCCGTCACGTATAATTATGAGACATGACTAAACGTAAACATATAAAAGAACAATCATTTCATTTGATGAGCGACTCCAACCGTACCGTAGCAATCAGTAAATTCCTGTCCCTGATTCTCCGCCACAGCCCTGGCACCATCGGGCTCGCGCTCGACCAGAACGGCTGGGCCGATATCGACGAGCTGATGACGCGCGCCGCCAAGCATGGCAAGCGCATCACCCCCGAACTGCTGCAGGAAGTCGTTGCCGACAACGATAAAAAGCGCTTTGCCATCAGCGACGACGGCAAGCGTATCCGCGCCAACCAGGGCCACTCGGTGGCCGGGGTCGACCTGGCACTGGTGCCGGTGACCCCGCCGCCAGTGCTGTACCACGGCACCGCCACGCGCTTTACCGCGTCGATCCGCGACCAGGGCCTCATTCCCGCCTCGCGCCACCATGTGCACCTGTCGGCCGACATCGCTACCGCGATGTCCGTCGGCCAGCGCCACGGCGTGCCGGTGGTGCTGACGGTCCAGGCACTCGCCCTGCATGAACAGGGGCAGGAATTTTATCTGTCCGCCAACGGTGTGTGGCTGACCGGCCCGGTGAACAAGCGCTTTATCACTTTCCCTTGATTTTTCTCTGCGGCAATTGACCGCGGCGCCCGGACAATGGCAAGGCATGCTGGTATTCGCTTTATGAAACAACAGACAAGCATTCCTTGAGTAAATATTTGATTCCAGTTCGCATGCGCTAAGGTAGAATGGCCCCTCTATTATTCAATCACCGCGCGTATCCGGTCAGCCCCGGCCAAGTCGCCTTGCGGAGCTACGACGATGTGAGTGCAGGCGCCATTTTCCGATTCAATCCAGGCTGCATGAACACGCCGCCCGCGCCGTGCGCATTGCGCGCATGCGCGCCCAACGACACTTTCCGAACGCGACCTTCCCCGCCATGAAAGCTGATAAGCATGTACCGCCCGTGACAGACCTCGATGGCAAAAAGCGGCCGCTGATCGCTATTGCCGCGTCGTTCCTGCTCGTCGTCTGCATTTCGCTGGTGGCGGTGCAGGGCTGGAGCATCTACAGCGCGCGCGAAACCCAGCTGGCGCAAAGCGCCGCGGCAACCGCCAACATGGCGCGCGCCCTGGCCGACCACGCCGACAGCACCATCGAGCTGGTCGACACCATCCTGGCCAGCGTGGTCGAGAGCGTGCAGCACGACGGCATCACCCATTACGGCGAGCGCCTCCACCTGCACCTGATCGACCACGTCAGCCGCACGCCATCGCTGCAGGGCATGTATATCTACGATGCCAGCGGCAACTGGACCCTGCACTCGCTGCGCGAGCCGATTCCGGTCCTGAATAACGCCGACCGCGAATATTTCGTTTATCACAAGACGCACAAGGACAAGCTGGCCCATGTCGGCCCGCCGATCCGCAGCCGCTCGACCGACACCTGGGTGCTGCCGGTGTCGCGCCGCCTGGAAGACAAGAACGGCAATTTCATCGGGGTGGCCCTGGCCACGGTGCAACTGAGCTTCTTCCGCACCTTTTACGACAGTTTCGACATCGGCAAGGAAGGCAACATCACGCTCGCCCTGGATAGCGGCGCACTGGTGATGCGTCGCCCTTACGTGCAAGAAAACATCGGCATGTCGATTGCCAAGGAACCCATGTTCAAGCAGTGGCGCGCAACGCCCGCTTCGCGCGCCGTGCCGGTCGACCTCGATGCGCTCGACCGCATGTACAGCTACCGTCCCCTGCGGCGCTACCCGCTGTTCGTGGCGGTGGGCCTGTCGACCGACGAGACGCTGGCGAACTGGTGGGCCAACGCGTATATCTCGACGGCGTGGGTGGTGATCCTGCTGCTGGTCCTGATGTGGATGGGCTTGCGCCTGTTCCGCCAGGTGACCCTGCGCGACGAACTGGAAGAACAGCTGCGCAACGCCCAGCTGGCGCTGGTGACCAAGAACCGCTCGCTCAAGCTGCTGGCCCGCAACGACGGCCTGACCGGGATCGCCAACCGGCGCCTGTTCGACGCCCGTCTGGACGCCGAATTCAACCGCGCCGTGCGCGACGGCACCTCGCTCGCGCTGGTGCTGCTCGACGTCGATTTCTTCAAGAAGTACAACGATCATTACGGCCATCCGGCCGGGGACGCCTGCCTGCAGTTCATCGGCCAGTGCATCCGCACCGGCCGGCGCCGCGCCGGCAACCTGGCTGCGCGCGTCGGCGGCGAAGAGTTTGCGATCCTGCTGCCCAATACCGACCTGTATGGGGCGATCGTGGTGGCCGAGTCGGTGCGCAGGTCGATTGCATCGGCCGCACGCGAGCATCAGGCCAATCCGGCCGGCATCGTCACCATCAGCTGCGGCGTGCACGCACTGGTGCCGACCAAAGGGATGGAGTCGAAACAGCTGGTCGAAGCGGCCGACAAGGCGCTCTACCTGGCCAAGTCGACCGGGCGCAACCGGGTGTGCCCGGACGCGCCAGCGGCGTCTTCGCGGCGCGAACGCGCGTCGATCCTGGGCAGCTAGGGACGGGTCGTTCAGTCGAAAGTGCACAGCGACGCGAGCGTATGGCTTGGTCCGGTCGACGGGTAAATGTTTCTTATGGCATGTTGCCTGCCGGCTTACAGCCCCCATGCGCGGGCCGCCGCCGGCTATGAAGCGGGGCACGGCTTCGAGCAGGAATGCACGGTGTTCGTGCCGCGCCAAGACCCGCTCACGAACCGCCTGATCACGACAACCCACGCCAACCTGCCCTGGTGAAACCATCCTTTTCGTCTGGCAGGGCGACCTCCCGGCACAGGAAATCTACGCCGACAAGACCGTCCCCTACCTGTAAATGCGGCGAGGCCTGAATTGTATGGGCAGATATGCTATCACTGCGAGATTTGGACAAGAAGTCATCAGCCGAAAGCTTGCCCTGTCTGCAATGGTGAATTGTTGCAATTGCCGCTGAGCGAAAAGTAAGCTGTGCTTTATTGCAGAAACAAGTCGAGCACGTAAATCCTCCCCCACGAATACATGGCATGAACATCGTCGTGGGGCACCTCGGCACCAACCGCGAATGCCCTCAACGAGCGCCGCGCCGACCAACGCTGGGCCGACCGGCTCTACGCCACCCACCCGACAGGCTAACTTTCTGCCGGCGGCGAGCGAGTCAGAATCAGGGACACCGAATGGAAAATCATATAAAAATAGAAAAGCAGGTGGTATTGGAAGCGCTCACCGAGTTGAACTGGCTGGATACTAAATTATTCAGGCTTGGAACAGCGTTTGCCGCAACCAATCCTTCTCAACAAGAAATTGCCGCATCATTGCTGAATTTTTTCATTGAAAATGATATTGGGAATAAAATAGCAAAAATAAAAATTTCCTTAAGGGAGGCAATTAAAGCTGACCTTGATTATGATGAATCAGGCATCAGCGAACTTGACCGAATGTATGAACACCGACTCGCCGAACCCTCCCCGACTTTGAGTGAACCCAAACCGGGGGAGCTTTAAGAACGAAGGCATGTCACGGTGCCCACTAGAAACATGCGCACCATACAGTTCGTCGAAGCCGCCGATGAGATCCCCGGCCTCGTCAAGTCGACGCCGCGCAAGCGGGGCTGATCCGATGCGCCGGCCTCCTCGTTCCGCGAACGCGCCCGGGTGCGCAGCCGCCAAGTCCTACGCCTCGCCGCTGCGCCAAGCCACAATATCGGCCACCGACAGCACCGGCAAGTCCCGGGCCGCCGCAAAGCCTTCGATCTGCGCCCCGCGCATCATGGTTCCGTCCGCGTTCATCAGTTCGCACAGCACGGCGGCCGGGCGCAGGCCCGCCAATAGCGCCAGGTCGACCGATCCCTCGGTATGGCCGCGCCGCGCCAGCACGCCACCAGCCTCGGCCGCGAGCGGAAAGACATGGCCCGGGCTCACCATGTCGCCCGGCTGCGCGTCTGGCGCGACCGCCGCGCGGATCGTGGCCACCCGGTCCGCCGCCGACACCCCGGTCGTCACTCCCTCCCGCGCCTCGATCGACACGGTAAACGCCGTCCCATGCCGGCTACCGTTGCGCGCGCTCATGGGAACAAGCGCCAGCGCGCTCACCGTTTCCGGCGGCAGGCACAGACATACGATGCCGCTGCATTCGCGGATCATCAACGCCATCGTTTCCACCGTCAGCCGCTCGGCCGCCACGATCAGATCGGCCTCGTTTTCGCGGTCGTGATCGTCCATCAGGATCACCGGCACGCCCGCGCGCATCGCGCCAAGCGCGGCATGGATGCGATTGGCCAGGGCGCTGGCAGGCGCGGTATCAATGTAGTCCAACATACGTTCCAACTCCCTTAGAATAGAAAAATGATCAGGCGGGCCGGGTCGCCAGCAAGCGCAGCGCCACGAAGGCGGATGACGCCACCGCGACCGCGCCAGCCAGATACACGCTGCCCACCTCCCAGCGCATCGCCACCAGCCCCGCCAGCGGCCCGCCGAGCGCCAGCGACATATCGAGGAAAGCGACATACGCCCCCATCGCGGCGGCGCGGCTTTGCGGCGGCGCGCGGCGCACCGCCTCCACCCCGAAGCCCGGAAACGCGAGCGAGTAGCCAAACCCGGTGATGGCCGCGCCAGCGCAGGCGACCAGGGCCGACGGCGCGCTCCACATCAGCAGCTGGCCGGCCGCTTCGATCAGCACGCACACCAGCGCCACTTTCGCGCCGCCGAACGTATCGGGAAGATGGCCGAACAGCAGCCGCGCGCCGATAAAGGCCGTGCCGAACGCCGTAAACGCCAGTGCCGCATCGCCCCAGCCACGGGCGGCAAACAGCAACGCTACAAAGGCGGTAATCACGCTGAACCCCATGCTCGACAGCGCCAGTCCCAGGCCGGGCAGCCATACCGCGCGCAATACTTTATAAAACGGCACGCGCACCGTGTGCGACGGTGCCAGCGCCCTCACCGGCGCGACGATGGCCAGCGCCACCAAAGGAATCGCCACGCTGGCGAGCGCAATGCCGGCAAAGCCGTAGCGGCCGTACACGAACACGCCGAGCGGCGCGCCGGCTGCATACGCGCCGTACATGGCGATGCCGACCCACGCCATGACCTTGCCCGCGTGCTGCGGCCCGGCCAGACCCACGCCCCAACCCAGCGCACCGGTCACGACCAGGCTTTCGGCGCAGCCGAGCAGCACCCGCGCACCGATCAGGATCGCCACGGCGCCGTACCCGGCCGGCGCGCCCAGCGACGCCAGGCAAGCGATACCCGAGCATGCGCCCAGCCCCAGACCAACCACTACGGCGCGCTTGGCGCCGCGCGTATCGACCGTGTTCCCGGCCCAGGCCCGCGACAACAGCGCCGCCACGAACTGGCTGCCGACCACAATGCCGATTACCAGCGGACTCATCGACAACGCCGACTGCACATGCAGCGGCAGCACCGGCAGCGCCAGGCCCAGCGTCAGGAACGCGACGAACACGGTCAGGGTGATGGGAAAAAATTCAACGAACAGGCTGCGCGGCGCGGCGGCGCCGTACGGCTGTAACTGCATGATGGCCTCACAGGAAGACGAGCAATTGCTCGGGATGTGAGAGAATACGAGCAATTACTCATATTGAAAACTCGCATTCCAAGGACCGCATGCGCCCTCTTCCCACGCCCCGCAAAGCGCCGCGCCAGGCGCGTTCCCAGCACATGGTCGAGCAGATTTTGCAGGCTACGGCTCGCATTCTCGAAGAACGCGGCTACGCCGGCATGAACACCAATGCCGTGGCCGCCCGCGCCGGGGTCAGCGTGGGATCGGTCTACCAGTATTTTCCGAACAAGGATGCGCTGATCACGGCGCTGCACGAGCGCCATGGCGCGCAGATGTACGCCGCCATCGACGCCGTGCTGGGCGGCAAAGAGCCGCGCACCCTGCGCGAGCACCTGGCAGCCATGGTGCATGCCTGGCTGGTGGCGCACCAGGTCGAACCGGAACTGCACAAGGTACTGGAAAAGGAATTCCCTTTCTTCGATGCGCCCAGCCAGGACAGTCCGGTGGACAATAATTCCTTCCAGCGCATCCTGCACCTGCTGCAACGGCACAAGGACGAGATCGGCCAGCCCGACCCCGACCTCGCCACCTGGATGCTGCTGCGCATGATGGAGTCGCTGGTGCACGCGGCCGTGATGGACTCGCCGGCGCGCTTTGCCGGCGCCGACATCGAGCGCAGCATCGTCGACGCGCTGGAAGGCTTCCTGCGCGCCGGCGCCGCCCGTCAAGGCGCGCTGGCGTAGCCGCTATCGGCCAGGAAGCGCTGGAAATCCTTGATGTTGAGAATATCGACAATCGCCTGGCGCTTGTCCCTGGCCAGCTTGTAATACGCTTCGGTGATGCGCAAGCCCATGAAATAGCCCACCCTGCGACAGATTGCCGAATCAGCGGAACAGACCGGTCAAGACTTGCTCCCGCCCGCCTCGCGGCGGATATCGTTGAGCCGGATGGTGGTCGCCAGCCCGCGGCTCAGGTCGGCCAGGGTATCGGCATCGTCGAGATTGAAATGGATATCCAGGTCGTCATGGCTCATCACCCAGATGGTCCCGTAGAACGCGCCGTACTGGCCAATCAGCGGTGCCACCAGCGCTTCGTTAATGGCAACGCCGGTTTGCGCCATCCACGCGAAATAGCGGTGCGGCTGGAGCAGCAGCTGGGTTTTCCGGTACGAAAAGCACAGCCCGCACGGGCTGTCGGAGCGGGGGAAACGCCGGCCTTCAAACGGCCCCAGCGTCCCCACTGTGGCGGCCCAGGTCAACTCGTCCAGGTCGTCGTTGTCGAAAATGCTGATGCCGGCCGACTGCGCCGAACAGCGCAGCAGCGCCTCCTCGCAACGCGCACGCAAGGTGTCGCGCAGGCTCGCGCCATCCTGCGGCATCGCGCGCGGCACGGCGCGCACCTCCGTTCGTGCCACTCCAGTGCGCGGGCGGAGTTCGAGTTGCTCGGTTGCAATGATGTCGGACGGTGTCATGCATTTCCCGGTGGGCGGCCGCTATCGGCCTGAATACCCAGCATACGCCGATTTTGTCAACTTGACGAATCGCAAACATAACCACTTGTCGCATTTACGCATATACCTGCAGTCTAAGGCGCAGCGGTCGATGCGCGCCAAGGGTTAGACAGCGCACACTGGCGCGCTGCGCCGCGCCGGATAATGGCAGCCCACGTCGAATCAAGCGGAAAATCCATGTCCACTGCCCATGCCATTGTCGTCCACGGCGGCGCCGGTACTCCCAGGGAAAATGAAGACGGCTGCACCCTGGCCGCCGGCCTGGCGCTGGCCGCCCTGCGGCGCGGCGGCGATGCGCTTGACGCCGCCGTGGCCGCCGTCGTGTCGATGGAAGACGACGGCCGCTTCAACGCCGGCACCGGCTCGGTGCTGTGCCTGGACGGCCAGAGCATCGAAATGGATGCCGCCGTCATGGATACCCGGGGGCGCCTGGGCGGCGTGGCCTGCATCACGCAGGTGAAAAACCCGGTACTGGTCGCGCGCGCGGTGGCCGACAGCCCGCACTGGCTGCTGGCCGGCGACGGCGCCACCCGCTTCGCCCGCGCCGGCGGCCACCCGCCCTTCCGCCAGCCGACCGACAAGGCGCGCGCGGCCCATGCGCGGCTGCTTGCCTCGCTGGGCGAGCGGCCCGCGTTCGCCCGCCTGTGGAACTACGAGCGTCCGCTGGACGAGGCCGGAGAGAACGCCTGCGACACGGTCGGCGCGGTGGTGCGCGGCGCCGACGGCCACTTCGCAGTAGCAAGCTCGACCGGCGGCTCGGCCCCTTCCCTGCTCGGCCGCGTCGGCGACACGCCCATCATCGGCAGCGGCTTGTATGCCGGTCCGGAGGGCGCGGTGGCGGCCACCGGCATCGGCGAGCAGATCGTGCGCCATCTGCTGGCCTTCACGGTGTACCAGTGGATCGCGGCCGGCACGCCGCTGGAGCAGGCGCTGCAGCGCGGCATCGACCTGTTCGACCCGGCGCTAGCCGTCGGCCTGATCGCGGTAAGCAACACCGACCAGGCAACGTGCAGCAACCGCGCCATGCCACGGGCAACCATCCGGGAATTCGCGTAATCGTTGTCTTACACAAGCACAGCTTGACCACCGATACGAGGCGCGCGGGGCGGCAGCGATAATGAGGCCTCTCTGAAAAACCCACACTCCGCACCCATGTCCAACATGCAAAGCACCGCGTTCGCCACGCCACCCGTCATCGCTCCGCGCCGTTGCGCGCCTGCCGCGACCAGCTGCCGTGCGCTGTACGACACTCTCTCGCAGGCCGACGCGCCTGCCGGCGCCGCTGCCGACGCCCAGGCCTACCTGGTGGGCCAGCTGGCGCGCGCCGCGTCCCACCCGTGCGACCTGCCCGACACCGCGGCCGGCCTGAACGACTGGATCGCGCCGCGCAGCGCCGCCATCGGCGCCCAGTACCAGCAATACCTCGCCAGCCGCCGCGATGGCGCCCCGCGCCGCTTCTTCACCAGCAAGGCGCATGCGCTGTACTTCCTGCGCTGCGTGGCGCCGACCAAGCTGGTGGACGGCGCCTGGCTGTACGGCGCCCTGCAGCGCTGGCAGGAGAACGACTTCCGCCCCCTGGTCAAGACCTATGTCGAGGAACTGGGTGACGGCCTGCCCGACAAGAACCATGTGGTGCTGTACCAGCGCCTGCTCGACAACCACGGCTGCGCCGAATGGGACGACCTCGATGGCGCCCACTTCACCCAGGGCGCGCTGCAACTGGCGCTGGCGCATGCGGGCGAAAGCTTCCTGCCCGAGATGATCGGCTATAACCTCGGCTACGAACAGCTGCCGCTGCACCTGCTCATCACCGCCTACGAATTGAACGAGCTGGGAATCGACCCGTACTATTTCACCCTGCACATCACCGTGGACAATGGCTCGACCGGGCACGCACGCGACGCGGTCGACGCACTGCAACGGGTGGCCGCCCGCGCCGCCGATCCGGCCGAATTCTATCGCCGCGTACGAGAAGGCTACAAGCTCAATGAACTGGGCGAAAACACCAACTCCGTGATCGCTTCCTTCGACCTGGAAGCAGAACTGGTGCGCATCCTCGCGGCCAAGGCTGTGGTCGGACAGAACATGCACAGCGACTACTGCCGCGTGGCCGGCAAAAACATCAACGCCTGGCTGGCCGATCCGCAGCAAATCCCCGACCTGCTGCGCGCCTTTGAAAGCACCGGCTGGATCAAACGCGGCGCGGCGCCCCAGGAAAGCCGCTTCTGGGGCCTGCTGCAGGGCGACCATGCCGAGATGTTCGGCGTCTTCTCAAGCTACGAGCAGCAGGTGCTGGCCGACTGGATCGCTTCCCCGGCGCAGGCGGGCGACCCCGCCACCGGCGCGCCGCGCGTGGCCTCGTTCCGCGCGCGCCAGCGCGCGCTCGCCCCGGCCCGCGGCGCGCCGCCGAAAGCCCACGGCGCGCGCGCCCTGATCCGCTATCCGTACGCCGGCCATGCCGGCGAACATGAAGCCGAAAACGACCAGCTGCGCCGCCTCGAACAAGCCGTCGCACTGGCGCCATCGACCAGCGCCGCCATGAAACTGCTGGTGGCGCACATGGCGCCATCCAGACACCACACCGCCACCGGCCTGATGGCAACGCGCATGTTCGTGCGCCTGCTCGGCTGACCGGCAAAACCACAACGACAGGAACAGCATGAGCGCCTCCATTATCTCCATCGACGGTCACCGGCTCGACCAGGCGCCGCCCATCGGCATCGCCAGCGAGGACCGCAAGGCCGCGCTGCATGCGCTGGGCTGCGCCCTGAAGCAGCACGGCTACGCCTTCACTACCGTCACCCCGCTCACCCACAGCCGCGTCAATGCGCGCCTGGCCAGCGGCTGGGCGCATGACCTGTCGGGCATCTTCGGCTGGAGCCGCGCCTTCAAGCCGGCCGTGGTCAACGCCACGCTGATGGACCTGATGCACGACGCCGAGGTGGTCAACCACGACAACGGCATGCTGCGCAGCGTGCTGCGCGCCTCCACCCTCGACGGCCAGCTGTACCTGCATTCAGCCTATCCGACCAGCGCGGCCGACGCCGTGTTCTTCGGACCCGACACCTACCGCTTCGTGCGCGCCATGCGCATCTCGCTGGCGGCGCGCAGCGCGCCAGTCAGGCGCGCGGCGGACATCGGCTGCGGCGCGGGGCCTGGCGCCATCACGATCGCGCTGGCCCATCCCGACGCCGACGTGTTCGCGGTCGACATCAACCCGGCCGCGCTGGTGCTCGCCGAAATCAACGCCCGCATCGCCGGCGTGGCCAAGCTCACGCCCGTCGACAGCAACCTGCTGTCAAGCGTCGACGGCCAGTTCGACCTGATCGTCGCCAACCCACCCTACCTGATCGACCGCGAACAGCGCGCCTACCGCCACGGCGGCGGCGACCTGGGCGCCGGCCTGTCGGTGGCCATTGTCGACGAAGCCATCAAGCGCCTCGCGCCCGGCGGCACGCTGATGCTGTACACCGGCGCGGCCATCGTGGCCAACGCCGACCCGTTCCGCCAGGCGGTCGAACCGCGCCTGCGCGCCGCCGGTTTTCACTGGACCTACGACGAAATCGACCCCGACGTGTTCGGCGAAGAACTCGACGAAGCCCCGTACGCCTACGCGGACCGGATCGCGGCGGTGTGGCTGTGCGCCACCCGCCCCGACGGCAGCGCATGAGCGGGCCCGCTCAAGCACCCCTACCGGCCGATACGCGCTGCGGCAGCCTCCTGATCATCGGCGGCAGCGAAGACCGCGAAGACGACATGCAGATCCTGGAACGCTTCATCGCCCTGTGCGGTGGGGCGGACAAGCGCATCGCGGTGCTGACGGCGGCCAGCCGCGTGCCCGAACGCATGTGGGCCATCTACGACGCCGCGTTCGGCGGCATGAATGTGACCAGCCGCAAGCCGGTGCACATCGCCAGCCGCGCCGAGGCCAACGATGCGGCCATGGCGGCCGAGGTGGCGCAGGCGGACGGCATCTTCATCACCGGCGGCGACCAGAAACGGCTGCTGGCACTGATCGGCGGAACAAAGCTCGACGAAGCGCTGCACGCGGCCCTTGCGCGCGGGGCCTGCATCGCCGGCACCAGCGCCGGCGCGTCGGCCATGTCGGCCCACATGCTGGCCGACGGCAAAGCCGACCTGCATCCGGAAAAAGGCACGGTCAGCCTGGGCGCCGGCATCGGCTTCGTGCAGCGCGTGGTGATCGACCAGCATTTCTCCGAGCGCCAGCGCCTCGCCCGGCTGCTCACCGTGGTGGCGCAAAACCCGTATCTGCTCGGCGTCGGCATTGACGAAGACACGGCGCTGCTGATCGACGCGGGCGGCGGCATCGAGATCCTGGGCGCCGGCGCCGTCACCGTCATCGACGGCCGTCACATGGTGTCGAACGTGGCCGACATCCGCCACCGCAGCGTGCCTGAAATGGTGGATGTGCGCCTTCACTTGCTGCCGTCCGGCTCGCGCTACGGCGCCCCCGGCGACACCGCAACGCCGGCGGCCTTGTCCGACTTCTTGAAAATCGTTACCAACATCGCATAAACAACATGAACATCATCGAACAGCGCGTCCTGCGCGGCCCCAATCGCTGGTCCCGGCTGACCTGCCTGCAAACCATTGTCGATGCCGGCGAGTTGCCGGGCATCGTCCCCGCCGACCTTCCCGATTTTGCCGACGCGCTGCTTGCGCAACTGCCCGGCATGGCCGGCCGGCGCAGCTACGCCACCTTGGCGCACGCGGCCGAACAAGCGGCGCTGCAACTGCAAACCTTGGCCGGTACGCCGGTCAGCTTTGGCTTGACCGGCAAAGTCGACGAGACGCACTGGCGCATCGTGGTCGCTTACCAGCGCGAGCAGGTCGCCGTCGAGGCAATGGCCCTGGCGCTCGACATGGTGCAGGCACTGGCGCGCGGCGAGGCGCAAGACTGGAGCGGGCGTCTTGAAGCGCTTCACGAAGTGGCCGAACGCGGCGCCATCGGCACCAGCACGGCCGCCGTGGTCAGCGCGGCGCAGGCGCGCGGCATTCCCGCGGTTCGCCTGACCGACGAAGCCAATCTGTTCCAGCTTGGCTGGGGCAGCCGCCAGAAGCGCCTGCAGGCGACCATCACCGGCGACACCCCCACCATCGCGGTCGGCATCGCCAGCAACAAGCAGTTGACCAAGTCCCTGCTCGAACAGGGCGGCATTCCGGTACCCAAGGGCGGTGTGGCCGGCACGGCCGATGAAGCGGTGGCGCTGGCAACGCGCCTGCGCTTTCCCGTCACCGTCAAGCCGCTCGACGCCAACCAGGGCAAGGGCGTCACCACGCAATGCATCGATGCCGGCACGGTCCGTACCGCCTTCGATTTCGCGCGCCAGTATGGCCGCCGCATCATCGTCGAGCGCTTCATCGAAGGGCGCGACTACCGGCTGCTGGTCACCGGCGGCAGGCTCGCCGCCGCCTCGCTGCGCCGCCCGCCTTCCATCACCGGCGATGGCACATCCACCGTGCAGGACCTGGTCGATCTTGAAAACCGCAATCCGGCGCGCGGCGACGGCCACGCCAACATCCTCACGCGCCTGCGGCTCGACGACCTGGCGCTGGCGCTGCTGGCGGAGCAAGGCTACGCGCTCGATTCGGTGGTGCCAAACGGCGCCGAGGTCCAGTTGCGCGGCAACGCCAACCTGTCCACCGGCGGCACCGCCGAAGACGTGACCGACCTTGTGCACCCTGCCACGCGCGAAATGTGCATCCGCGCCGCACAGATCATCGGCCTGGACGTGGCGGGCATCGACGTGATCTGCAGCGACATTGCGCTGTGCCTGCGCGCCCAGCGCGGCGCCCTGATCGAAGTGAACGCCGCACCCGGCATCCGCATGCACGAATACCCGAGCCAGGGCCAGGCCCGCAATGCCGGCGAGTCCATCGTCGAGGCGATGTTCGGCGAGAGCGACGGCCGCATTCCCGTCATCGCCGTCACCGGCACCAACGGCAAGACCACGACCTCGCTGATGATCGCGCATGCCGCCCGCCTGGCCGGCCTGCGCACCGGCGTGACCACCACCGAGGGCGTGTTCATCGACGGCCACCAGATCATCGATGGCGACTGCGCCGGCTACCATTCGGCCCGCACCCTGCTCGCCACCCCCAGCGTCGATATCGCCGTGCTGGAAACGGCGCGCGGCGGCATCCTCAAGCGCGGCCTGGCGTTCGACCGCTGCGCGGTGGCGGTGGTGCTCAACATCTCGGCCGACCATCTGGGGCTCGATGGCGTCGAGACCGTGGCCGAACTGGCAGCGGTCAAGGCGGTGGTGGCCAATGCCGCTTCGCGCGCGGTGGTCCTGAACGCCGACGACCGGCTGTGCGTGGCGATGAGCGCCCAGGTGTCGGCCGACGTGGAGCGCATCTTCTTTTCCATGGAGCCGGAAAACCCGGTCCTGCTGCGCCACCTCGACAACGGCGGGCGCGCCGCCTGGTTCCAGGAAAATGCGCTGATCCTCGACGACGGCTCGCGCAGGCTGGAACTGCTGCGCGCAGAGCGCATGCCGGCGAGCCTGCACGGCCACGCGCGCTACAACATCGCCAATGCCCTGGCTGCGGCGGCGGCCCTGATGGGGGCGGACTTTACCCCTGCCCAGATTGTCGCCGGCCTGTCCACGTTCGTATCGGACCGCGACAACAATCCGCTGCGCTCGAACATCTACAGCGCACAGGGCGTGACCATCGTGGTCGACTACGCGCACAACCCGGCGGCCTATGCGGCCATGGCGTCGATGGCGCGGTCGCTCTCCGGCGGGCGCCGCATCGCGGTGCTCACCTGCCCCGGCGACCGGCGCGAGGCCGACCTGCTCGACATCGGCCACACCTGCGCCGAAGGTTTCGATGAACTGTTCGTGTACGAAGCCGATCCGCGCGGGCGCGCCAGCGGCGAGACGGCGCGCACCATTCTCGATGGCGCGCGCCGCGCCGGGAAAGAAGACCACCTGCTGCACGCCATCGTGCCGGTCAGCGATGCGTTCACGGCGGCGATGGCGCGCTGCCAGCCGGGCGACGTGCTGGTGTTCGCCTGTGGCTCGGCCGCCACCGCCTTGCGCGAGACGGCGCGCTACGTCGACCTGGCGCCAGGGCTGCCTGCCGCCGCGCCATCAATACATCAGGCGACCGTCCCGCTTGAATAAGGCAATGTCCACGAATTCGGACATGGTGCTCTTGCGGTCGGACGACATGATCGTCATGCCGCCGATGTCGATCGGGGTGCGGCTGGCGGCCATCGTCTGCAGGGCGCCGCGCCCGCCCGCTTCCATCTGAATCGCCTTGACCAGCGTCTTGGCGACGGCGAAGCCTTCGAGCGTGATGGAAGATACCGGCTCGTCGCGGAATTTTTTCATCATGTCGATATGCTCGGACTGCAGCCTTGAGGCGGTACTGCCCGGATTGGGCACCACCTGCGAAAACACGGTCCACTCGGTGGCACGGGCGCCGGCGATTTCGCTCAAGGTGGCCAGGTTGATCAGCGAGGTGCCGGCGACAAACGTGCTCGCATCATGCTTGCGGAAGGCCTTGAGGAACTGCGATGCGCCGATGGTATCGGCGATCATCAGCACCACTTTCGCGCCGGAGGCACTTAACTGCTTCGCATCGGCCTCGATATTGGCCGACACGCGCGCGGTACCGGCCAGGGTCATGCCGCGCTTGCGCACTTCCTCGGCCACCATCTGGTAAGTCTTCTGGTTCTGCGGCGTGTCCTGCAGGACGATGCCGACCTTCTTGAGTCCCAGCTTGTCGAAGTAGGCGAGGATGAACTGGCACTCGCGCTCCATGCTGGGACGCCAGAAAATGACGCGCCCGCGCGGCGCCGCGAAGGCGTCGGTCAGCGGCGCAAACAGCACGTGGCGCGAGTCGGCAAAGGCCGGCGCGGCCAGGATGGCCTGGGTCGACTCGGCTCCGATGGCGCCGAGCAGGAAATTGGCGCGGTCCTGCTGGATCAGGGAACTGGCCAGCCTGGCCGATTCGGCCGCCACGCCGCGGTCGTCGCGCACGGTGTAGACAATCTTCCTGCCGTTGATGCCGCCCTTGACGTTGATGCTGTCGAAATAGGTGGTGATGCCGGCCACGTAATCGCGGCCGATGCTGCCGTTGGGACCGGACAGGTCGATCGCATGGCCGACCACGATCTGCTCGGCGGCACTGGCGCGGGTGGCCAGCAGGGTTAAACAGACGCTCATTGCCAGCCACAGGGCACGGATACAGGACTTCACGGTCGACTCTCGGGGGTGAAAACCGCGATGGTACGCACGAGGTATGACAGGGTGATGACGTGCTGCAACTTTGATTTCATTTACACTTTAATCTTAACGAAATCACCATGCTTGCGGGCGCCCTGCTATAATCGGCCCTCTTCGTTGTATTGGCTGCTGCCTCTGAAGAAACCGCCTTTTCGAAGGTGCGTTTTTCTTCGTCCCCTGAAAGCAGCCAAAAATGAGCACTACCGTATCGGCCAAACGCCTGGCCAAAGCCCTTGCCTCCCACAATATCTTCGCCGAACGCGAAGGCAATATCCTGCGTGTGCAGTCGACCTTGCGGTCCGACGTGCGCGCCGAAATCCTGCTGCCCGACAGCCTGCCGCTGGAAGCGAAAGCGGTCAGCCAGCTGCTGGCATTCGCCGGCATGCGCCATCCGCATGGCGGGCATGTCTGCCGCGCCTGCGCCACGCCCGATTTCCATCCCGGCGCGCCGGTACCGGTCGGCAGCATCCTCGTCACCAACCACGACTTCGTGGTGCCCGAATCGATCGGGCGCGACATCAACTGCGGCATGCGCCTGCACGTGCTCGATGTGCCGCTCGAGCGCTTTTTGGCGCACAAGGAGCGCCTGGTCGCCCTGCTCAAGGGCGACCTGCTGGAGGCGGCGCGCAACGTGCCGACCACGCCGGCGGCCATGACGGCGCTGTTTTCCGACGGCCTGGGCGCTTTCTGGCGCGCCATGCGCAACACGCGCGAGGGCCTGTTCGCGCACATCGACTTCGCCCAGGTCGAAGCGGAAACGGCGCGCCTGTTCGCGGCCTCGCACATCGCCGGCAACGCGCACTATGCGCCCGAAGCGCTGCAGGATACCCGCCGCGGCCTGCTGCGCGATCCGGGCCTGGCCACGCTGGGCGCCGGCAATCACTTCTGCGAGTTCCAGTACGTCTCGCAAGTGCTGGACCGCCACCGCGCCTTCGAGCTGGGCGTGCGGCCGGGCCAGCTGGCGCTGATGGTGCACAGCGGCTCGCGCGACGTCGGTTCGTACATCGGCACGCGCTGGATGGACCGCGCCAGGGCCGAGTGGCCATCGGGCGTCAAGCATCCGGAGTCCGGCCTGTACGGCCTGTGCGGGCCGCTGGCCGCCGAATACCTGACGGCCATGCACGCCGCCGCCCATTACGCCGACGCCAACCGGGCGCTGATCGTGGAACTGGTGCGCCAGCGCATCCGCCAGGTGTTCGGCGACCAGTCGATGCCGCTGGTGTGCGACGTGCCGCACAACATCGTGCTCAGTGAAGCGGGCGGCAATGTGCACCGCAAGGGCGCCACGCCCGCGCATGCCGGGCAGCCGCTGCTCATTCCCGGTTCGATGGGCGACGACTCGTACCTGCTCGACGGCCTCGGTCACGAACGCTGGGCCAGTTCGGCCAGCCATGGCGCGGGACGGGCGGTGTCGCGCATGGAGATGGCGTGGAAGTCGAAGCACGACGCGGGCGCGGGCACGCAGCGCCAGTTCGAGTGCATCACGCTGCGGGAGGAGCGCCGCATCGAAGAAGCGCCCGGGGCCTACAAGCCGATCGGACCGGTGATCGAATCGCAGGTGGAAGAAGGACTGGTGCGCCCGGTCGCCAAGCTGTCCCCGCTGCTGACCTTCAAGGCATGAACGTGGCGCCGAACCATTCGCCGCCGCCGCGATCCAAACAGGATCGCCTTGCAGGACTGTCATATGAACTACGCCAGCCACCCTCCTCCCGGCAGCGACGCCGCCGTCTACACCTGTCCGATGCATCCGCAGATTCGCCAGAGCGGGCCGGGCACCTGCCCGATCTGCGGCATGGCGCTCGAACCGCTCATGCCGACGCTGGACGACGACAATCCCGAGCTGCACGCCATGCAGCGGCGCTTCTGGCTGTCGCTGCCCCTGACCGTGCTGCTGGTAATCGTGGCCATGGGCGGGCACCGGCTGCTGCCGCCCGGATGGCCGCAGCACTGGATCGAACTGGTCCTGAGCACGCCGGTGGTGCTGTGGGCCGGCTGGCCCTTCTTCGTGCGCTGGCGCGACTCGCTGCGCAACCGCAGTCCGAACATGTGGACCCTGATCGGCACCGGCGTGGCGGCCGCCTACGGCTACAGCGTGGCGGCGACGGTCGCGCCGGGCATTTTTCCGGCCGCGCTGGCGGCCGATGGCATGGCTGGCGTGTATTTCGAGGCGGCGGCGGTGATCGTCTCGCTCACCTTGCTCGGCCAGGTACTCGAACTGCGCGCGCGGGCCCGGACCTCGCTGGCGATCAAGGCGCTGCTGGGGCTCGCCCCCGCCAGCGCGCACCGCCTGCGCGAGGACGGCGCCGAAGACGAGGTGCCGCTGGCCGATGTGCGGGTGGGCGACCGCCTGCGCGTGCGTCCCGGCGACAAAGTTCCGGTCGACGGGGTGGTGCTCGAAGGCGAGAGCGCCGTCGACGAATCGATGCTCACGGGCGAACCGGTCCCGGTCAGCAAGCGCCCGGGCCAGAAGCTGATCGGCGCCACCATCAATACCAGCGGCAGCCTGGTGATGCGGGCCGAGCAGGTCGGCACGCACACCGTGCTGGCGCGCATCGTCGAACTGGTGGCCAGTGCCCAGCGCTCGCGCGCGCCGCTGCAACGGCTGGCCGACGTGGTGGCGGGGTATTTCGTGCTGGCCGTTGCCGCCATCGCCGTGCTCACGCTGCTCGGCTGGGGATGGTTCGGCCCGCAGCCCGGCTGGGCCTACGGCTTTCTGAACGCGGTGGCGGTGCTGATCATCGCCTGTCCGTGCGCGCTCGGGCTGGCCACGCCGATGTCGGTCATGGCGGCCACCGGGCGCGCCGCCACGCAGGGCATCCTGTTCCGCGACGCGGCCGCCATCGAAGCGCTGCGCAAGGTCGATACCCTGATCGTCGACAAGACCGGCACCCTGACCGAAGGCAAGCCGGCCTTCGAGCGCGTGATCGCGGCGCCGGGCACCAGCGAGCAGGACGTACTGCGGCTGGCCGCCAGCCTGGACCAGGGGAGCGAACATCCGCTGGCCCAGGCGATCGTGCGCGAAGCGCGCCGGCGCGGCCTGCAACTGGCCACGCCCGAGAGGTTCGAATCGGCCAGCGGCATCGGCGTGCGCGGCAGCGTGGCGGGCCGCCGTCTGGCGCTTGGCAGCACGCGCCTGATGGAACAGGAACAGGTTGACTGGCTCGGCCTTGCGGCGCAGGCCGAAGCGCTGCGCCAGCAAGGCGCCAGCGTGATTTTCCTGGCGCTGGACGGACGCCTGGCCGGCCTGGTGGCGCTGGCCGATCCGCTCAAGGCCGGCACGCCGGAAGCCATGCGCGCTCTGCGCGATGCCGGCCTGCGCGTCATCATGGCCACCGGCGACGGCATGACGACGGCCAGGCACGTGGCGAACCAGTTGGACATCGGCGAGGTTGTCGGCGAAGCCCGGCCGGACACCAAGCTCGATCTGGTGGAACGGCTGCAGCAATCGGGCAAGGTGGTGGCGATGGCGGGCGACGGCATCAACGACGCGCCGGCGCTGGCCAGGGCCGATGTCGGCATCGCGATGGGCAGCGGCACCGATGTGGCCATCAACAGTGCCCATGTCACGCTGGTGAAGGGCGACCTGCGCGCGATTGCGCGGGCACGCCAGCTGTCGGTCGAGACGGTGCGCAATATGCGCCAGAACCTGGCCTTTGCCTTCCTCTACAACGCGCTGGGCATTCCGCTGGCGGCCGGCGTGCTGTATCCGTTCACGGGGCAATTGCTGTCGCCCATGGTGGCGGCGCTGGCGATGAGCCTGAGTTCAGTGTCGGTGATCGTCAACGCGCTGCGACTGCGTTCCCGGCGCGCATGACAGCGTCAGCCGTGCAAGGCGGGCATGCCGGCGGCCCAGCCAGCCGCCGGACGCATGGCGCGGCGGCGGCTGGTGTGACAGCTGGGCAACCGGCAGGCCCGCGTGCCGTCAGCAGCATTTACTGGACGGTCAGTTGCTTTCCGCCGCTGCCCGGCTTCTTGGGCAAGGTCAGTTCGAGCACGCCGTCACGGCAGGTGGCGCTCGCCTTCTCTTCGTCCACCTGCTGGGGCAGCGTGAAGCTGCGGTATTGCTGGCCACGGAAGCGCTCGCGCCACACGCTGCTGCCCTCCTTGTGCTCCTGCTCCTGGCTGACATCGGCGCTGATGGTGACTTCGTTGCCGTCGATGGCGACCTTGACGTCTTCCTTCTTGACGCCCGGCATGTCGGCCCGGACCACGAAGGCCTGGTCGGTCTCGCTGACGTCCATGCGGATGCGCTCGGTGTCGAACGCGCGCAGGGGGCGCATCAGGTCGAAGGCGTTGAAAAGACTGTCGAAACTGCGGAAAGGATCCATCCGGCTGATCGGGCCCACGGGGTCGAAACGGGTGAGATGACTGGCCATTGCGTTCTCCTTCAGTTTGGTTGTTCGGATTGGGGATTGTGGATCGGCGGCTGCGGCACGTGCCGCAGCCGCGCCACGTCAGGTATCCGATCATAGACGCTCAATCGTCGCGTTATCTGAGCCAGCTCAAACGCGTGCCACTTTGTCGCGTTGCGCACTTATGCCCGCGCAAGAGGAAATTCCCGCAGTGGCGTGGCGCGCACGCGCCGCGCGCTTGCGCCCCCGCGCTTGCGCCCACCCTTGCGCTAGCCCATGTATTGCCCGCCGTTGATGTCGAAGGTAGCGCCCGTGATGAATCCGGCGTCGTCGGATGCCAGGAACGCCGCCATGCGGCCGATATCGGCCGGGGTGCCCATCCTGCCGACGGGTATCCCGGCAACGATGCTCCGCAGTGTGTCGGGAGCCACGGCGGCGACCATATCGGTATCGCAGTAGCCGGGCGCGATGGCATTGACCGTGATATTCCTGGCGGCGTTTTCCAGCGCCAGCGCCCTGGTAAAGCCCAACACGCCCGCCTTGCCGGCGGCGTAGTTGGTCTGGCCCGCCTGTCCCTTGCGTCCGTTGACCGAGCTGATGTTGATAATGCGGCCGAAGCGCCGCTCGCGCATGCCGCCAACCACCTGGCGCGCCATGTTGAACATCGACCCGAGATTGGTTTGGACCACGTTCCACCACTGCTCGGGCGTCATGTTGTGCAGCATGGCGTCGGCGGTGACGCCCGCGTTGTTAACCAGGATATCGACCGGCCCCAGCTCGTACGCCACCTTCAGCACGCCAAGGCGGCAGGCGTGAAAATCGCCGACGTTCCACTTGTAGGCGGGAATGGAGGTGTCGTCCGTGAAGCGGAGCGCAGCGTCGGTGTCGCGCAGGTAGACCACGGCCGGGCGATGCCCGGCGTCGCGCAGGGCAATCGCAATGGCTCTGCCCAGCCCGCGCGTGCCTCCGGTGACGAGGGCGATACGTTGCATGGCGTCGCTCCCGGCGTCAGGCTGCCATGAACACCGGCAGCGTCATGGACTTGAGGACCGTCCGGGTGGCGCCGCCGAGCAAGAGTTCGCGCAGGCGCGAGTGGCCGTAGCAGCCCATGACCAGCAACTGCGCCCCGCGCTCGCCAGCCAGCGCCAGCAAGGCTTCGCCCGCGTCGCCGGCGCGTTCGCGCTGTATGACCTCGGCCCGTACCCCTTGGCGCGACAGGGTCTGGCCGAGGGCCGTGACCGGGCGCAGCTCGGCGCCCGCTTCGGACTCGAGCGCCGCGGTGTCGAAGATCGCCACATCGACCGCGCTGGCGCGCTGCAGCAGCGGCAGCGCGAAGCGCATGGCGCGCGCCGCCTCGCGGCTGCCGTTCCAGCCGAGCAGGATGCGCCGGATGGGCAAGGCCGGCGCCTGTGCGCGCGGCACAATCAGCACCGGCGTGCCGCTGTCCTTGGCAACCTCGGCCGCCAAGCCCGCGCCCTGCGACGCGCTGCCCTGGCTCAGGACGCACAGGTCGCAGTAGCGCGCCAGCGCGCTCAGGCTGCGGCCCGGCTCGTCATCGACCGCGCGCCGTTCGCTGCCGGCCAGCGTGAAGCTGGCCGCAACCCGCTCGAACTGGTCGAGTGCGCGCGCGGCGCGGTCACGCATGGTGTCGAGATAGGGCCTGATGGTGGGGGCGGCGCGGTCACGCATGGTGTCGAGATAGGGCCTGATGGTGGGGGCGGCGTAATTCATGGCAACCGTCTCGCGCAAAAAACGCGATACGCCGCTGCTGGCCAGGCCGATCAGATGGGCCTGCTCAACCCGCGCCAGCTCGGCCGCGAACGTGTAGCACGCTCCGGCATTGGGTATGTCGTCGACGTGCACGACAATCGTCTTGTAGCTCATGGTTCCCCCTCGCATCCCCAACCGCAAAGGCGCGGTTGGCCGCCCTGCTCCGCTTCCACTGTATGGCGCAGGTCAAGCGCGGGTTTGAGGGACATCAAGGTGCGCATCCGAACCAAACGGCGCGCGCGATGACGCACGCCGCCGGCGCTGCGTTTACGGGGCCATTACCTTGTCCGGCGTCATCGGCGTGCTGCGCACGCGGCGGCCGGTGGCGTGATAAATCGCGTTGCACACCGCCGCCGCCACGCCCACCTGGCCGATTTCGCCCACACCCTTGGCGCCCAGGCGGCTGACGATGCGGTCGTCCTCCTGCACGAACACGACGTCGATATCGTGGATATCGGCGTTGACCGACACATGATATTCGCCCAGGTTGTGGTTCATGAAGCGGCCGATGCGGTCGTCGGACTGGGTTTCTTCGTGCAGCGCCTGGCCGATGCCCCACACCACCCCGCCGATGATCTGGCTGCGCGCCGCCTTGGCGTTGATGATGCGCCCGGCCGCGATGGCGCTGACCACGCGCGTCACGCGCACGGTGCCGAAGGCTTCATCGACGCGCACTTCGACGAACACCGCCGAGTGCGTGGCGCGCATATAATTTTGCTGCTTGAGCACATTCGGCAGCATCATGTATTTTTCTTCGAGCCGCCCGGCGCCATCGAACGCCACAATCGCCCCCAGCGGCACCGCGTCGCTTGGGCCCGCGCGCAGGCGCAGCGCGCCCCCGGCAAATTCGGCATCCTCGAAGCGCGCCCTGGCGAACGGCGAATCGGGCATCTTGCGGGCCAGCTTGAACAGGCTCTTTTGCAGCTTCTCGCACACGCCCTGCACCGCCGAGCCGACCGTGGCCACGTGCGACGAGCCGCCTTCGACCGGTGCCACCGGCAGGGTCGAGTCGCCCAGCTGGAAGCGCACCCGTTCGAGCGGCATGCCCATGGCGTCGGCGGCGATGATGCACATCGCCGTGTAGGTGCCGGTGCCGATGTCGGTGGCGGCGCTGCTCACCACCAGCTTGCCGTCGGCGTGCAGCACGGCGCTGGCGCGCGCGAACATCTGCATCGCGTCCCACATGCCGGTCGCCATGCCCCAGCCGATCAACTCGTGGCCTTCGCGCATCGAGCGCACCTCGCCCGGGCGCCGGTCCCAGCCGAAGCGCCGCGCGCCCTGCTCGTAGCAGGCGCGCAGTTCCTTGGTCGAATACGGCAGGCCGTCGGTCGGATCGAGGTCGGCGTAGTTTTTCAGGCGCAGCGCCAGCGGATCCATTTTCAGTTCGTACGACAGTTCGTCCATCGCCACTTCGAGCGCGTGCACGCCGTGCGCCGCTCCCGGCGCGCGCATGTCGATGGGGCTGAAGCGGTCCAGCGCCACCAGTTTATAGCCGAGGCGGATATGCTCGCAGGCGTACAGCTGCCCGGACCAGTTGACCACCGCTTCCACGTAATCCTCGTTGCGCGACGTTTCGGCCAGCGCTTCGTGGATGATGGCCGTGAGCGTGCCGTCCGGGCGCGCACCGAGGCGCACGCGCTGGATGGTTTCGGGACGGTGTCCGAAGCTGAACATCTGCTGGCGCGTGAGCACCACCCGCACCGAGCGTTCCAGCTTGAGCGCGGCCATCACGGCCAGCGCCAGCTGGTACTGCGGGCGCAGGCCGGAACCGAAGGCGCCGCCCACGTACGGATTGCGCACCGTGACCTTGTCCCTGGACAGGCCGAACACGTGCGACACATACCAGCGGCTGTTCTGCGAGCTCTGGGTCTTGTCGTAGATGGTCAGGTGGCCGTCCGCCCCGCGCACCACCGTGGAGGCGAACATTTCGAGCGGGTTATGGTGTTCGACGCCGCTGTAATAATCGCCTTCCATCCGCACCAGCGCCTTGTCCCAGACTTCGTCGGCGAAGCCCTTCGGTTCGGGCGGCGGCGTGTAGCCGGCCTTCAGGCGGCTCGGCTTGTGGCTGCGTTCGACGTGGTCGAGCAGGCAGGTTTCGTGCGCTTCGGCCTCGTACGCGATCTCGACCAGCGAGGAGGCGTAACGGGCCGCCTCGAACGTTTCGGCCACCACCAGCGCCACCGGCTGGCCGCTGCTGTGGATCCTGTCGTCGTACAGAGGGCGGAAAGGCGAGCCGCCGGGAGCCGTCATGTCCTTGTAAAACAGGTCGAAGGAGCGCAGGCGCGGACGGTTCTCGTGGGTGACCACCTCGATCACGCCGGGAACGGCGAGCGCCATGCCCGCATCGATGGCGGCGATGCGCCCCTTGGTGATGGTCCCGCTGACGACCACGCCGTACAGCAGCGCCTCGGCCGGGTGTTCGGCGGCGTAGCGTGCCTGCCCGGTGACCTTGTCGCGGCCGTCGACGCGCGAGACGGCCATGCCGATGGTGACATGGCCGGTGCCTTCGTCGGCGACCGGGGTGCGCAGTGCAACAATGAGGTCGGTCACAGTGGCTCCTTGCCGGCGCTGTCGGCCGCTGCATGCATGTTGTCGATGGTGCCGGCGGCGGCCTGTTCGAGCGCGCGCACCACGGCGCGCCGTGCCATCGGAATCTTGAAATCGTTTTGTCCCTGTCCACGCGCGCCCGCCAGCAGCAGGTCGGCACAGGCCTCGAAGGCGGCGCTGCCGGCCTGCCGGCCAAGCAGCAGCTCCTCGGCGGCCGGCACGCGCCACGGTTTGTGGGCCACGCTGCCCAGGGCCACGCGCGCGGCGCGCACGGCGCCGTCCGGGCCGATGTCGAGGGCGGCGGCGACGGACACCAGGGCAAAGGCGTACGAGGCGCGGTCGCGGAACTTGAGGTAGGCCGAATGGGCCGCGAACTGCCCTGCCGGCGGCAGTTCGATGGCGTTGATCAGCTCACCGGGCAGCAGCGTGTTGTCGCGCTCGGGATTGGCGCCGGGCAGGCGGTGGAAGTCGGCAAAGTCGATGCGCCGTTCGCCCTGCTCCGAGCTGACGCGGACCACGGCGTCCAGCGCCGCCAGCGCCACGCACATATCCGACGGATGGGTCGCGATGCAATGCTCGCTCGCACCCAGGATGGCGTGCTGGCGCGTCAGGCCGCCGATGGCGGAACAGCCGCTGCCCGGTGCGCGCTTGTTGCAGGGCACGGCGATATCGTAAAAATAGTGGCAGCGGGTGCGTTGCAGCAGGTTGCCGCCATCGGTGGCCATGTTGCGGATCTGGGGCGAGGCGCCGGCCAGAATCGCCGCCGACAGCAGCGGGTAGCGGCTGCGCACCAGCGCGTGGTACGCGGTGTCGGCATTGCGCGCGGTGGCGCCGAGCAGCAGGCCGCCTTGGGCAGTCGCGGCGATGGCGTCGAGCGGCAGATTGTTGATATCGATCAGCGCCGCGGGGCGCATGACGCCCTCTTTCATCAGGTCGATCAGGTTGGTGCCGCCGGCGATGAAGGCGGCATTGCCGCCGGCGGCCTGGCGCAGCGCCTCGGCACTGGCCTGCGGCGCATGGAAAATGATCGGGTTCATGCGGGCACCGTGCCGGGAATATGAGGGCGGTCCGGATCGTCCTTGTGTTCGGCCAGGCCCATCACCTGCGTGACGGCGACGACGATCTGCGGATAGGCGCCGCAGCGGCAGACGTTGCCGCTCATCAGTTCGCGCACGTCGGCCACCGTGCGTGCTTCGCCTTCCTTCATCAGGCCGATGGCCGAACACAGCTGGCCCGGCGTGCAGTAGCCGCACTGGAAGGCATCGTGATCGATGAAGGCCTGTTGCAGCGGATGCAGCCGGTCGCCATCGGCCAGGCCTTCCACCGTGACGATGTCCTTGCCGTTTTGCATGACCGCCAGGGTCAGGCAGGCATTGATGCGCTTGCCGCCGACCAGCACGGTGCAGGCGCCGCACTGCCCGTGGTCGCAGCCCTTCTTGGTGCCGGTCATGCTCAGGCGCTCGCGCAGCAGGTCAAGCAGGGTGACCCAGGCTTCCACCTCGAACTGCCGCTGTTCGCCATTGATGCGCAGACTGATGGGATAGGTAGCGGCGGCGGGCGGGCGCGCGGCGTTGGTGTGTGCGTCCATGGGATCGTCTACTCAGCTTGTGCGGGAGTTAACTTTATCCAGAATGCACTGTTTTATCTGTTAGCGAACGAACGCTCGTAAATAACGGTAAATAATTTTTGTGTCGTATCGGTCACATTTTTGGGGAGAGCCGCATGGCCGGCTCAGCCGCAGCTTCCCTTGATATTGTTGTGGAAATGGAACTGCTCCCACTCGGTAAGGCGGCGTGTCGCCGCGCCCAGGAGCACCCGTTCGGCCACGGCGACGGGAACGTCCGACGCGCGGAAATACGCAAGCGCCACCTGGCGGCTGAGAGTGCGGTCGTACGTGACGCCAAGGTCGACCAGCAAGGACAAGCCGCTATTGTCGCATTGGCGGCGATCGGGAGCATTCAATTTGTCAGCCTTTCTGGTCGGGTTTCACTACCCTTTTTTACATTAACCGAGATTTATCCCGTTCACAAATAGTGCTTTTCTATTGATGATTTCCCAACTTGAAAATGTACAACAATTTCTTGACACCATTGGTTCAGTTGATCACACGACTGTTGCCTAACTGTGTTGGCGCACTTCATGAAGCAGTGATAAATTTGCCACTTTTGGTAACCGGGGAGGCGCGATGGAACGCTATGAACGTCACTTCGTATCTCAGCGAATTGGCAGAGCGGTTGGTGCGGTGGAGTTTGATGGGGCCGGGTTGGGCGTGGTGGAAATCAGGGCAACGGATGCGCCGGCGCGGATGTCGTTTTCGTTCACATTGGCAGGCAGCACGGATGAGCAGCAGGCAACGCCGGTGCTGGCCGAAGTGCTGTTGAGGACAGCGATATCCCAGGTTCACAAGGAGCTCCTCAAGCCCCGGCAGCCGATCGGGACGGACGGGCACCGCTGCCTGTCGAATGCGTGCGCGCCCTGGATCGGCGACCTCGAGGTGGCGCCGTACGGCGGCGCGACGTCCGGCTATGCCTCCCAGGCGGAGCGCGAGGGAGGATAGCGCAGCAGGGACGTCCAGACAGACACCCGTCTCAGTGGCGCGCGTCCCGGCCGTCGCCGTGACTGTGACTGAGCGTTTCCACCGGTGCGCTGGCGCCGTTCACGCCTTCAAAAAAGAAGGGCTTGCGCGCTTTCGGAGTGGCGCCGACCTCGTTCATGGTCGCCGTCTCGTACACCCGGCCCCCGATCATCACGTGGGTCAGCCGGTCCGAGCTGCGGATGTCCGTCACCACATCGCCGTCGATGATCGCCAGGTCGGCCAGCTTGCCCACTTCGAGCGATCCGACATCCTTGTCCAGTCCCAGGTAACGCGCGCCGTTGAGGGTGGCGGCGCGGATCGCTTCGAGCGGGGTCATGCCGCCGTTGACGAGCGACCACATCTCCCAGTGCGCGCCCAGTCCTTCGCGCTGGCCGTGGGCGCCGATGTTGACCGGCACGCCCACCCGCTGCAAGGCGGTGGCCGTGCGCGCCACGCGGTGCACATTGAAGTCTTCTTCCGGCGCCGTCTCGCGCCGGATGCTGCGTGGTTCGAGCACCGCGCGCGGCACGTAGCGCGACAGGATCGGATGGCGCCACACATCGGTGCGCGCGTACCAGTAGTGCTCGCCATCGAGGCCCCCGTAGGACACGACCAGGGTCGGCGTGTAGCCTACTTTTGTCTGCGACCACAGCTGCCTGACGTCGTCATAGGCGTTTTCCACCGGCAGCGAGTGCTCGACGCCGGTGTGACCGTCCACCACCATCGTCATATTGTGCTGGAACAGCGAGCCGCCTTCGGGCACCACCATCATGCCCGTCTGGCGCGCCGCTTCCAGGATTTGCTGGCGCTGCTCGCGGCGCGGCTGGTTGTAGCTCTTGACGCTGATCGCCCCGCCCGCCTTGAGGCGGCGCACGTGCGTCAGCGCATCGTCCAGGCTATCGACGGGCGCGCTGAAATTGCCCTTGGCGCCGTACAGGATCGTGCCGGTCGAATAGATGCGCGGCGCCACGATCTGGCCGCTGCGCTGCAGCTCGCCGTGGGTGAAGATGGTGCCGGTGTCGTTGGACGGGTCGTGCACGGTGGTCACGCCGAAGGCCAGGCCGGCGTAGTCGACCCAGCTTTGCTGCGGCACGATGCCGTCCTCGCCCATCGCGCCGTGCCAGTGCGCGTCGACCAGCCCCGGGATGATGCTCTTGCCGCTGGCGTCGATGCGGGTCGCACCAGGCGGCACGGCAACGTCGGCCGCCTTGCCGATGGCGGCGATGCGCTTGTCGCGGATGACGATGCGGCCGTTCTCGATGACTTCGTCGCCCTTCATGGTCACGATGCGCGCGCCATCGATGACGACCGTGGCGCGCGGCGAGCTTGAAGGCGCGCGAAAGCCGATCTTCACGCCAGGCTGGGCCGCCAGTGCGGTCATGCGCAGCTTTTCCTTCTTGGGGTCCGGGTCGGCCGGGGCAAAGGTGTTTTTAAGCGCGCGCGTGAACAGCTGGTCGCCCAGCGAATAATGCAGCGCGCTGCTGTCGCCCGACCAGTGCAGGTAGTCGCCGGCATCGGCATCGAGCTGGCGCACCGGCAAGGCTTCGGCCTTTTCGCCGATGGTGATGACCTTGCCGGCCAGCGGCAGCGGCGCCACCCAGGTGTGGAAACGCTCGCCGTAAGCGAGCCAGGCGCCGTCCGGCGACAGGCTGAAACTGGTCACGAATTCGCCCTTGGCGATGGGGTGCTCTTCGTATTTGTCGAGGCGGATGCGCACCAGCGAGGTCATCGCATCGACTTCGCCCGTGCTGGCCGTGCGCGTGACGTATACATGGTTGCCGTCGGCGGCGTATTGCGGCGCGCGCCCATCGTCGGTCACCAGCACCGGTTTGCCCCTGCCGTCGCTGGCGACCTTGTAGACGCCCGTGTCGAGCCCATGCCACGGGCTGAGCAGGAAGCGGCCCTGGCTCTTGACGTAGACCACATCCTTGCCGTCGGGCGAGAACGCCGGCTCCAGGTATTTGCCGGGCGCCGTGGTCAGGGTGGTTTCCTTGCCGCTTTTCAGGTCGAGCGTGCGGATCGAGCCCAGCTTCTCGTCGTCCCAGGTGGCGAAGACGATGCGCTGGCCGTCGCGCGAGAACTTGGGGAAGTATTCAAAGTGGTCGCCCTGGCGCGTCAGGCGCCGCGGCTCGCCGTTGGGCAAGTCGCGCACATACAGATGACCGAGCGCGGAGTAGACCACCTTATTGCCCTGCGGCGCCACGTTGACCCAGCGCAGCTGGCGCACGTCGAACTGGTCCGGTGCGACGGCGTGGGCAAAGCGCAGCGCCTCGCGCACCTCGCGCGTGTCCTTGACGTGGAATGGAATCTCCCTGGCCGACTTCGCAAACGGATCGACGCGCCAGATCTTGCCCTTGGCCCAGACCACGATCTCCTTGCTGCCCGGCATCCAGCTAAATGCGGGATACACGCCGTGGATGGCCCAGGCTTCCTGCAGGTCACGTTCCAGCCCATCCCAGACCGGTGTTTCGATGCCGCTGGCGAGGTCTTTCAGGAACAGGGTCGATTGATTGCGCACCCGGCGCACGAAGGCCAGGTATTTGCCGTCCGGCGACGGGGTCGGCCGCACCGCGCCGCCCGGTCCGCTGACGAAGGGCTTGGTTTTTTCTTCTTTCAGGTCGCGCCGGAAGATCTGGTAGATCTGCGCGTTCGAATTCTTGTTGTACTCGAACACCGTGCCGGCGGTCGTATCCTGCGAGTAGTAGATGTAGCGTCCGTCCGGCGAAAACGCGGGCTCGCCCAGGTCCTTCTGCCAGTTCGGCTTTTCGTTGAGCTGCACCCCGCCGCCGTGGGTATGGAACATCCAGATTTCGCCGGAGCCGAGCGAGCGCGTGCCGGAATAATGCTTGCGCGCGGCGATGAACTTGCCGTTCGGATGCCACACCGGGTTGTTCAACAGACGGAATTTCTCCTTGCTCACTTCGCGCGCGCCGCTGCCGTCGACATTCATGATCCAGATATTGTCGCCGCCGGCCGCGTCCGACATGTAGGCCAGCTGCTTGCCGTCCGGCGAAAAGCGCGCCTGCATTTCCCAGGCCACCGAATGGGTCAGCGGCTTCGCTTCGCCGCCGGCAACCGGCAACAGGTACAGGTCGCCCAGCAGGTCGAACACGATGTGCTTGCCGTCGGGGCTGACGTCGACGCTCATCCAGGTGCCGCTGGCGGTATCGATCTTGACGGTGCCGGCTACGCCGGGGGGATTGTTGACGTCCCACTTTTTCTTGTCGGCGTCGTCGTCGGCGCTGGCCCACGAAGTGATTGAGGCCAGGATGGCGGCCAGGACGGTTGCGCGAATTGGGTGCATGCGGCTCTGAGTGGAATGGGTTGACGGTGCGGCGGCGCGCTTGGGCGCTGCCTGTGAGCCACCGATTCTACGATGAGGAAGACGCGCCCGGCAAACCTTCGCGCGCCCCGGTGCAGTGTAAAGACGCACGGATGCGACAAGGTGCCGCTATCGCATGCGCGCCGGGCGCGCGCAAGGTCGTGCACCGTCAAAGCAGGCGCAGTTCGCGCGCCCGCGCAATCGCGGCCGTGCGGCTGCCGACTTGCAGCTTCTGGTAGATATTTCTCAAATACCATTTGGCCGTCCCTTCCGAGATGCCCATCTGCACGGCCACGCGCCGGTTATCCAGGCCGCATTGCACCAGTTTCAAAATCTCGACCTCGCGCGCGCTGATCACCGCCGCGCCGAGTGCGGCGCCGAAGGCCCGCGTGCTGGCCACGGCGAAATTGCACGCGCTGAGCAGGCTGCCCAAGCCATCCTGCGCCGCCAGCGGCGTGCGCCGGCGCAGCTCCTCCAGCACCGCCCGTACTTCCGGCCCCTCGTCCACGATCGAGCGGCACAAGCCGCCGGCGCTGGCCAGTCCGACCGCCGTGTCGAGCACGGCGCAGGCGTCGTCCATCCTGCCGGTCTGCTGCAGCAGCACGCTTTTCAGCGCCAGCAGGCGCACCGTCAGGCGCACGCGCTGCTGTTTGCGCGTCTGCACCAGCAAGTCGTCGATCGCCAGGCCCAGTCCCTGCAGGCGCCCGGTGGCCAGGCGCAGGCGCAGTTCGATCAGCACCAGGTCCGACGAGCGCGCCAGCGCACCCGCCTCGCCCGGCTGCGCCGGATCGATCCCGGCGCCGCGCCCGACCTTGAGCGCGTCGTCGATGCGGCCCTGCTGCAGGTAGACGCGCACGCGCTCGCCCTGCAAGGCCACGGTCAGGCGCGGCAGGCTGCGCTCGCGGCCGAGCGCGAGGCCCTCCGACAGGCAGGCATCGGCCGCCTCGCCCTGCTGATCGAAGCGCAGCACGCGCGAGGACGTCAAATACGCAGCGATAAAATTGGTCACCAGGCCGTACCTGGACGACATGCCGAAGGCGCTGGCCAGCACCTTGCGCGCAAGGTCGACCTGGCCGCACTCGTACGCGGCATCGGCCAGTTGAATGCCGGTGTTGGCGGCAATGATCGAATAGCGCCCCAGCTCGCGGCAATTTTCCTCGTACAGGGCGGCCAGGCCCCGTTCGGCCTCGCGCGCCTGGCCGCGTTCGAGCGCGATCACGTAGCGCATGCGGCGGCAGCCGGCCACGCCCGCATAATAATCGCAGCGTTCGTAAAACGCCTGCGCGCTCTCGCCCAGCGCCAGGGCTTCGCGATAATCGTGTTCGATGAAGGCGAAGCACGCCGCCGCCAGCTTGACGCGTGCGATGTCGAGCGGATTGCCGGTGCTCTCCCATTGCGCGCCCCAGGTCCGTTTGCTTTCGCGCACGCGCTCGACCCGGTTGCTGAACACATGGAACATGTACCAGCAGATCTGCAGGTCGCCCAGGATGGCCGCATCGATCGCGTCCTTGCCGTCGTAGACACTGACCGCATAGCGCAGCGCCAGGTCCGACTCGATCGCCAGCAGCGCGCTTTGCGCTTCGCGCAGGCGCCCGCTCCACATCACCGAGCGCACATACGACAGGCGCAGCGTGATGCGCTCGAACAGGGTCTCCTCCGGCAGGCGCTGATACCAGCGGATCACCTGATCGTGCTCGCCGCGGCGCTGCGTGACATCCTCGACGCAGCGCTCGATCAGGTCCGCCGCCAGATTCACGTCGCCGCTCTGGAAGGCGCAGCGGATCGCCTCGTCGCGCAGCCCTTCGCGCGCGAACCAGGCACTGGCCGCGCGGTTGGCCAAGCACACCTGGTCGGGCGCGCCGGCGGCGGTGGCGCCGCGCAGATAGTCCGACAACAGGTGATGGTAGCGAAACCACTGCCCGCCGTCGTCGAGCGCAATCAGGAACAGGTTGTGGGCGCGGATCCACGCCATCGTCGCGCCGGCGTCGTGCTGCCCCAGCGCCTCGCTGCACAGCGCCAGCGAAAAACGGTCGAACAAGGCCGTCAGGCTCAGAAAGCGCATGACGGTCGGCGGCACCTGCGACAGCACCGCTTCGAGCAGATAGGCGCTGACGTCGCAGTCGGCGCCGGAAAATTCATCGATGAAGGCGGCGCCGCGGCCGTCGGCCTGCAGCGCCATCGCCACCAGCTGCAAGCCGGCGGCCCAGCCCTCGGTGCGCTCGAACAAGGTGCGCACCTGGTCGGCGTCCAGCGCCGGCAACTGCGCCGCGTGCAGGAAGCACGCCGTTTCGTCCAGGGTCAGACTCAGTTCGGCGGTGCCGATGTCGGCCAGCACCTGCTGCCGGCGCAGGTCATCCATGGTGGACGGCAGCCGGTAGCGGCTGGCGATCAGCACGCGCAGGCAGTCCGGGCTCACGCTCAGCAGCCATGCCAGCACCGCGTGGATGGCCGGATTGTCGATCAGGTGATAATCGTCGAGGAACAGCGCCAGCGGCGTGGCGCGCGCGGCCAGGTCCTCGCACACCGAACGCAGAATCGCCTTGAGCGCGTCGACATTGGCCTCGCACACGTCGGCCAGCCGGTACTCGCCGATGCCGGGCAGCGCGCGCTGGGCCGCTTCGATCACATACTGCAAAAAGCGCGCCGTGTCGTTATCTTCCGGATCCAGGTTCACCCAGCAGGTGGTGCAGCCGTCCGCATCGAGCGCGCGGGCCAGTTTCAGCAGCGAGGTGGTCTTGCCGAAACCGGCGGGCGCGCTCAGGCACACCACGCGCCGCTCCAGGGCCGCCGCCAGCGCGCGGTCGAGGCGCGCCAGCGCCACCGGTTCGCCCGCCACCGACGGCGGGCGGAACTTGGTTTCGATGAAGCGCCCTTCCGGACGCGGCGCGCGCGCCATCGTCAAGGCTGGATCGGGTATGGCCATCTGGTCACAGCAGGTTCAGGCTGCGTGCGCGCGCGACGGCGCTGCTGCGGTTGCGTACCGCCAGCTTGGCGAAGATATTATGCAGATGCCACTTGACCGTCCCTTCCGAGACGAACAGCTGCGCGGCCAGCTCGCGGTTGGCCAGCCCGCGTTCGGCCAGTTTGAGCACCTGCACCTCGCGCGGCGACAGGGCATGCGCCTCCGGCGCCGCAGCCGGTGCCGCCTGGTCCGGCGCGGCGCCGGCCGCCGTGCCGCAGGCGGCCAGCACCTGCGCCAGGTAGTCCGGCGTCACCAGGCGCGCATCGCGCCGGTGCGACTGCGACTGCCACGCGCCGTGACCGGCGACGATGGCGCGCACGTGAGGAGCCTCGTCGGCGATCGAGCGGCACAAGCCGCCCTCGTCGCCGATCAGCAGCGCCTCATGGATGGCCGCTCCCGCTTCTTCGTGTTCGGCCCGTCCGCCGTGGTAGCGCGCCTGCAGGCACAGAAGCTTGACCAGCATGCGCATACGCCCCTGGAGACGCGCGCGCGCGGTCAGTTCCTGGAGCCGGGCGGCGATGGCATCGGCATCGCTGGCGCCCTGCGCCAGGCGCAGCCGGATGCGCGCGATGCCGACCGCGACTTCCTCGGCCTCGCCACGGCCGTGGCCAGCCGGTCCGGCCGCCGCATCGATGGCATCGAGCGCGCTTTCGTGGCTGGCCGCCAGCGCCACGTCGTCGCGCAGCAGCGCCAGCCGGATGCGCTCGGCCATCAGGATGCGCGCCAGGCGCAGCTGCTTGCACTGCAGGGCGCCGGCCACGCCGTTCGCCAGCACCGCGTCGGCGGCGCCGGCCTGGCCCTGCACGCACAGCAGGCGCGCGCGGGTCAGGTAGGCGGCCATGTAGTCTTCCAGCAGTCCGAAACCGCTGGGAAGCGCGCTGCCCTCGCCGTCCGCCGGCAGGACCGGATCGGTCGGAATCGTCAGCGCGCTGTCGAGCGCCGCATCGGCCGCATCGATCTTGTTCAGTTCATAGGCCGCCTGCGCCAGATGCACGCCGGTGTGCGAGGCCACCATCGAATCGGCGCCGAGCCGGGCGCGGTTGGTCAGGTACAGCGCCGCCAGCACCCGTTCGGCCTCGCGCGCCTGGCCTTGTTCGAGCCGGATGATGCTGATGAAACGCTCGGTCCACACCACGCCGGAATAGAAATCGGCGGCGGCGTAAAAGGTCTCGGCGCTCTGGTAAGACTGTTCGGCGACGGCGTAATCGTGCGCCACGAAGGCGCTGTAGCCGATCGCGATATGCGCGCGCGCGATATCGGACGGCGGCGCCGACGGCCCCCAGCGCACCAGCCACGCGCGGCTGCGGCTGGCCGCCAGCGCGGTCTTGTCCTGGAACGCATACAGCAGGCACCACAGCATCTCCATGCTGCACAGGGCGGCGGCGGCGCCGGGCACGGGAGGGCCGCTCCCCAAGTCGTATTCCAGCTCGGCCAGCGCGTTTTCGGCCTGCTCGAAGCGGTTGTTCCAGATGCTTGAGCGGATGAAGGTCAGGCGCAGCTGCACGCGCTGGGTCAGCAAACGGTAAGGGACCGCCGACATCCAGCGCAGCAGGGTGTCGAAACCGGCGCGGCCGCGGATCAGTTCATCGACACAGCCCGCGATCAGGTCGATCGCACGCGTGCTGTCGTCGCCGGCCAGGGCATAGCGGATCGCTTCATCGTTGGCGCCGGCGCGCTCGCACCAATGGCTGGCGGCGCGGTAGTCGGCGCGCGCCGCGCCGGCGTCCGTGTCCAGGTAGCGCTTGCGCAGGTGGTCGCTCAGCAGATGGTGATAGCGAAACCACTGGCCGCGCCGGTCGAGCGGAATCAGGAACAGGTTATGCGCGCCGATCCAGTCGATCAGTTCCGGCGCGTCGCGCAGCGCCAGCGCATCCTGGCAAAAGCTGCTCGAAAAACGGTCGAACAAGGCCGTGCGCGACATGAACTGGTCGACGTGGGGCGGCAGGCGCGCCAGCACCGCGTTCATCAGGTACGACGCGATATCGTGCGCGCTGCCCGAAAAATCGCGGATGAAGCGTTCGCGGTCGCCGGCATTTTGCAGCGCGATGGCGGCCAGCTGCAGCCCCGCCGCCCAGCCTTCGGTGCGTTCGTACAGCACGCCGCCGTGAGCCGCATCGAGCGTACCCGCCCCCACCACGCCCATGAAGGCGCACGCTTCGTCGCGCGTCAGGCTCAGGTCGGCCGCGCCAAGGTCGGCCACCCCGCCGCACAGGCGCAGGCGGCTCAGTTTCAGGGGAATCCGGCTGCGCGATCCGATATACAGGGTCAGCTGGACCGGGCTGACCGCCAGCACCCAGTCCATCAGCTCGTGCACGGCCGGGTTGGTGATGACATGGTAGTCGTCGAAAAACAGCGCCACGTCGCAGCTCTGGTGCGCCAGGCGGTTGCACATGGCCAGCAGTTGCGCGCGGCCCGTGGCGTGCGCGGTGGCGCTGGCCGCCGGGGCGTGCGCGGCGGCCAGCGCGGCCGTCATGTGGTCCAGGAAGCGCTCGACATCGTTGTCGGCTTCGTCGAGATTGATCCAGCAGGTGCCCACCGCGCGCGCTGCCAGCGCGGCCAGCTGCTGCGCCATGGTCGTGCTCTTGCCGAAACCGGCCGGGGCGGTCAGGCACACGATGCGGGCGGCCGTCACCGCCGCGATGCGCTCATGCAGACGCGGAACGGGGAAAAACCGGGCCGGCAATGCCGGCGGATGAAATTTCGATTCGTTTTGCATGAGACGGGCGAGCGATAACACAGAACTGGCGGCTGCATATGCCACCGCCAAATCGTGAACCATGACGGTTAGATTTGTGACAATTGCATTCCATATTAACCGAAAAGCATCTGACGAAAAGGGGGAATTGTTACTTTTTCACCGCTCAGGCTCGTGCGGCATGCACAATTGCCCACCAGGATGATTCATGGAGAACACACAAGTTTACACAGTGAATTTAGTTGGGTGCGCAGGGAAAGCGAACCTAACTTTCGATAGGTCGCCAGTGCGGCACTTCATGCTTTGATGTACTAACGCTCGCCCTTCGCGACCGGCGCGACGGCCAAGAGACTGCCGCCGTATCAAAAATAATCACAAGGATAATTATGCGCATACATATTTATGTTGGCGGAAAACAATTGTATGAAAGCTGCATGGAGAACATTCGTGAGTTTCGCTCCGCTGCCGCTTGCAATGAGCTGCTTGCGTTCAGCGGACTCGACGTCTCGGTACTCAATGTGCACGGCGGCAGTGCCGGCTTCGTGTGCGATGCCGGCGTGGCCAATATCCTGCTGGTCGACAGCCGCGAACACGCACTGCTCGACGCCATCGCCCCGGCCCAGCGCGTGGCGCGCGGCATGGCTGGCCAGCGCCTCTGGCCGGCGCCCCTGATCCTGGCGGTCGACGCCCATCAGCCCCCGCCCGGCGCCACCGGCAGCCTGGCGCTGACGGCCGACTGGGTGTTCGCGCCGGTCAGCCCGACCGACCTGCTGCGCCGCGCATCGGTGCTGCTGCAGCGCATGGTGACGCCATGCCACAGCGGGCTCGACCCGGCCAAGGCGCGAGCGCCATTCGCGTCCGCGCCCTCGCTGACGCTGCATGCCGCGTCGCTCTCGGTGGCATTCCAGGAGCGCACCATCCGACTGAGCCGCACCGAATTCATGCTGGTCGATCTGTTTCTCAGCCGCACGGGTGGCGTGGTTTCCTTTGGCGAACTGTCCGAATTCTTCCAGACCCAGGGCAAGGCTGATACGCGCAGCAATATCCGGGTCGGCATCTTCGAGCTGCGTCTGAAGCTCGAACAACTGAGCGGTTGCGCGCTGGGCCTGGTCAGCATTTACCGCCAGGGCTACGCCTTGCGTCACACCAGCGGCCGCGCCCCGCTGCAGTGCGGCGACTATCTCACAAGCGGGTCAGGCAGCGGCTGGCCTCGACAATCTCGCGCTGAAACGGGTTGTTGACACTGCTGGCCTTCAGTTCGTACCTGAGGGCCAGCCCGTCGACCTCGAAACTGAGCTCAAAGCGGTCGGCTTGCGCGGTTTTTTCCAGGCGCCCCAGGTCGAGCATGTGCAGCCAGGCCCAGGCCCCCTCGGTGTGCAAGGGCGCGCCGGCGGCGGACCCGGGCAGCAGCCGCACTTGCTCGCTGCCTTTGCCGCCAGGCACCTGGAAGCGCGCCGCGGCGGGTGCCCCGGCGGCCCCATGGCTGAGGATCTGGCCCTCGATATCGAGCACTGCCCTGGCCGCGGCCGGGTCGGGGTCCAGCGGGCGCAGGGAAAAGCGCATCGCCACCCGCTTGCCGCGATCGGCAAACCAGGTATCGCGGATACGGGCGGCGCGCTGGAATTCATCGATCACCGCCTGCCCGATCCCCAAACGGCTGCTGTGGCCGGCACGCAGGCGCCAGCGCCCGGCCCCGGTATCGACATGGCTGGCCAGATGCTTGTCGAAGAAGACATCGACCAGGCCGCCGTAGCCATAAAAATCGCCGAAATCGTCCGCATTGGCGTCGACCGTGGCGTTGCGCACCATCGGGTAGCGTCCCTCGATCCCGCTGCGGCACAGGCGCGCCGGCCCGGCCTGCCACAGGGCGTTCAGGCGCGCATGTTCGTTGTCGAGCGTCAATCCGGCGGCGCTGCCATGCGCCGTCGCCAGCAGGGCCGCCAGAGGCGCCGGCAAGCCCTCCCCCAATTGCTGCAGCCCGGCCAGCGCGGCGCCGGCCGGCATGGGCTGGCCGCTTTGCTGCGCCAGGCCGGCCGCGGCCAGCTCGGTCGATGCCTGTTTCACCGTTTCCATCAGCCGGTCGAATTCGCTGACCTTGTCCGCACCCGGCGCCATCAAGCGGTGCAGGCGCGCGAAATGGAGGTCGACCGGGTGTGCCGGCGGGGTGATGGCCGCTGGCGGCGGCGTTGCCGGCCCCGATAGCGCCGCCTGGACCCGCTTGCCCGTCATCCGCACCGCCTGCTGCAAGGCGAAACCGCCGGCGCCGCCGGCAACGGCACGTCCCACGCCATCGAGGCGGGTCTGGCTGGCCGCGGCCTGCAGCAGTTTGCGCAGCGGCGATTCGCTCCCCGCCAGCGCATTGAGGGCGCGCACGGCGCCGTCGATGCTCTCGAGCGGCGCCAGCGTGATGTCGGCCAGCAGCGCGTCCCACTGGGCGATGTAGTCGTCGGCATACAGGCGCAGCACGGCAGCCTTCAAAAGCGCGTCGGGCCGCTCCAGCACCCAGCTGTCGGCCGCCTGGGCGGCGACCGCCTGGTCGAGCAGGCCGAGGAAGGCCGTGTAGCCCGCCACCGTGTACATCCCGGCGATGCCGCGCGAGAACGGCAGCGCGCTGCGGCGCGCCAGCACCTGGGTCAGGCCCGGGCCGGCGGACGCGGCCAGGTCGAGGTCGGCCAGTGCCGGCGCCTGGCGCAGGCGCTTGTAGACACGCTCGGCGAGCGGCATGGCGTCCAGCTCCTGGCGGGTGGCGGCGATCAGTTGCCGGTCCAGTTGCACGGGCGCGCCGTCCAGCGTGCGCGGCGCGAACAAGGCCGCCAGATGGCGCGCGGCCGGCGCGGCGTCGTCCAGGTTGCGGGCGGCCCAGTTGCGCAGGGCTTGCGCATCGCGATGCTGCGGCTGGCCCAGCATCAGGTACACACGCAGCAATTCGTAGCGATAGTCGCTGTCATGCGCGGCGCCCCGGCGCAGTTCGATTTCCATCTTTTCCTGCACGCGCGGCAGCAAGGCGGTGCGCAGCAGGCGGCGGTAGGCCCCGTCCGCCGCCGCGCCCAGGCGCTCGCCCTGGTACAAGCCGAGGCGCATCAGCAGCGGCACCCCGGCCTCACGCTCCGGCAATGTTTCCCAACCGGGGTCAGACCCCGATAAGGAAACATTGCCGCCGGGGATGATGCACACGGCGTCGAGCAGCGCCTGGGGCGCCAGTAGCGTGCGGTCGGCCGGGACCACGGCGTGCGCCGCCTGCTGGGCCAGCACGGTCTGGCCGGCTGCCTGCTGCACATAGGCGCGGTTGGCCGCATAGCTGCGCGCCAGGCCGGCCGTGCCGGCGAGCAGGATCAGGCCGCTCGCCGCCAGCGCGATGCGCCCGTGCAGGCGCCGACGCCGCTCGCGCCCGGCGCTGTGGGCTTTCAAGCCGCTCTCCTGGAACACCAGATCGCGCAACAGGCGGGTCAGGAAATAGCTGCGCGCGCCCGGTCCGAAGCTGCCTGCCGCCGGCGCCGCGCTGACAAAATAGGTCCCGCGCAGCATCAGCTCGTCGCCAAACTCGCCGGGCTGGAACGCCTCGTCCAGGAAGGCGCGCACGGCGCCGCCCAGGATGGAAAACTGCTGCGGAAAGCCGAACAGCAGCGCGCGCCGCGTGTCGTCGCCTTCGCCCTGCATGCGCTCGATCAACCGTGACCTCAGCTGGTGTTCGAGTGCGCCAAGGCGCGTGTCGACACCCTCGCCGGGGGCGTACGGCCCGAGCGGGAAGTTCATGCCCCACACCTGGGCCCGCTCATGTTCACTGAGGGCGTCGAACCAGGCGTCGAATCCGGGCAGCAGATCGCACTTGCTGACCACGACGTACAGCGGCACGACGATGCCGAGCTGGCGCTGCAATTCGTCGACCCGCGAGCGTATCGCATGCGCCTGGGTGCGCCTGGCCGCCGCGCCCTGGGACAGCATGGCGGCGGCGCTCAGCACCACGATCACGCCGCCGACCGGGCACCGGCGCCGCTTCCTGCGCAGCAAGTCCAGCACCTCCCTCCAGGCCGCGCCATCGGTCACGCAGTCGTGCCCGGGCATATCGAGCAGCAGCGCCGCGCCGTTGACCCGCCATTCGCAGCGAGCGGTCGGCGCCAGGGCGCGCCCGGCGCGTGCCTGCGCCAGCGCCATGGTCAGGCCGCACTGTTCCAGCATGCTGGTTTTGCCGCTGCCGGCGTCACCGAGCAGCAGATACGATGGCAGCGGCGCAGCCCATCGGCTGCGTCCCTTGCGGCCCAGCGCCAGCGCCGCCCGCAAGCGCTGTGCCAGAAGACGCCGTTCGGCTTCGGCGGCCACTTGCTCCGGTTCCGGCGTACACCCGGCCGCGCGCCGCGCCAGCACCGCCCGGCCCCAGCGCACACCCATATAAGTCAGCCAGCCGGCCAGCAGTGCCACGATCGCCAGCACGCGCGATCGTGGCGATGCAAACGGCACCGTGCCATTGAAGGCCAGCAGCGGCGCCTGGGTCCAGATCGCCACGGCCAGCAGCAACAGCGCCACCAGCGCCAGGCCCGGAAGGGAGACAAAAAGACGCAGCAATCGTTTCATGGGCTTACCTCGTGGTTGTCGCGCGCCAGGATGATGACCACGCGCCGGTTGCGGGCGCGGTTGGCCGCGCTGTCGTTGGGTACCAGCGGTGCGCTCTCGCCGCGTCCCTGGGCCGTGAAGCGTTCCGCCGACGCCGCGCGCGCCGCCAGCAGCGCCGCGACGGTGGCGGCGCGCGCGCCGGAGAGCGCCTGGTTCGATGGAAAGCGCGGCGAGGCACTTTTTACATCGTCGGTATGGCCGATCACCAGCACCCGCCCCGGCAAGGGCGCGAGCGCACCGGCGACGCGTTCGAGCAGCGGCAGGAACGGTGCGGCGACGTCGGCGCTGCCCGAGGCGAACACGCCCTCCCCGTGCAGCACGATGGTCGACTGCCCGGCGCCGTCGGTGACGCTGAGCAGGCCGCGTTCGACGTCGGCCGCCAGCAGGCTGGCCAGGCGCGGCGCGGCGGCGGCGACGGGTGCGATGGCCACCGCAGGCGCCGCATTGCGCACCGCCAGCGCGGCCAGGCTGGCGGCGACCGGGTCGGCGCTGCGATCGAGCGTCATGCGGGCCGCGCCGCCCAGTCCCAGCAAGACCGCCAGCATCGCCGCCAGCACGAGCGCCAGCGCCTTGTGCCGCGCCGGCGGGCGCACCACTGCCTGCGCCTGCCAGTCGGGCGACAAGGCAGGCTCGCAAGCGCCGCGCTCCTTGCGGATCAACACTTGCAGACGCTGGCGAATGGTGTCGAGCCGCGCCTGCCCGCCGTCGATGACGCGGTAGCGCCCTTCCAGCCCCAGGGCCAGGCACAGATACATCAGTTCCAGCAGGGCCAGGTTGGCTTGCGGGTCCTGGCACAGCTTCTGCAAGATCAGGAAAAATTTCTCTCCGCCGAAGCCTTCGTTGTGAAAATGCACCAGCAGGCTATGGCTGGCCCAGGCGCCGTTACCGCCCCACGCCGTGCCCGAGATGGTTTCGTCGAGCAAGGTACACAGGCAATACTGCGCGCCCGCCACGGTGGCCGGTGCGATGCCATGCTGCCCGGCATCGACGGCAAAACGCTGCATCGCCTGCAGCAATTGCTGGCGCAGGGCGGACAGGTCGACATGGGCGCTGCTGGCGCGCACGTGGAGGGCGAATTCCAGCAGGGGCGTGGCCAGCCCGACCAGTGTATTCGGCCAGCACGGCGACGAAAACGGCTGCGCGCCCGGCACGAACGCCAGCGGCACCTGCTTCGCCGCTGCGGCGGTGCGGGCGGTGCGCGCGCGCCGGGGCGCCTCGTCATCGATCCGCAAGACGGTCTGTTCCCAGTCGGGCGGCGCGGCGCCCTGTTTATCGAGTTGCAGCACGGTATGCCTTTCGTTTAGGTCCGGATCGCCCAGAACGCCATCTGCAGGCCGGGAAAGTCGCCCGCCACATGCATCGCGAAGCCGGCCGAGCTGCTCAACTGCTGCCAGGAGTCGCCGCCGCGCTCCAGTTCAAAATAGGTAAAGCCTGCATGGAAGGGCAACTGGCGCGGCGCCACCGCCAGCGGGCGCAGGCCGATGCCGGGCAGTTGCAGGTTGACCAGGTCGCGGATGCTTTCCACCGAACCGATCTTGATCTGGCGCGGCAGCATGAGGCGCAGCGTCTCGGCCGGCACCTGGGCGTTGACCGCCAGCACGAACGTGGCCGACTTGACCAGCTCGGCATCGCGCAGCAGCGCCACGCGGATGCCATACTGGCGCTCGTCGAGCGGCAGTGCCACCGCCTGCGTCTCCAGCACCAGCGACAGCGCCTGGCGCAGGTCTTCGATCAGCGGCGCGAAGCTGGCGTGCAGATCGTCGTGGCGGTAGGCCGGATAGCGCGCCGCGCGCCGCTCGCCAGCCCCGAAGCTGCGCAATTCGCCCGCCAGTTGCAGCGCGGCGCGATAAAACGCTTCCGGGTGCAGCAGCGGCGTGGCCGCCAGATGCGCGAACAGCGGATCGGCGCGGTTGATCATTTGCAGCATCAAAAAATCGGAAATCTCGGCAGCCCCCGCCGCACCCGGCTGGCCGAGGCGCTGGGCCAGGGCGTCGCCGCGCTGGCGCAGCAGGCCGAGCAGTTCGTCGGCAAAGCCGCGCAGATAGGGCGCCACGCGCAGGTCCAGGCTGGGCGGCTGGTAATCGGTATCGAGCACCAGCTGCTTGTCGGGACGGCGTTCGATCACGCGCGCCACGCCGAGGCAGGCATGGGCGCTGGCCGCGTCCGGGGCCAGCATCAGGCGCAGGCGCAGCTTGCCGACCTGGACCAGCGCGCTGCTGTCCAGGCCGGTGCTGTCGCGCACCTCCTGCTCGGCCGTGGCATGGCGCGCGTAATTGTCGGGCGCGCTGCCGTCCAGCGTGACCTCGTCGACGCCGGGGCGGCGCAGGGGCACGGCCAGCACCACCAGCACGTCGCGCGCATCCTCGGGGATGTCGAGCGGCAGCGGCAATTCTTCGTCGCACGGCAAGCTGAACACGGTTCCGTCGGGCATGACGGCGGCGCAGGAGGTCAGCGCAATGCGGCCGGACGCGAGCTGGGCGAGGTCGATGGCGAGCCTTGAAAAACCGTAGCCGTAGGGGCCCAGGGCGCGCACCCGCGCATCGAGCTGGTGTTGCAGATAGCGGTCGTGCTGCTGCAGGTGCTGCGGTTGCAGCAGCATGCCCTCGGACCAGACGACTTTACGGTTGCATGACATGGTTCGGGTTCCAGGGTGGTCGGATAAAAGGGGCGCCGCTCATCGGTCGCCCTGCATCTTGCGCAGGCGCGCGTCGTAGGCGGCGGCGAACGGCGCGCCGAACAACTGCTCGAAGTCGTGCCGCGCCGCCAGCGCCAGGTCGTCGTGGGCATGCACGGCGCGTTCCCACAGCCGCGCCTCGCGCTGGGCCGGCAGCAGCCGGGCGAGCGCGCCGGCCGGCCCGGCATCGGCCGCGATGCGCTCCGGGTCGAGGCGCGCGATCACGCCGCCCAACGCGGCGCGCAGGCCGGCCTCGATGGCCGCCTCGTGGCAGCGCACGCCGTCGAAGGCGCTGGCGATGGCCTTGCCGGCGCCCATGGCGCCAATGTCGGGCGCGAACAGCAGGTGCGCCAGTGCGCTCTCGGCATCCGGGCAGGCCAGCAAGGGGTTGCGCGTTTCTTCCGGCAGCACCTGCACGTCGTAGCGCGCGTCACGGCGGCCGGCGGCGCGCGCCTTCAATACGGCCATCGCGCCGGCAATGGCCTGGCGCAGCATCACCCCGGCCAGGTGCGCCAGTTCGGTGGCCGGCTGCGCCGATGCGGTGTCGGACAGGCCCATGCCGGTCAACAGGGCATGCAGCACGGCGCGCTCGCCACTGTCGGTGGCAGGCACCAGGTCGGCCAGCGGATCGTAGTCGTCGGGGATGAGCATGCGCGGCGCGCTGCACAGGCGTACCTGTTGCATCGGGATCGCATGCGCGGCGACGTGGTCGAATTCGGCGGCGCCGCTGTCGGGCGCGCGCCAGCCATCCGTCAGCAGGCCAAGCGGATCGTCGCCATCGGCGCCGGCGGATGCGCCGATCAGGTCCAGGATGTTGGTGCTCGCGGCCGCCTCCAGGCCGGCCAATGCATGGCTGGCCAGGATGGCCGGCGCCTGGGCCACCGGTTCCAGCTCGACGGCCAGCACGTAGTCGCCGATGGTCAGCAGGTCGCCATTGGCCAGCGGCGCGCACTCGCCGCTATCGAGCGGGCGGCCGTTGATGGCGCTGGGATTGCGGCCCACGTCGGTCAGGCTGTAGCGGCCGGCCTCGAAAATGACACGGGCGTGCTCGCGCGAGATAATTTGGCCGGGGTCCGGCAGCGCCACCGCGCAGCCGGGCGCGCGGCCCACGCTGGCGCCGGCGTGGCCCACGCAAAACGTGGCCGGCAGCCCCGGCGCGTCGCCGAGGTAGCTGAGGATGCGCAAGGTCAGTGACATCGATGGCTCCTCAATTGATCTTCACCAAAGCGCCTTCGATCGACATGATCGCGCCCGACTTGATGCTCGCCATCGCGCCCGATTTCACGGTCAGGTTGGCGTCGGCCTGCACCAGCACTTCCGGTGCCTTGATCGTGATCTTGCCCGGCTCGATCTTGATGCTGCTGGCGCCGACTTTCAGTTCGATCGAGGAATTCGCCTTGAGGACCATGCTTTTACCGGCAGACACGGTCTGGTCGCCGCCGATATCGACCGCCTGCTTGCCGCCGACATCGAGCGTCTGGTCGGCCTTGATCGTCACGCCCTGGTCCTTTCCGATCTCCAGCCGCTGGTCGTTGCCGACCTTGCACTGCTGATCGTGACCGATCTCCGATTGCTGGTCGTTGTGGATCGAAATCGTCTGGTCGCCCTTGTCCTTCCTGTCGTGGCCGACCTTGAGCGTGTCGTTGTTCTTGACCACGCGCAGATAGTCCTTCTCGGCCTGCACGAAAATCTCCTCGGCGTCCTTTTTGTCGTCCAGCCGGATCTCGTTAAAGCCGCTGCCGTCGATGCTGTGCGACTTGATGGTGGAGCGGCTCTGCTGCTGCGGCAGGGTGTACGGCGGCATGGCGTCGCTGTTATAGACGCAGCCGGTCACCAGCGGACGGTCCGGATCGCCCTCCAGGAAGTCGACCACGACCTCCATGCCCACGCGCGGAATGAACATCGTGCCCCAGCCCTTGCCGGCCCAGGCCTGCGACACGCGCACCCAGCACGAACTCTTGTCGTCGTCCTGGCCGTCGCGGTCCCAGTGGAACTGCACCTTGATGCGGCCGTATTTGTCGGTCCAGATTTCCTCGCCCGGCTTGCCGACCACGATGGCCGTCTGCGGCCCCTGCACGCGCGGCCTGGCGATATGCGGCAGCGGGCGGTAACCATGATCGGCGCCGATGGCGGTAAAGCGGCACAGCGCGCGCAACGGGCGCGACATGGCGGCCGAGGCGTAGTCGTCGCCTTCGATGGTGAACTCGGTCGCGGTGACGAGGTAGGCGCGGTTCTGATCGGCGCGCGGGTGACCGCTTAAACCAAACAAGCCGCCCGGGTACAAGCCGCGCGCATTGGTCGCCGCGCTCACTTGCTCACCCTGCCCGTGCACGCTTTCCATGCGCCCCAACGCGAGCGCTTCGCCTTCCTGGGCGCTGGCGTGGGTGCCCGGATAATCGAACAATTCGTACAGGGGCTGGGTGGAGGCGGCCGCGCGCGCCCGCACCAGCAGGCTGCCGCTGGCGCTGGCGGCGGCTTTTTCGAAGTCGTAGTCGTTGAGCACATAGGCGCCGGAGGCGATTTCGCCCGCCGCCGACCAGGTCTGCACGCTTTCGCGGTCGGCGGCATTGGCGCCGCTCTCGCCGCAAAAGGCCAGCGCGCCGTAGCCGGCGATGGTGCTGTGCGCGGCATACGAGTCGGCCAGCACCATCGTGTGGCGGCTGCTGTCGTGAGTGAAGTAGAAGTAGATGCCGGCGTGTTCGAGCAGGCGGCAGACGAAATCGAAGTCGGTTTCGCGGTATTGCACGCAGAACGGCAGCTTGGGGTATTCGCCGCTCAAGCCCTTGCCCGACAGGTCGGCCAGGCCACCGTAGATCGGCGCCGCGCAGACTTCCTTGACGATCTCGATGACGGTGCGGTTCTGGAAAATGCGGCAGTTCGAGGAGCGCTTGAGGAGCCACAGCCAGGGATGGACGGTCGCTTCGTAGACGGCGAACTTGTCGTTCCAGCCGGTCATGCCGAAGCGCGTGACGATGCCGTTCCAGTACCGCTCCTTGCCGTCGGCGAGATCGAGGCGCACGGTCAGCGACTTGCCCAGCACTTCGTCGATCCTGATGGCGTGATTGGTGCTGAACAGCTGCAAGCGGTATTCCGGCAGACGGCCCAGCCGCTCCGTTCCATTCATGCGGTGGAACAGCAGCGCGTCCGCTCCCAGCGGGGTGCTGACGGAAACGTCTCGATTGGCTTGCGTGTCTGGCATGGGGCTCCTGGCGATGTCGGTGCGGTCGCGGGTCTAGGGAATCATCGTCTTGATGGTCCCGGCGGTGGTGAAGGCAATCGCCCCGCCCCAGTTGCACAGGCACTTCGACAGGTTGTCGAGGGCCGGCATATTGCCCAGCAAGACAGTCGGCGCGCCCGGCACCCAGGGCGCGCTGGTGACGGGAATGCAGGGCATGGGCGTGAGCGCGCCCAGCGCGGCGGCAGTGGCGGCGGCCACCATCGGGTTGCCCATCGAATTGCACATGCCGAAGGGCGGAATGTTCACGATCGGGATGTGGTCCATGATGTTGGCGGCGGGCGGACCTTCGGCCAGCACCTTGTTTTTGGGGAGTACCACGAGGGTTGACGGCGCGACGCCGAAGGTGCAGGTCATCATCGCACCCATGGAAATCTGGCTGGCCATCAGCTTCTTTCAATCAGATGAACGGTGCCGCGCTCGAGATCGAGCTCCGTCTTCAGGTACAGGTGTTCGGGAAAGGGCTGGCCCCACAGTTCCGCGCAGATGTCGAACAGGATGGTGTTGCTGGCGTCGGCGGCGGAAGCGACCGCGCTGACCGACACCGAATTGCGCAGCAGGCGCGGCTCGAAATCCCAGATGGCCTGGCGGATGCCCTGCTCAAGGCCGGCCAGGTCGAGGCCGTCGAGACTGACGCCGGAAATATCGGGAATGCCGTAATTGAGGACGCTGTCGTGCACATGGCGCGGCACGCCGGGCTGGGCACGCGGGAACAGGCGGCTGGCGTTGAGCAGCCAGGTCAGGTCGCGCAGCACGGCGCGGCGCAGCCCGGCCATGCACAGCACGCGCTGCTCGCGCGGCTCGGATGTCTGGTCCGGCGCGAGGTCGGTCAGGCGGTCGAGCAGCGACGGCTGCAAGCGTTCGCGGGGTGCCAGTTCAGGCATGGTTCGGTTCTCCCAACAGGTGATGCCACATCAACCGCACTCCCGGGTCCGGGTGGCCCGGGAGTGCGCACTCCTTATGCTGCCGCTTTTCCGTTCGCGTCGTTGCCGGCGATATTCCAGGTCAATTCGCCCTTGTTTTTAGTATCGCCTTTCTGATCCTGGATGAAGTACTCGACCTTGACTTCGGCGAAGTGCAGGGACACGTTTTCGGTCAGGCGGTCTTCGCCGCCGCTGCCGCCGGTCGAAATCGACGTGACCAGGACCTTGGACATGGTGATTTTCAGGTAGGGCTTCTGGCCCTCGCCGGCCTTGCGCACGAGAAGCGTGCACACGGGGATATGCGAGCCCTTGGTCAGCGCGATCATCAGCCCGGTCGATGCCGTATCGAGATACTTGGTGAACGACAGGTCCTGCGCCGATGCCTTGCCCGAGCCGCCGCCGCCGCCGCCATGGAAGGAACCGGAATTCTGGAGTCCCCAGCCCCACGCCAGGATGTCGACGTCGCCCAAGGGGCCCTGCACTTTGTCCTGGCTTTCACCCTTGATGTTATCGCCCAGGTTCAGGAACATATCTACAGCCATTTTTCACTCCTTATGATGCCGGCGCTCGCCGGCGTTGTGCTACGAAAGGACCGGGCGCCATGCCCGGTTCACGCTCCTGCCAAACCTTATGCCCCTGCCGCCGACGGCAGCTTGGAGACCAGCCGCAGCGACACCGTCAAGCCTTCCAGCTGATAGTGCGGACGCAGGAAAAACTTGGATGTGTAATAGCCCGGATTGCCCTCGACCTCTTCGAGAATCACTTCGGCGTCCGACAACGGCTTTTGCGACTTGGTGCGCTCGCTCGAATTGGCCGGATCGCCATCGACATAGCGGTTGATCCAGTTGCTCAGCCAGCGCTCCATCTCGTCGCGGCCCTTGAAGGAACCGATCTTGTCGCGCACGATGCACTTGAGGTAGTGGGCAAAGCGGCAGGTGGCGAACAGGTACGGCAGGCGCGCCGCCAGGTTGGCGTTGGCGGTCGCATTCGGATCGTCGTATTCGGCCGGCTTGTGCAGCGACTGGGCGCCGATAAAGGCGGCGAAATCGGTATTTTTCTTGTACACCAGCGGCATGAAGCCGTTGGCCGCCAGTTCGGCCTCGCGCCGGTCGGAAATCGCAATCTCGGTGGGGCACTGCATGGCCACGCCGCCGTCGTCGGTCGGGAAGGTATGCACCGGCAGCCCTTCGACCGCGCCGCCCGATTCGATGCCGCGGATGCGCGAGCACCAGCCATACTCCTTGAAGCTGCGGTTGATATTGACCGCCATCGCATACGCCGCGTTGGCCCAGGTGTAGTTCTTGCTGCCCGGGGCGCTGGTATCTTCCTCGAAGTCGAATTCTTCGACCGGGTCGGACTTGGCGCCGTACGGCTGGCGCGCCAGGAAGCGCGGCATCGCGAGGCCGACGTAGCGCGAATCCTCGGTTTCGCGGAACAGGCGCCAGGCGGCATGCTCCGGCGTCTGGAATATCTTGGTCAGATCGCGCGGGTTGGCCAGTTCCTGCCACGACTCCATCAGCATCACCGACGGCGCGGCGGCGGCCAGGAAGGGCGCGTGGGAGGCCGCTGCCACCTTGGCCATGGCGGCGAGCAGTTCGACGTCGGGCGGGCTGTTGTCGAAGTAGTAGTCGGCCACGATGGTGGCGAACGGCTCGCCGCCGAACTGGCCGTATTCTTCCTCGTACATCTTCTTGAAGATCGGGCTCTGGTCCCAGGCCACGCCCTTGTACTTCTTGAGCGTTTTGCTCAGATCGTTCTTGGACACGTTCATCACCCGGATCTTCAGGCTCTCGTCGGTCTCGCTGTTGTTGACAAGGTGGTGCAGGCCGCGCCAGGCGCCTTCCAGTGCCTGGAACTGCGGCGCATGCAGCACCGCGTTGATCTGGTCGCTCAGTTTCTTGTCGAGCGCCGCGATCAGGCCTTCGATGGTGCCCAGCACGTCGTCGGACACCAGGGCGGTGCCGGCCAGGGCCTGGGCTGCCAGGGTGCGCACCGCATTGTCGACCGCTTCTTTGGCCCGGTCGGACTGGGGCTTGAATTCCTTTTGCAGCAAGGCGCCAAAGTCGCTCATGTCGAGCGTCGCACCGCCCTGCTGCGCTGAAGCGCTTGTTTCTACGTCTGTCTCTGCCATGGTCGTCGCTCCGTTGTCTGTTTATTCTTGCGGCTTGGGTGCTGCGGTCAGGGCCTGCATCAGGGCCGGCTCTTGCAGCAGCCGGGCGATCAATTCCTCGGCGCCGGTCTTGCCGTCCATATAGGTCAACAGGTTCGACAACTGGGCGCGCGCTTCCAGCAGGGCCTTGAGCGGTTCGACGTTGCGGGCGATCGCCGCCGGCGAGAAATCGTCGAGCGAGGAAAACGTCATGTCGATCGCCATATTCCCTTCGCCGGTCAGGGTGTTGGGTACCTGCAGCACCACGCGCGGCTTCATCGATTTGAGGCGCTCGTCGAAATTGTCGATGTCGACTTCAAGGAACTGGCGCTCGGCCACGGGCGCGAGCGGCTCGGCGGGCTGGCCCGACAGGTCCGACATCACGCCCATGACGAAGGGCAGGCGCACCGTCTTTTCGCTGCCATACACCTCCACGTCGTATTCGATCTGCACACGAGGCGCGCGATTACGCCCGATGAATTTTTGGCTACTCTGACTACCCACGGTCCACTCCTTGATGATTAGATAAACACTGCAACGTTCAGCGCTCCGCCGCGTCTTCGCACGAACCGCTAACGACCAACAACTGCCTTACGCCATCCGGCGCCAGGTCCTGCATCGCCTCCAGAAAATTCATCGGCACCAGCCGCTTGACGCGGTCGAGCAGCAGCGGCACCGGACTCGATGGCTCGGATTGCGTGTAGTAGGCGCAGATCCGTTCGAGCATGCGCAACACGTCGGCGCGGCTGGCGATGGCGCCGTCGGGCACTGACTGTGTCACAGCACCGGACGGCCCGGCGACTGTTTGCGGCAGCAGCGCCGCGCGCCGCGCCAGTTCGGCATCGAGAAAATCGAGGCCGCGCTTGAGGGGCCGGGTCAACGGGCCGAGATTGAGCGCGTTGACGGCGCCCAGTTTGTGCATCAACAGCGCTTCGATCGCCAGCGCCTTGCCGTGAGCGTGGCGCAAGTCGCTGGCTGCCTGTTCCAGCGGTGCGGGCGCCAGTTCACCGATGGCGCGCTCCAGGGTCGACATGGTGTGCTTGTCGCTGCCCGGCCGTGGCGTGAGGTCGCCATTGGCGACTTCGAGCTCGCGCACCGTCAGCGCGCCCACGCCTGGCAGGGTCAGAAGCAGCATGTCCTTGACGGCACCTGCGACTGCGTCGCCGTCGGCCAGCATGGCCAGCGAATTGACGCGCAAGGTCGGGTCCATATCGTCGGTCGGATCGAGCTGAGGATGGACATCGTCCCAGTGCTCGGTCAGCAGCTTGTCGATCAGCGTGACGCCGTCGGCCAGTCCGCGCAGACCGTGCAAGGCGAGCGATGCGCGCAGCAGCGGGCAGGCGATGCGCAGATCGCGGCTGCGTTCCAGCAAGGCGGTTGCCAGCGATTCGACTGCCTTCCACTCCGGCTCCACCGCCGCCACGATGGTCTTGCCATACTGGACCTCGGGCTTGCCGCGCATGAGTTCTTCGAGCGCGAGGAAGTCGGCGTCGTATTCCAGGTTCGGGCCGCAGGACGTTCGTTCGTCAAGCTCGCCGGCTGGCGTCGGGTAGGTCGCGATGTTGTCGGATTCGGCCATGGAGGGTGATCAAGCACGGTGTTCGTTTAAGTGGTCGGCACGGTAATGCGTGCCGTCGATGAATCCACGATATCCGCAGCGGCGGCGTCTTCCAACGACTATTAGAACCATTAGGAATCCGCACATCTATCAGCAACGCGGTTCGTGCCGGCGCTGAACGATTCGGCGGCACTATCGCGTCTGACTATAAATGAAGCGTAGCTCCGCACCGGTATATGAGCGGCGTTTCGTCCCATCGACGCTCGGACGATCGAAGTCGGTATCTTTCGTCATGGTGCCGAGAATATCGAGCCCGTCCAGGATAGGTAGGAGCAGGTGGCGTATGAAGTATCTTGCCCCGTTCAACTTCGGATAACACCATTGCGGGCGCCTCGAGGGGTGGCAGGAGCCGCCCCTCGAACGGTATGTGATCAGTCTCATTTTTACTTCAGGCTTGTTGCCGATTGCACGCAAAACACGTGACTGATGGATCGAAGGTAGCCGAGTTCGGACTGCACCTCCAAGAATATTAGAACCATTAAGAACGGTTAGAACAATTAGAACAATTAGCGCTCTTGCTCTTGATAGCCGCTCTACAATTGACCGCGCCACAGGCACCGGACATTGTGAGAACTCGGTCACCAACTCAACCCAGGAGCGCTTTGCCATGCTGAACCGCCACAACAGCCGCTCCGCCCGGCGTCCCTCATGAACCCCGCCTTTTTGCGCTACTACAGCCAGGAGCTGCACCACCTGCGCGAGATGAGCGGCGAATTCGCGCGCGACTATCCCAAGATTGCAGGCCGCCTCGGCCTCGATGGGTTCGAATGTGCCGACCCGTACGTGGAGCGGCTGCTGGAAGGGTTCAGCTTCATGGCTGCGCGCGTGCAGATGAAGATCGACGCCGAATTCCCACGCTTCACGCAGCATCTGGCCGAACTGGTATACCCGCAGCTGCTCGCCCCCACGCCGTCGATGGCGGTGGTGCAGTTGCAGCCCGACCTGTCGCACCCCGCCCTTGCCGCCGGTGTGGCGGTCGCGCGCGGCACCGCCATGCGCAGCGTGCTTGGCAAGGGCGACGCCACCGCCTGCGAATACCGCAGTGCACACGCGCTGACCCTGTGGCCGATCGAACTGGTGGCCGCGAATTTTTTCACGCACAGCGGCACGCTCGACGTGGCGCTGCCTCACGGCGTCAAGGCCGGCATCCGGCTGCGCCTGCGCACCACGGGCGACATGCCTTTCAAGGATCTGGCGCTCGACACCGTGGCGCTGCATCTGCGCGGCAGCGATGCCATGCCGGCCCGCATACACGAGGCGATGCTGGCCGGGATCGAGGGCGTTCTGGTGCTGCCCGTTACCCGCCCGGCACGCTGGCACAAGCTGCTGCCCAAAAGCGCGCTGCGCCCAGTGGGACTGGAAGAAGACGAGGCGCTGCTGCCGGGCAGCGGCCGCGGTTTCGACGGCTTTCGCCTGCTGCGCGAGTATTTCGCCTTCCCGCAGCGCTTTCACTTCGTCGAAATCGGCCAGCTGCAAGGCGCGCTGCGGAACTGCGACGAGACCGAGATCGACATCATCGTGCTGCTCAACCGGACCGACGCCCACCTTGAGCAGGCGCTCGACGCCAGCCACTTCGCGCTCAATTGCACGCCGGCCGCCAATCTTTTTCCACGCCGCGCCGACCGCATCAACGTCGCCGACGACAAGTTCGAATACCACGTCCTGGTCGACCGCACCCGCCCGCTCGACTACGAAGTGCACCACATCGACCGCGTCACCGGGTATGGCAGCGGCGCCGGCGCGGAGCAGGCCTTCCTGCCGTTCTACTGCGCCAAGGATGGCGGCGATGGCCGCGCGTACTTCCAGATCCGGCGCGAGCGGCGTGCCCTGTCGCAGCGTCAAAAGCAACACGGGCCGCGTTCGAGCTACATCGGCAGCGAAACGTACATCGCGATTGTCGATGCCGCCGAGGCGCCCTACCGCGCCGACCTGCGCCAGCTCGGCCTGACCTTGTGGTGCACCAACCGCGACCTGCCGCTGTCGATGCCGCTCGGTCTCGGGAAAACCGACCTGGTCGCCGACACCGATGCGCCGGTCACGGCAGCGCGCGTGGTGGCCGGGCCAAGCCGTCCGTTCCCCTCGTTCGCCGACGGCAGCGCAACCTGGCGCCTGATGAATCACCTGTCCCTGAACTACCTGTCGCTGGTCGACAGCGATCCGGAACATGGCGCGGTGGCCCTGCGCGAACTGCTGTCGCTGTACTGCCAGCCGGGTGATCTGCAAGGCCAGCGCCAGATCGAAGGCCTGCGCTCGGTGAGTTCGACCACCGTAACGCGACGCCTGTCCGCGCCCGGCCCCATCGCCTTTGGCCGCGGCCTGCAAATTACCGTGACGCTGGACGATGCCGCCTTTGAAGGCAGCGGCGCCTTTCTGCTCGGCGCGGTGCTGAACCGCTTTTTTGCCCAGTATGTGTCGATCAATTCGTTCACCGAAACGGTGATCCGCACCGTGGGGCGCGGGGAGGTCATGCGCTGGCCCGCCAGCAGCGGCGTATGCGCGATCCTGTAGCGCTCGACGTCCAATTACAGGCGGGCGCACCCGGCATGGAGTTTTTCCAGATCCTGCGCCTGATCGAAAACGCCCATCCGCACAAGCCGCGCATCGGCGCCTCGCTGCGGGCCGGGGACGACGCGGTACGCTTCGGCCAGGACCCGGTGCTGACGTTCCAGGCGAGCGCCGTCGGCGCCTACGTGCCGGCCGGATCGCGCGTACTGCCCCGCCTGGCCGTCAATTTCTTCGGCATGTTCGGCCCCGGCGGCGCCCTGCCCCTGCACCTGACCGAGCATGCGCGCGAACGCGTACGCAACGCTGGCGATACCACGCTGGCAGCGTTTGCCGACCTGTTTCATCATCGAATGCTGTCCCTCTTCTACCGTGCGCGCGCCTGCGCCGAACCGGTGGTCGGCTTCGACCGTCCGCAGAGCGACCGCTTTGCCGGCTATGTCGGCAGTTTGTGCGGCATCGGCTCACCCGCCATGAAGGGGCGCGACAGCATCGGCGACACCGCCAAGCTGCACATGGCCGGGCTGCTGGCCAATCGCGCGCGCCCGGCCGCCGGGCTGGTGACGCTGCTGCGCGACTATTTCGGCCTGCCGGTCCGGATCGAGCAGTTCGTCGGCCACTGGATGCCGCTGCCGGACGACAGCCAGACCCGCATTGGCGCGCGTGAGCGCGGCAACCGCCTGGGCCAGTCGACGGTGCTGGGGCGCCAGGTGTGGGATTGCCAGAACAAGTTCCGCATCGTGTTCGGCCCCCTGTCCCTCCAGGACTACAAGCGCATGCTCCCGGGCGGTGAAAGCATGCGGCGCCTGGCCGACTGGGTCAGGCTGTACGCCGGCACGGTGCCTGACTGGGACGTGCGCCTGATCCTTGCCCGGGACGAGGTGCCGGGCCTGCGTCTTGGTGCGGCCACGCGCCTGGGCTGGACCAGCTACGTCGCCAGCGCCACACCTTCACGCGACGCGGATCAACTGCTTATCAACCCCCAGCCCCGCGCGGGCTGACACCAACGAAAGAGAATCATGGCCGACATCAGTCGTGTTGCCTTGTTCGGCAAGCTCAATACCTTGTGCTACCGGGCGATCGAAAGCAGTACCGTGTTCTGCAAATTGCGCGGCAACCCGTATGTGGAGATGGTCCACTGGCTGCATCAACTGCTGCAGCAGGACTGCGACCTGCGCCGCATCGTGGAGCACTACGATCTGGATGCGGCCGCCCTGGCGCGCGACGTGACCGCGGCGCTGGACCGGCTGCCGCGCGGCGCCACGTCGGTGACGGATCTGTCGTCCCGGCTCGACGAGGCGGTGGAACGGGCCTGGGTGTACGGTACGCTGCTGTTCGGCGACACGCATATCCGCTCCGGCCACCTGCTGATCGGCATGCTCAAGACCGCCAACCTGCGCCACGCGCTGCTCGCCATCTCCAGCCAGTTCGACAAGCTGCGCGCCGACGACCTGGCAGATGCTTTCGCGGCGCTACTGGCGCAGTCGCCCGAGGCACAGCTCACCGCCAGCAATGGCGTGGACGTGGCGCCGGGCGTGACCAGCGGCGCCATCGTGCCCGGCCCCATGGGCAAACAGGAAGCGCTGAAAAAGTTCACCGTCGACCTGACCGCGCAGGCACGCGAGGGCAAGATGGACCCGATCGTCGGGCGCGACAACGAGATCCGCCAACTGGTCGACATCCTGATGCGGCGGCGTCAGAACAATCCCATCCTGGTCGGCGAGGCCGGTGTCGGCAAGACCGCCGTGGTCGAAGGCTTTGCCCAGCGCATCGCGCGCGGCGACGTGCCGCCGGCGCTGAAAGAGGTGCAATTGCTGATGCTCGACGTCGGCCTGCTGCAGGCCGGCGCCAGCATGAAGGGGGAATTCGAGCAACGCCTGCGCGCGGTCATCGACGAGGTCCAGGGCAGCGCCAAGCCGGTCATCCTGTTCATCGACGAGACGCACACGCTGGTCGGCGCGGGCGGCGCGGCCGGCACCGGCGACGCGGCCAACCTGCTTAAACCCGCCCTGGCGCGCGGCACCCTGCGCACGATTGGCGCCACCACGTTCGCCGAGTACAAAAAGCATATCGAGAAGGACCCAGCCCTGACGCGGCGCTTCCAGATGGTGCAGGTCGACGAGCCGGACGAGGCGCGCGCGCTGCTGATGATGCGCGGCGTGGCGGCGACAATGGAAGCGCACCACCGCGTGCAGATCCTGGATGAAGCACTGGACGCGGCGGTCAAGCTGTCGCACCGCTACATTCCGGCGCGCCAGTTGCCCGACAAATGCGTCAGCCTGCTCGACACGGCCTGCGCGCGCGTGGCGGTCAGCCTGCACGCAACGCCGGCCGCGGTGGACGACAGCCGCAGGCGCATCGAGGCGCTGGAGACGGAGCTGGCCATCGTCGGCCGCGAGCGCGCCATCGGCATCGACACCGGCAACCGCGCCAACTGCGCCAACGACCTGCTCGGCCTCGAACGGGAGCGGCTGGCGGCGCTGGAGGCGCGCTGGGACGCCGAACGCACGCTGGTCGACCAGCTGCTTGCCCTGCGCGCCACCTTGCGCGACGGCGTCCCGCCGCCATCCGGGGAGAGTGACCGCGATGCGATGACTGCGCAGCTCAAGGCCCTGCAGCAGGAGCTCACCATCGTTCAGGGCGAGCAGCCGCTGATCCTGCCGACGGTCGATTACCAGGCCGTGGCCGCGGTGGTGGGCGACTGGACCGGCATCCCGGTCGGGCGCATGGCGAAAAACGACGTCGAAACGACGCTGGGCATCGCGGCCGTGCTGGCGCGCCGGGTGATCGGGCAGGATCATGCGATGGAAATGATCGCCCGGCGCATCCAGACCTCGCGCGCGGGACTCGATAACCCGAACAAGCCGATCGGCGTGTTCATGCTGGCCGGGACCTCGGGCGTGGGCAAGACCGAGACCGCGCTGGCCCTGGCCGAGGCTTTGTACGGCGGCGAGCATAATCTCATTTCGATCAATATGAGCGAGTTCCAGGAGGCGCACACGGCGTCCACGCTCAAGGGCGCGCCGCCGGGCTATGTGGGCTATGGCGAAGGCGGCGTGCTGACCGAGGCTGTGCGGCGCAAGCCCTACTCCGTGGTGCTGCTCGACGAGATCGAAAAAGCCCACCCCGACGTGCACGAGATGTTTTTCCAGGTGTTCGACAAGGGCTATATGGAAGACGGCGAAGGCCGCGTGATCGACTTCAGGAACACACTGATCATCCTGACCACCAATGCCGGCACCGACGTGATCGCGCAGCTATGCCGCGATGGCGCGGCCAGGCCCACGCCGGATGCCATGGCCGCGGCGCTGCGCTGCCCGCTGCTGCGGGTATTCCCGCCTGCGCTGCTGGGCAGGCTGGTGAGCATTCCCTACTATCCGCTGGCGCCGGCCATGCTGGAGCAGATCATCCGCCTGCAGCTGGACCGCATCAAGGCGCGGGTCGAGCAGCGTTACGGGATCCGGTTCGGCTACAGCGATGCGGTGGTCGAGCTGGTGACGCAGCGCTGTACCGAGAGCGAGTCGGGCGGACGGATGATCGATGCGATCCTGACCAACTCGATGCTGCCCGATATCAGCCGCCAGTTCCTCACCAGGACGATGGAAGGCAGCGCCCTGGCCGACATCGAGGTCGGGGTCGCGCATGGAGAGTTCGCGTATATTCAGCAATGAGCTCAGGGACCAGGGCCCGCAAGATCATAGCCCAGCTGCGACGGCAGGTCGCATGGTGTCAAAAATATGGCCCGGCTGCGTCGAGGGTGGCGCTGTCGGCATGCCCGTCGCTCACGGCGCGCAAGGCGCGGACAAAATCGTCGAGCTGGCTGGGCAGCGCTGTGAGGTAAAGCGTTATCTCACTTGCCACTTGATTGATGGGGAACTCAACGAACCGCGATTGCGCATGCACCGTGATAAGCAGGTCCGCATGTTGATCGAACTGAAAGCGCGCATGAAAGGCGCCGGCGGCAAAGTCAGGGCCAAAGGTGCCGAAACGCAGGTCATACATGCCGCCGTAAACGTCGTCCTTGAATGCATCCAGTCCGCGCACGGCATTGCGCAGCTGCTCATGGCCGACATACACCTCATGAGAAAATCGGGACGCGCCATCGCAGCTCGAGATCGTCAATTGCGACATGTCGTCATCCGACCAGTTTTTGACAAACTCGATTTTCGCTTCCATGGTGCCAGCCCTTTCGACTGAAGATAAGTAACAATCGGCATAGGGGGCGGCAATGGCCGCTCCCCTGCCACACCACCCGGCATGCGGGTCCGCACCGGGCGGTTCGAGTAGTTGAGGTCAAGACAGGCGCGGCACACCAAGTCGATCAAAGTACGCAATGGTGAGCACGCTGTTGAGCAATTTGGCGCTGTTGTGCCACCAGCGATGGCTGTTTGCTGCTATCTGCCTGGCCACCGAAGGCGGGGCGTCCAGCTTTAACAATTCTCGATACATGGTAGTTCCGCGCTTCCAGTGCTTGAGCTGGATGGCTCGCAGCCTGTGACGCAGCCATTCATCGAGTCTTTGCCATACCCCAGGCGTTTGCGCCAATTGGAAGTATCCTTTCCACCCCAGCATGTAAGGGCGCAGCGCTTGTACCACTTCCGCCATACTGCGCCCGCCGGAACGGCCGGTCAGCTCGCGGATGCGTTGCTTGAACGTGCTCAGCGGCTTTTCGGCCACTTTGCGTTTGACTTCGCCCCCACGCGCCACCCACAGGCTGTAACCGAGGAACTTGCGACCAAAGACGCTGGCCACCGCGCTCTTGCTTTCGTTGACCACGAGGTGCAACTTGGCATAGCAGCGCCGCAGCAGCGCCATTACCCTCTCACCCGCCTTTACACTGCGAACATATACATTCGCGTCGTCGGCGTAGCGCGCAAAGCGATGACCGCGCCGCTCCAGTTCTTTGTCTACTTCATCGAGCATCACGTTGGCAAGCAACGGACTGAGAGGCCCGCCTTGCGGCGTGCCCTCATCGCGTGACTGCACCACGCCATGATTCATGATGCCGCTGTTCAGATAGGCACGGACCAGCCAGATCACTCCGACGTCGTCAACGCGTTTCCTTAGGCGATCAATCAGGATGTCATGGTTGACCCGGTCAAAGAATTTCGACAGGTCGACATCAACCACGATTTTCAGACCGGACTGGACATACGTTTGGGCGGCTAAGACCGCATCTTGCGCACGCCTACCCGGACGGAAGCCGTAGCTGTGTTCGCTGAAGGTGGGGTCAAGTATCGGTTGCAGCACCTGTAGCAGTGCTTGCTGGATCAGGCGATCCGTTACCGTCGGGATGCCAAGCTCGCGCTCGCCACCGTCCGGCTTCGGGATCGTCACCCGACGTACCGGCTGAGGCCGATACGTCCCTGTCAGCAGTTGTTCACGGATGTTCGGCCACTCGATCGCCAGAAGGCGTGAAGTCTGGTTAATGTCCAGCCCATCCACGCCCGCTGCTCCCTTGTTGGCGCGTACACGCTTGAACGCCCGCCGCAGGTTCTCTGTCGTCAGCGCCGCTTGCAGCAGCGCTGACCCTGTGTCTCCGGTTGCATGTCGCGGGCAGAACGCTTCGTCGCTGAAAGCGTCAAGCATGGCTTCACCATGCCCTGCGGCTTCCCGCCCCGCTTTCGCAGGCATCTGACGCTGTGCTTTCTGCATCGACATATCGGATTCACTCCTACTCGTTCGGTCCTTCGTCGGCGGGGTCGAGCCTTCCCGGCGCTACCACCAACTACTATGACCTCTGCTGAGACCCCGCTCCGACTCTCGTCGTCGCCCTTTCAGGCACAAGGCGGGGCGTCCCCAGGTAAGGGCCGCACTCCTTCACCACACAACCGCCGCATTTACGCCACTTCTCCTTGACCACAAGAGCTTCGCGGTTTACGGCCCGCTCGCCCTGATTGGCAGCGCCTTCTATGCGATTCTTGTCCATCGGCTCATGATTTACGCTCCACGCTTCCTTTCCACACTCGGTTGCCCTCATGCAGTTGCGCTTCACTTCGCTCACTGTGGTCAGCTCGCGGCGGGACTTGCACCCACAGGAGCACGCCCATGCTGGGCGCACCGTAAAAAAGCCCGCTGCATGGCGGGCCTGATGAACTGCTCACGCCCTGTTGCCGTCTACCGGACAGCAACAGGGCACAGCGCCAGCATAAGCTATCAGAAATCGAACGCCGCCGACAAGCGCACGGCACGCGGCGCGCCCAGGTTCACACGCCCTGCTCCCCACGCGCTTTCAAAGTACTCCTTGTCGGCCACGTTGGTCACGTAGGCACGCAGCACCACCGGCATCGCGCCAAAGCGCGTCGCGTAACGCGCGCCCAGGTCGAGGGTCGTCCACGAATCGAGCTTCAGGGTATTGTCCTGCGACAGCCATTGCGAACCGGTGTAGTTCACGCGCGAGCTCAGTTCCAGCCCTGGCACCGCGGCAATCGCATAATCGACGCCGATGTTGGCCGTCAGGCGCGGGATACCGAACTGCGCCTTGCCCTGATTGAGGCCCTTGGCGGTCCTGGTCTGCTCGGCCTTGGTGTAGGCCACGCCACCGAGCAAGGTGATGTCCTTGCCGGCCTTGCCGAAGACATTCCACTCCACGCCACGGTTGCGCTGCTCGCCGTCGGTCGTCATGCGGTTGTTCGATTCGATCAGCGCCGGTTTGCTGATCTGGAACAAACTCAAGGTTTGCGTCAAGGTATTCGTCGCCCATTTCACGCCGACTTCGGCCTGCTTCGACTTGTACGGCTTGAACGTTTCGCCTTCGTTCGCATACGGCGCCTTGACGGTGGTACCGGCGCTCAGGCCTTCCACGTAGTTGGCATACAGCGAGACGTTCTCGCCCCACGGTTTGACGACCACGCCGGCCAGCGGCGTGACGGCGGTTTCTTCGTAGTTGCTCAGCTTCTGGTGCACCTTTTGCGCGCGCGCGCCGATGGTGAGCTGCAGCTTGCCATCGGCAAACCACATCGAATCGGCCACGCTGACCGCGGTCATCACGTCGTCGTTGAACTGGCTGTAGGTCGATGCATCCTTCCCGGCCGGCATGATGATCGGGGTCGGGTTGTAGATGTTGCTGTTGATGGCCAAGGTGCCGTTGCCACGGCTGCCGCCTTCGTAATTCATCACATTGGCCGCCACGGTGACCTTGTGCGCGATGGCGCCGGTGGCGAACTGGCCGCGCACGCCCGTTTCGAAGGTGGTGGTTTCGTACTCGCCCCACGAGTTGTAGGCCGTGCCGGTGGCCTTGCCGCTGTCGCCGCCCGACACCGGCAGCACCGGACGGGTGCCGAAGATGAAGCCGTCATACGCGTGCTTGGCCGTGCCGGCCGAGGCGAAGGCGCTCCAGCCGGCACCCAGCTCGACCTGGCCGCGCACGATCAGGCCCTGGGTTTCGGTGTTGCCGTACACATCTTCGCCGTAAAAGAAGTTGGTGGAGCCGTGCGGCGCCTTCGGCACGCGGGTCCAGCCGGTGAGGACAGGCTGCATCGGCGCGCCCTTGCGCACCTTGTTGGTCAGCGAGTAGGCGTCCATTTCCACGTTCCAGCCCTTGCCCTGGTAGTCGACGGCCACGTGGCCGATCTCGCGCCGCTTGGTCTGGTGGTCCAGCCAGGTTTTGCCGCCGGACAGCACGCCGTTGACGCGCACGCCCAGGCTCTGGTCCGCGCCAAAGCGGCGCGCCACATCGGCGTGCACGCCGACGTTCGATTTGGTCGCAACCGTGGTCGTCACGCGGGTCAGCGGGGTGGCGCCGGCGCGCTTGGGCACCAGGTTGACCGCGCCGCCCACATCGCCCGCTGGCGGCAGGCCCATCATCATCGCGCCGGGACCCTTGAGCACTTCGACGCGCTCGAACATCTCGGTCGGGGTGTTTTGCTCAGGGGCCAGGCCGTAGGCGCCATTGATCGCCATCGATCCCGAACCCACGCCAAAACCGCGGATATTGAAATTCTCGACGAGGTGGCCTTCGTTGGTGGTGCTGCGTACCGACGGGTCGTTCTTGAGCACCGCGCCGATGGTCTGGGCCTGCTGGTCGGCGATGGTTTGGGACGTGTAGGCGGTGATGTTGAACGGCGTGTCCATCACGCTCACGTTGCCGAGCACGCCGAGACGGGCGCCCTTGGCGACTTTGCCGCCGGGCGCGGCCGCGGGAAGACTGTCCGCCGTTTCGGCAGCGGCCTTGACGGTGATTTCTTTCATGGTCTCGACGGGCGTCTGGGCCATTGCCGGCAGGGCCACGGTGGCGATCATGGTCATACAGGCCATGGGAATAGCACGGAAAGCACACACAGGGACAACTCGCATTACATTTGCTCCATTCGGTTAGAAGTGATTTGGCTTGAATTGGTGTCAGGGGATGGCGCCAGCGGCGCCGGCTCGCGCCAGACGCTGTGCTGCTCGCCGGAGCGGCCGCGCCAACGCACGCGCGCCGCCATCCACAGCAGCGCCAGGCCGCCGAGCAGCGACAGGCCGTCGATCCACAGGTAATCGGTCACGTACGGCTTGGCGATCGGCATGCCGGGGAACACACTGGCCAGCAGGCTGGTCGCGGGAACCAGCAAGGTCGCCAGCGCCGCGGCGAGCGTGAGCCGGTAGCCGGCCCAGGCCGCGCCCTTCACCAGCGCCGCCAGCAGGCCCACGCCGAGCGCGGTGTTAAACACGGACAGGCCGATGCCGGCCATGTCCAGGCCCAGGCTGGCTTCCCAGCGCAAGGCCACCAGGCCCAGCGGCAGGCCGATGACGGCGCCCAGGCACAGCCCGACCGTCAGCGCGGCCACCCAGCGCACGTGGCGCGGCTGTTCGAGGGGCACGGCAAGCTGGCGGTTCTTGCGCAGGCGCGATTCGATCCACAGCAGGTTGCCGGTGTAGAACAGGATCGCGCCGAGCACGCCCATCACGGCATACGCCACGCGCACCGGTACCCCGCCAAAGCTGCCGAAGTGCAGCGCGAAGATGGCGGACAGGCTCGCTTCCCAGTTGGTTTGCTGGTGCGGCAGCAGGCTGATGCCCTTGTTGATCTGGCCGGTGACGGGATTGAAGTTCATGAAACCGGCGCGCGGGGCGCGCATGTGGCCGCTCCAGTCTTCGCCGCCCATGTTTACTTGCGGTTTGGGGCTGTTCAAGCCGCGGTAGGTCAGTTCGGTTGGCGTGAAACTGGCGGAGCGCGCCCGGGCGCTGGCCAGCATGGCCGACGGCGCCACCCAGGCTGCGCTGGCGCCGGGGCCGGCCTTGCCCTTGGCGCGCGGCGCCGCTTCGGCTGGTTTGCCGATGGCGTGAATGGTGGCGTCCTGCGTGTCGTAGACCCAGTCGTGCAGGCAGAAGCCGGCCGTGGTCAGGGCAATGGCCAGGTGGAACGGCAGGCTGGTGATGCCGATCAGGTTGTGCGCGTCGAGCCAGAGGCGCTTGACGTTGGCGCTAATACGCAGCAGGAGCAAATCCTTGACCAGCGACGGCAGCAGGATCACCACGCCGGAAATGAGCGCCAGCGCGTACAGCAGGGCCACGAAGCCGATGATCGGCTCGGCCACGGCGCCGGCCAGCGGCAGGCCGCCGTTGCGGTGCACTTCGTCGACGAAATCGCCGGCCGGCCCGGTTTGCGCGGCGCCCGTTTGCAGCTGGCCGGCTGCGTCCAGGGTCACCTGCCAGCTCGCGCCCTGCTTGTCGGCATAGCGCATGCGGCCGAAACCTGGCTGCTCGCGGTCCAGCACCAGCACGGCGCTGCCGATGGCGTCGTCGCGCGCGGCGAAAAATGCCCGGGCCAGCGCATCGACCGGCGAACTGGCAGCCTGCTGCGCGCTGGGGACAGCCTCGGCCCAGCGGCCGATTTCCGGCTTGAACATGGTGAACGCGCCGGCGTAAAAGGCGATGAACAGCATCACGCCGCTGAGGATGCCAACCCAGGTATGCACCACTTTGTAGGTGCGCACGATCTCCGGCTTCATGCGGCGCTCCCGCCGGCCTGCATCAGGAGGTAGCAGGCGGCAGCGGCCAGCGCGTTGGCCAGGGCCAGCCAGGTCCAGCAGGCGCGCTTGCTGGGCACCAGGAAAATCAGGGCGATCACGCTCACCCACAGCGGATACACGACCCACATCGTCAGTTGCCCGACGATCGGGCCGGCGTCCAGCCATCGCATCAACTGGTGCAGCACGCCGCTCAGGGCAATCGCCAGCGGGTAGCCCAGTACCAGCGCGACCACGCCGTTATGCAGGAGCACCTGGTCGCGTTGCGCGCTGTCCTTAGCCATGCGCCCTCCCCGCGCGCGCGCGGCGCACCGCACGCAGCACGCCGACGAGCGGCAGGGCGATCATCCAGATGGTCAGCACGGTCAGGATGGCAGTGAAGGTGCTTGCGCGTGCGGCGAGGATGACGACGGCCAGCAGCAGCGGCGCCGCCCCCAGCGCCCAGCCCAGCGCGGCCGGCAGACGTGGTTCGGCCCTGGGTGTGCTCAAATTGCAGCACACGGCGGAGAGCAGCGTCAGGATCAGGGCAAGGGCGAACAACATACTGGCTTTCAACTCGCCCGTGGGACTGGGGAGACGGCCGCATCTTACCCCAAATGTAAATGATTCTCAATACGATGGTTGAGTAAAATATATCTTTCGGAAGAAGTTGCGTTCCGTAAGGAAATTTTGTATAGTGATCGAATCCGATCTCTGGGCACAGGACCGAGGCCCCAGCGCCGCCTGCGCGTCCACGCAATCACCGAATTCCTCCGGCCACGCACCCGCCGATCCTTTGCACTGTTGCAAAATGCTGACGCTGCGCGTCACTGACCGGGTGGACCATGGACATCGACCTCCCTTTTTCCGACGATACCAGGCGCGTGCGCGCGCCCTGGATGCCCGACAGCGGGCAGGAAGAACGCTTCGACCGCCTGACTCGCCTGACCGCCATCGCCATGGCGGTGCCGATCGCGTTGGTGTCGCTGGTCGATGAAGAGCGCCAGTGGTTCAAGTCGCGCGTCGGGCTGGACGCGACCGAAACGGCGCGTTCAATCGCCTTCTGCACCCACGCGGTGGCCAGGCGCGAGATGCTGGTGGTCGAGGATGCGCTGCAAGACCCGCGCTTTCACGCCAATCCCCTGCGGCAATCCGCTTCTATGCCGGCCAGCCCGTGTTCTCGCACGATGGCGAAGCGGTCGGCACCCTGTGCATCATCGATACCGTGCCGCGCCAGTTCGACGACGCGGCGCGCCAGAGCCTGCGCGACTTCGCCAGCCTGGTCGAGGATGAACTGAACAAGGGCACGCTGATCGCCGCGCGCGTGAGCGCCGAAGCGGCGCTGCAGGCACTCAATATCGAACTGGAAAAACGCATCGACGAGCGCACCGCCTCCCTGCGCGACGCCAACGACACGCTCAAGCGCGAGATCCGCCAGCGCCTCAGCGCCGAAGCGACCCTGCGCGCCAACGAGGAACGCATCCGCACCATCATCAGTTCCTCATTCAGCGCATTTATCAGCACCGACGCGAGCGGCATGGTGGTGGACTGGAACCCGTCGGCCGAGCGCACCTTCGGCTGGACGCGCGAGGAAGCGCTGGGGCGGGAACTGGCCACGCTGATCGTTCCGGAAAGCTACCGCGCGGCGCACCGCGCCGGCATGCGGCGCTTCACCCGCCATGGCGCGGGCAGCATGATCAACACGCACATCGAAATGCCGGCCTGCACCCGCGACCATGGCGGCATCACGGTCGAAATGACGATCAACGCCTTCCAGGCCGGCGGCGAGACCTTCTTCGGCGCTTTCCTGCACGATGTGTCCGGGCGCATCAAGGCCAAGCTGGCCTTGATGCAGAAGCAGCAACTGCTCGACTCCGTGCTCGAAACGCTCGATGTCGGCGTGGTGGCCTGCTCGGCCGACGGCACGCGCCTGCTGGAAGAGCGCGACGTGCCGCTGGTGCGCGCGCTGCACGGCGAAACGGTCAGGGATTGCGCCATGCTGATCGCGCCCAAGGGCTTGCACCGGCGCTACGTGCTGGCCAGCGGGCGGCGCATGATCGGCCCGAATGGCGAGGCCATGGGCGCGGTGGTGGCGATGAAGGACATCACGGAACTGAGCGAATCGCAGCGCAAGCATAAACTGAACGAGCAGCGCCTGCGGGCGATTACCGAAAACCTGCCGGCCCTGATCGGCCAGGTCGACAAGGCCGGCAATTTCACCTTCCTCAATTCGCAGGCGCTGCGTTTCTACGGGCGCGAAAACGCACAATTGATCGGCCAACCGGTGCGCCAGGCCTACAGCGCGCCGGAATTCGAGAAAGTCGAACAGTTCATCAAGCTGGCGATGCAGGGCAAGCGCGTCTCGTTCGAGGACGAAATCACGGTCGAGGGACGGCGCTCGTATTACCACGCCTCGTATATCCCCGACATCGACGCCAGCGGCTCGGTCAACGGCTTTTACGCGATGGCCTTCGACATCACCGCGCGCAAGCGCAGCGAAATCCGCCAGCGCGAAAGCGAGGAGCGCCTGCGCACCGTCACCGACAACCTGCCGGCGCTCATTTCGTACCTCGACATCGACCTGCGCTACCGCTTCGCCAATGCCATGTACAAGCAGTGGTACGGCATCGATCCGGCCGACATGGTGGGAAAATCCATCACCGACGTCTTCCCCGCGCACTTCTGCGGCCAGCGCGAACAGCAACTGCGGCGCTGCCTGGAAGGCCACACCGTGCAGCTGGAACTGGAAGTCGAACACGGTGGAGAAGGCCGCATCCTTCACTCGGTGTACATCCCGCACATGCGCGATGGCGTGGTGCTGGGCGCCTACCTGCTCTCGACGGATGTAACGGCGGCGCGCCGGCACGAGGCCAACCTGAAGGCGCTGGCCAATACCGATACGCTGACCGGCTTGCCGAACCGCCGCAGCTACGAAGCCGAGCTGGAAGCGGCGCTGGCCCGCAGTGTGCGCAACCGTACTGGCATCGCCCTGATGTACCTCGACATCGACCGCTTCAAGCAGATCAACGATACGCTCGGTCACGCCTGGGGCGACGAGGTGCTCAGGGAGTTCGCCAGGCGCTTGCTGGGCGCGGTCAGGAAGACCGATACGGTATCGCGCCTGGCGGGCGACGAATTCACCATCATCCTCGAAAGCGTGCGCTCGCCCGAGGAGTGCGCGACAATCGGCGCCAAGATCGTGGAGGCGATGCGCCCGCTGTTTTCGGTCGGCGACATGGCGCGCCAGGTATCAAGCAGCATCGGCATCGCCTGGACCGGCAGCGCCCAGCCCGACGCGCGCGAACTGGCCAGGGAGGCCGACGCGGCGCTGTACCAGGCCAAGGCCGCGGGGCGCAACCAATATTGTCTGGGAACGCAGCAAGCGTGATGGTGCGGCGCCGGCGAGGCCGCGCGCATGACATATCGCGGCCTCTTTCCGGATCCTGGCCCGCACTGCGAACGGACAAGCATCCGGACGCGCGGCACCCGGATGCTTGCGCCTACCAGCTTGCGCCGCCCTGCCCCCGCCTCGCCAAGGCCACGCCATCGCCCGCCCGCCAGCCGCCGCCGAGCACCTTGTAGAGGGTGACCCGGCTGGTCTGCTCGGCCAGCCTGACTGAAATCAGGCCTTGCTGCGCCGCATACAGCGCCCGCTGCGCGATCAGTGCATTCTGGAAGGTGTCAGCGCCATTCTTGTAGCGCGCCTCGTAAATCCGATAGCTCTTGTCGGACGCTTCCACCAGTTGCCGCTGCGCGTTCAGGCGCTCGTCCACCGTGCCGCGCTGGGCCAGGGCGTCGGCCACTTCGCGAAACGCGGCCTGGATGGTCTTCTCGTACTGCGCCACCCCGATATCGCGGTTGACCTTGGCCACCTCCAGGTTGGCGCGGTTGGCGCCGCCGTCAAAAATCGGCAGGCTGATCGACGGCGCGAAACTCCACACGCCCGAACCGCCGTCAAACAGGCCAGACAGGCTGGAACTGGCCGTGCCGGCCTGCCCGGTAAGCGTGATGCGCGGGAAAAAGGCCGCGCGCGCCGCGCCGATGTTGGCGTTGCTTGCCTGTAGCGTACGCTCGGCCGCGAGCACGTCCGGCCGCCGGTACAGCAGGTCCGACGGCAAGCCGGCGCTGACCGCGGTGAGCGCGGTCACGTCAGCCAGGCCGGCATCCGGCAGCAGGTCGCCCGGTACGGCGGCGCCGGCCAGCAGGGTCAGCGCATTCTGGCCCTGCGCCACCTGGGCGGTGTAGGCGGCGGCATCGGCACGCGCCGTTTCCACGGTGGTGCGGGCCTGGTACAGGTCCAGCCCGGCCGCCGCGCCGGCCTTGACGCGGCTCTCGCTCAGTTCCAAAGACCGCTGCTGGCTGGCCAGGGTCTGGCGCGCGAGAAGCAGGCGTTCCTGGTCGGCCATCAGGGTCAGGTAGGCGTTGGCCACTTCGGCCACCAGCGACATCTGCACGCTGGCGCGCGCTTCCTCGGTGCCCAGATAGGTTTGCAGCGCCGCTTCCGACAGGCTGCGCACGCGGCCGAACAGGTCGGCCTCCCAGGCGGCCACGCCCAGGTTCACGCCGTACTGCCGATTCACGGCGCCCTGCCCGCCCGCGCTCATCTTGTCGGCCGTGCGCTGGGCGCTCTGGCTGGCGCCGGCCGCCACCGACGGCAACTGCGCCGCGCGCTCGATGCGGTACTGGGCGCGCGCCTTGTCGATGTTCAGTGCCGAGACGCGCAGGTCGCGGTTGTTGGCCAGGCTCAGCGCGATGAGTTGCTTCAGGCGCTCATCGGCGAAGTAATCGCGCCAGGCGATGTCGGCGGCCGCTGTGGCGCCCGCGGCGGCAGGCGCCGGGTACGCCGTGCCGGCAGGCCAAGCCGCAGCGACCGGGCTGACCGGCTGCTGGTACTTGGGCATCATTGTGCAGCCGCTGATCGCGGCTGCGAGTAGGGTCAGTCTCAAGGTCGCACTAATTAAGATATTCATTTCAATGTCCCTCCACGGAAGCGATGGCGGGCACGGGCGCCACCTTGTTTTTGCGAACCACGAAAGCGCGGACCACCACGAAGAACACCGGCACAAAAAAGATGCTCAGGAAAGTCGACGTCAGCATGCCGCCCAGCACGCCGATACCGATGGCGTTCTGGCTGGCCGAGCCGGCCCCGCTGCTGATCGCCAGCGGCAACACGCCGAGCCCGAACGCAATCGAGGTCATCAAAATCGGACGCAGGCGCAGGTGCACCGCTTCCAGGGTCGCTTTCCTCACATCCATGCCGCCATCTTCCAGTTCCTTGGCAAACTCGACGATCAGGATGGCGTTCTTGGCAGCCAGACCCACCACCGTCAGCAGCGCCACCTGGAAGTACACATCGTTCGACAGGCCGAACAGCATGGTGCCGAGCACGGTACCGAGCACGCCCAGCGGCACCACCAGCAGCACCGAGAACGGAATCGACCAGCTTTCATACAGCGCGGCCAGGCACAGGAACACGATCAGCAGCGACATGGCATACAACATGGTGGTTTGCGAACCGGCGGCGCGCTCTTCGATCGACACCCCGCTCCACTCGAAGCCGATGCCTGGCGGCAGCTTGGCGACCAGCTTTTCCATTTCCAGCATGGCGTCGCCGGAGCTGAAACCCGGTGCGGCCACGCCCTGGATGTTGAGCGATGGCGTGCCGTTGTAGCGCTCCAGGCGCGGCGACGCATAAATCCACTTGCCGGTGGCAAAGGTCGAGAACGACACCATCTCGCCGCTGGCATTGCGGGCGTACCACTTGCCGATGTCTTCCGGCGCCATGCGCGCATCCGACGCGCCCTGCATGTACACCTTCTTGACGCGGCCGCGGTCGATGAAATCATTCACATACGCGCCGCCCCACGAGGTGGAGAGCGCGTTATTGATGTCGGCCAGCGACAGGCCGAGCGCGCTGGCCTTTTGCTGGTCCACTTCCAGCTTGTACTGGGGCGAATCCTCCTGGCCGTTGGGACGGACCTGCACCAGCATCTTGCTTTGCGCGGCCATGCCGAGCAACTGGTTCCGGGCGCCCATCAGCGCTTCGTGGCCGAGGCCGCCTTCATCCTTGAGCATCAGGTCGAAGCCGTTGGCGTTACCGAGTTCCATCACCGCGGGCGGGGCGATGGCGAACACCATCGCATCCTTGATCTGCATGAAGCGGCCCATGGCCTTGCCGACGATGGCCGGGGCGCGCAAACCCTCGCTGCCGCGTTCCTCGAAGTCCTTGAGCTTCACAAAGGCCATGGCCGCGTTCTGGCCGTTGCCGGCAAAGCTGAAGCCGGCCACCGAGAACACCGAGGCGACCGCATCCTTCTGCTCGTCCAGGTAATGCTGCTCGACCTGCTCGACCACCTTGAGCGTGCGCTCCTGGGTGGCGCCGACCGGCAATTGCACCAGGGTGTACAGGATGCCCTGGTCTTCCGCCGGCAGGAACGAGGTCGGCAGGCGCAGGAAGCCGACGGCCATCAGCAGCGCCAGCACGGCGTACACCACCATGGTGCGGCCGGTGCGGGCGATCAGGGTACCGACCCAGCCCTGGTAGCGACGGCTGCTCTTGTCGAAACTGCGGTTGAACCAGCCGAAAAAGCCGGTGGTGCCGGCCTTGTGGCCCTGTTCGACCGGTTTGAGCAAGGTGGCGCACAGCGCCGGCGTGAATACCATGGCCACCAGCACCGACAGCACCATCGCGGACACAATCGTGATCGAGAACTGGCGGTAGATCACGCCGGTCGAGCCGCTGAAAAACGCCATCGGCACGAACACGGCGGAGAGCACCAGCGCGATACCGACCAGTGCGCCGGTGATCTGGGTCATCGATTTTTTGGTCGCTTCCTTCGGCGACAGTCCCTCTTCGCTCATGATGCGTTCGACGTTTTCGACCACGACGATGGCATCATCGACCAAGAGGCCGATCGCCAGCACCATGGCGAACATGGTCAGGGTATTGATGGAATAGCCGAGAATGCTGAGCACGGCGAAGGTGCCGAGCAGCACGACCGGAACGGCCATGGTCGGAATCAGGGTGGCGCGGAAGTTCTGCAGGAACAGGTACATCACCAGGAACACCAGCACGATGGCTTCGATGAGGGTCTTGACCACTTCCTCGATCGACAGCTTGACGAACGGCGAGGTGTCAAAAGCAACCACGGCTTTCATGCCGACCGGAAAGTTTTTCTGCATTTCCTCGACCTTGGCCTTGACGTTCTTGGCCGTGTCGAGCGCGTTGCCGCCGGTGGCGAGCTTGATTGCCACGCCGGCGGCAGGCTTGCCGTTGAAGCGGGCCACGATGTTGTAGCTTTCGCTGCCCAGCTCCATGGTCGCCACGTCGCTCAGGCGCACCACGGCGCCGTCGGCACGGGTCTTGAGCAGGATCGCACCGAACTGTTCCCTGGTTTGCAGGCGGCTCTGGGCCGACACGGTGGCATTGAGTTGCTGGCCGGGACGCGCTGGCGCGCCGCCCAGTTCACCCGCCGACACTTCCGCATTCTGGGCGCGGATGGCGCTGCTCACGTCGGCCGGGGTCAGCTGGTAGTTGAGCAGTTTGGCCGGATCGAGCCAGATCCGCATCGCGTATTGCGAGCCGAACTGGGTCACGTCGCCCACGCCTTCCACGCGGCTGAGCGAATCGACCACGCTGGAAGCGACGTAATCGCCCAGGTCGGCCTGCTGCATGCTGCCGTTTTCCGACACGAAACCGAGCACCATCAGGAAATTCTTGGTGGACTTGCTCACCACCAGGCCCTGCTGGGTGACGGCGGCCGGCAGCAGCGGCGTGGCCAGTTGCAGCTTGTTCTGCACCTGCACTTGGGCGATGTCCGGATCGGTACCGTTGCTGAATGTCAGCGTGATGCCGACCGAACCGCTCGAATCGCTGCTCGACGACATATATTGCAAGCCATCGATCCCCTTCATCTTTTGTTCGATGACCTGGGTGACGGCGTCTTCCACCGTCTTGGCGGACGCGCCCGGATAGCTGCCGCTGATCGAAATCGATGGCGGCGCAATGCCCGGATACTGCGAAATCGGCAAGCCCAGGATGGCCAGCACACCGCCCAGCATGATCACCAGCGCGATAACCCACGCAAAGATCGGACGGTCAATAAAGAAACGGGCCATGGTTATGCTCCTGCCGGGGCCGCACGGCCTGCCACGCCTTGGGCGCCGGGCGCTGGGGCACCTGCCGGGACAGCCACGGCGGGCGCGCCGGGACGCACTTTCTGCACCCCTTCGACGATCACGCGCTCGCCCGGAACCAGGCCGGCATTGACCACCCACTGGTCGCCCACGGCCGCGCCGGTGCTCAGCACGCGCTGCTCGACCTTGTCTTCCCTGGTTAATACCAGTGCGGTCGCTTCGCCGCGCTGGTTGCGCGTGACGCCGACCTGCGGCACGGTGATGGCCTTGTCGTCCAGGCCGCTGTCGAGTACGGCGCGCACATACATGCCGGGCATCAGTTCGCCCTTCGGATTCGGGAACAGCGCGCGCAGGGTGACGTTGCCGGTGCCGGCATCGACGCTCACATCGGCGAACTGCAGCTTGCCCGGCGCGCTGTATTTGCTGCCGTCGGCCAGCAGCAGGCTGACCGTGGCCTGGCCGCCCTCCGCCTGTTTCAGCTTGCCGCTCTCGAAGCGGCGGCGCAGCGCCAGCAGTTCGGTGCTGGACTGGGTCACGTCGACATAGATCGGATCGAGCTGCTGCACGGTGGTCAGCGCATCGGCCTGGCCGGCGGTCACGAGGGCGCCGGCGGTCACGTTCGAGCGGCTGATGTGGCCGCCGATCGGCGCGTACACATTGGTGTACTTCAGATTGATATTGGCGACGTCGAGCGCAGCCTGGGCCGATGCGACGTCGGCGCGGGCCTGGGCCGCGCTGGCGAGCGCGTCTTCGCTATCCTGCTTGCTGACGCCTTCGACGGCCAGCAGTTCCTGGTAGCGCTTCGCTTTCGGCTCGGCCGCCAGCAACCTGGCCCTGGCGCTGGCCAGGGTGGCCTTGGCCGAGTTGACCGACGCGACGAAGCTGGCCGGATCGATCTGGTACAGCGCCGTGCCGGCCTTGACGGTGGAGCCCTCGACGAACAGGCGCTTGAGGATCAGGCCGCCAACCTGGGGCCGCACTTCGGCCACCTGGTAAGCGGAAGTGCGTCCGGCCAGCTCGGTAGTAACCGTCATCGGCTGGGCCGCGACCGTGTGCACCACCACTTGCGGCGGGCCGGGCGGCGGTGGCGCGGGTGGCGCTTTTTTGCCGCAGGCGGCGAGCAGGACGGCGGCGCCAAGGGCCAGCAGGACGGGCGCGCCGGCGGCCGGCCTGGCGGAGCGGGGAAAGAGGTTCGATTGCATGTCGGCTTTCGTTAGTTGAACGGTCGGTGCTTGTCGCGGCAAGCCTGGACTTGCCGTGAAGCCGCCAAACAAGTGTTTCAAACAAGCGTTTAATACGACTGTATCAAACAGCTGTTTAGTTGTCAACCAGAAATTGTGAGTTGATAATGTGGCATTGCCGGGATCGCCGATGCCCGGTGATGGAAACGCATGGACAAGGCAGGAGCTGCTATGTACAATTCAAAAATCAGAAATTAAACAAACGTTTAATTCGCAAAAACCAGGAGTGTCTTGAAGATGAAAGCTGACGACAACGATGTCCGCAACCGCATCATCAGCGCGGCCACGGAGTGCTTTGCCGAGAACGGTTTCAAGGCGACATCGGTGCGCAAGATCTGCGAGCGCGCCGGTGCCAATCTGGCGATGGTCAACTATTATTTTGGCAGCAAGGACGGGCTGTACCTGGCGATCATCGACCGCGAGGGCGGCAGCGCCGAGATGGACGAACTGACCGTGCCGGCACGCGACGCGTCGGTACCGGCCACGCTGCGCCTGGCGCATCTGATCGAACGCCTGCTGGTCGACATGATGACCAGCGGTCCGCATTCGCTGATCTCGCGGCTGATCAGCTGGGAACTGGTGGAGCCAACCGCCGCCCTGCGCCATATCGTCGACACGCTGATTGAGCCGCTTCAGGAAGTGATGCAGGAACTGGTGCGCGAGATCGCTCCGCCGGGCACGAGCGAGGTCGAGATCCGCAACAACCTGTTCAGCATCCTGGGCCAGATGCTGTATTACAGCCACTCGAAGCCGGTCAATGAAATGATGGCACCCGACATCGTCTACGACGAAGCCGGCATCCGCGGGATCGCGCGCCACGTGACCGCGTTCTCGCTGCGCGCACTGGGCGTGGCCGACGCGGATCACGGCAAGCGTTGACGCCGTGCGCGGCCGGCGCTGGTTCAGCCGAGGATATGATAGCCGGCATCGACGTACAGTGTGCTGCCCGTCATCGCGCTGGCCCCGTCGCCGGCCAGGAACGCGCACAGCGCGCCGACGTCGGCGATGTCGACCAGGCGCCGCAATGGCGCGCGCTGCGCCGCCTGCGCAAGCAGCGCGTCGAAATGCGGTATCCCGGAGGCCGCGCGCGTGGCCAGCGGGCCCGGCGAGACGGCGTTGACCCGGATACCCCCGGGGCCCAGCTCGGCCGCGAGATAGCGCACGCTGGCCTCCAGCGCCGCCTTCACCGGCCCCATCAGGCCATAGCCGGGAATCACCTCTTCCGCGCCCACATAGCTCATCGTCATCAGGCTGCCCCCCTCCTTCATCAGCGGCTGGGCCAGCCGCGCCATGCGCGCAAACGAGTGGCACGAGATATCCATGGCGCGCGCGAAGCCCTCGCGCGAGCTGTCGGTCACGCGGCCGTGCAGGTCGCTCTTGGGCGCGAAAGCGATCGAGTGCAGCAGGAAATCAAGGCGCCCCCAGCGCGCGCCGATGGCGTCGAACACGGCTTCCAGCTGGCCGGGCTGCTCCACGTCCAGTGCCAGCAGGATGCTGGCGTCCAGTTCGCGCGCCAGCGGCTCGACGTACGGGCGCGCCTTGTCGTTAAACCAGGTGATGGCCAGTTCGGCCCCGGCCGCGTGAAACGCGCGCGCGCAGCCCCACGCGATGCTGTGTTCGTTCGCGATACCGACGACCAGGCCTTTTTTCCCCTGGAGCGAGAGCGCTTCGGTCATATTGCTTCCTTCCCTAGTTCGGATTTCAACCGCGTGCGGCGCGCATCGGCATGCGCCTTCATGCTGTTGGACCGGTTTCCCGCAGGCCGGTTCGGTGCGGCGCCGCCATTTGAAAGCGCGCGATTTCCCATGCGCTGCCAGTATGCGCCCGGCGGCAGGGCATCCTGCATTCTGCTCGTCATCGCTGCGAATCTCGCACAACTTGATGCACATCAAGTAGCAATTCCGATGGCATGGCGTAAATTTGACGCAATTACCGATCCACTTTTCAAGGAGCTCACAATGTACAAAACCATACTGGTCCATGTCGATGCAAGTGCCGGACTGGCCGCGCGCGTGGAACTCGCCGCGCGCATGGCAATCGCGCATGACGCCCATCTGGTGGGCGTCGCGCCGACCGGACTGTCGGCATACATGTATCCCCTCAGCGCCATGGGTGCGGGCATGCCCCCGATCGCGTTCCCGATTGAAGAAGTCCGTGCCGGCGCCGAGCGCTCGCTGGACCTGTTCGAAAGCGGCGCGCGCCAGCTCGGAGTGAATTCGCTGGAGCGGCGCATGGTCGACGAGGAAGTCGGAGACGGCCTGTGCCTGCAGGCCAGGTACGCGGACCTGGTGGTCATCGGCGCGCCGGCGGCCGACACGGTGTTCTTCGCGCGTCCCGGGGTCGCCGGGCACGTCCTGCTCAACTGCGCCCGGCCGGTGCTGGTGACGCCGGCCGCCGGCGCCGGCGGCGCGATCGGAAAACGCGTCACCGTGGCATGGAACGGGAGCGCGGAGGCGGTGCGCGCCATCACCAGCGCGCTCCCCCTGCTGCAGGGCGCCGCGCACGTGGATCTGGTCGTGGCAGGCAAGAACGGCCATGCCGATCTGTACGCCGAACAGCCCGGCGCCGACATCGCGCTCTACCTGGCACGGCACGGGGTCAAGGTCGACGTGAGCATGATCGACGGCGGCGACGACGACGGCGAGTCGCTGTTGTCGTTCGCGGCCCGCAAAGGCGCCGACCTGATTGTCATGGGCGCCTTCGGCCGCTCCCGTTTGCGCGAGTTCGTGCTCGGCGGCGCCACCCGCACGGCGCTGCTCTCGTCGCCGATACCGTTGTGGATGGCGCATTAACGCACCTCATTACCGGCCGCGCCCCTGTGGCGCGGCCGGCCCCGCGCCGTAGCCGTAGCCGGGCCCGCCCGCGTCCCTC
>NZ_JAVCWM010000016.1:0-147946 GCF_030846495.1 Massilia scottii | reverse complement strand
AGCCGGCTGACTTTCGGCGATAATCCGGCTCTTGTTATTGAAGTAGTCGAACCCAATGCCGATGCCGCGGCTGCTGCCGAGCGGATCGGTCACGATCCGGCTGGTCCGGCTGGGATAAGCAAATGTATAGCGCTGCGCACCACCGGCATGCTCCGACAGCACGGCCTGGCCATCGCCGTTGTACGCATACGTGGCAAGGCGTTTGCCATGTTCATCGGTGATTCCGGTGAGCAGGAAGCGGTCGTTGGGGTCTTCGTAGTGGTACGCGCGCGATGAAGTCTGGGCACCGGCGCGGTCGAAGAAGTGCACTCCAACCAGGCGGTCCATGCCTTTAATGGGTCCGTATCCGGGATTGGCGGCAGGCTCATATTCGTAGCGCACGCTGCCGGTGGCACTAGAGATAGACGCGATGAGGCCGCCTTCCCACGTCATCATCAGCGTTCGACCGCTGTCGTCGGCAATCTTGCTAAGCTGCTTGTTGGCGTCGTAGGTGTAATGCGTCGTCATGCCGGTGCGCGCATGAATGCTGCTGAGTCTGAAGGTGTCACCATCGCGGAGGAAACGTTCGACCGTGCCGTCCGGTGTTGTCAAGAGGAAGACCGTTTCATCGGGGCCTTGTACTTCCAGGGTCGTGCCTCTGTCGTGGGTTGACTTGTACGGGCCATTGCCCTGCCGCCAGAATTCGAAAAAGGTGCCATCGCTCAGTGCGCCAATGATTCTCGGCCTGATATTGCCAAGCAATGAACGCGGCGCGAAAAAGGCGCGCTCGAAGGAAAACGACCAGCCCATGCCCGCTGATTGCCCGAGTCCGTTTTCGCGCACGCTGCGATAGGTACGGCGCACGCGCAGCAAGTCATTGCCGCCCCCGCCTAGATCGATTTCATGCTGGATTTTGGCGCCGCTGACAAACTGAATTGGGTTTCCTGCCGCCTCTCCGCATTTCAAGGGCGCAGGAACTTCCGGCCTTTCTTTGCGACAAACGCCTTGCGCGTACGAACGATATCCCGGCTTGCAGTGCAGGACGGCATCGCCAAGCCAGGAAACGGGGCCGGTTTTGGGTAGCCACCTATAGGCGCATTCGAACGCATCGCGGCGCGCTGGCCAAGGCCGCATCGCGACAAGCGGCTCGCGCGCATGGTGCCACGCCCCTTTTTGACAGGCAGTAACCGGGTCGGGCGCATAATGCTCCGGACTGGTCGCTCCGCTGTAATACCACCAGCCAAGCGTTCCCTCTGGCAGGGCATTCTCTGCGCGAGCACTGCCGTGCGCCAAGATGAACAGGATCAGCGCGGAACGTATGAGATGACTCGGCGACGGAAACGGGCTTGCGTTGGGCATGGTTTTCCTGTCCTCCAGGGGAGAATGCTGGCGGAAATTGCCGGCGGGAAAACCAAGAATATCGACGTCAATAATTAGAACATTGCCTCATCTCAAGCCGTTATCTGCACCGGCTCATTCCAGATCATCCTTCCAAGAAAGACGTTGAGGGCGCGACCGGGTGGTCAGAGCGCCAGAAAAGTTGGCACCTGGGCGCACCATATTGAGCCACCTCAAACCTGGCTCACATCCCACCATCATGATCTGCATATTCGTCGACTTCACTGCTGGAACCAGCGATACGGCGTGCCGAAACCCCTATGAAGCAATCGGGAATATGGGTATCGATTCTGACCTGCTGGGTGACGGCGGCGGCAGCACGATTGCTGTGTTGGGCATTTTTTTGTCCGGGCTGTCGGTCCGGTGCGTCTCCGCGATCAACGGCCCGGCTGCGTCGCTCGCAGAAACCCGCGATAACGGCGTTGAGCTGCGCCTCGTACTTGAGGTGCACGTGCGCGGGACGGCGCCATCCAAGTGCGTGGCCACTGAACGGCGTGAAGGACATTGATGGTCCACTACACGCCAAAGTGAGCTATTAAGGCACGGAGCGGGAAAACAAAAAGCCGGCATCTGCCGGCTTTCGCTAAGTCTTTGATTCTATTGGTCGGGACGGAGTGATTCGAACACTCGACCCCTTGCACCCCATGCAAGTACGCTACCAGGCTGCGCTACGCCCCGACGAGTTGCGAATTATATCAGAGCATCTTACGTTTTTGGCACACAAAATCGCATCGGTCGCGCGCCGCTACATACCGCCTTGCGCTACCTCAAACCGCTCTCCGAAACCTCGTTACCACTCCGCAACCCAGCTAACGGTTTTGCTTCCGTACAGAACTACCACCCGGATCGCATTCATGTACTATTTATCATACAGTGTTGCAACTATTAAATTTACGATGAGAAAAACGGAGAATCCCTCCATGGAAAAGCAGAACAGCGACACCAGCCGCTTTCTTTCAACCGGCGTACCGGGACTGGACACCATCCTCGGCGGCGGCCTCACCAGTGACCGCCTGTTCCTGATCGAAGGCGAGCCCGGCACAGGCAAGACCACGCTCGCCCTCCAGTTCCTGTACGAAGGCGTACGCCGCGGCGAATCGGTCATCTATATCACCCTGGCCGAAACCCGCGTCGAACTAAAAGCAGTGGCGCAGTCGCATGGCTGGTCGATGGACGGCATCCACGTCGAAGACATCATCCCCAACGAAAACATCCTCCACCCCGACCACCAGTTCACCATTTTCCACCCGTCCGAAATCGAGATGGGCATGACCACCCAGCGCATCCTCGACACGATCGAAAAATACAAGCCGACCCGCGTGGTCCTCGATTCGCTGTCCGAGCTGCAGCTGCTGGCCGAAAGCCCGCTGCGCTACCGGCGCCAGGTGCTCGCGCTCAAGCAGTACCTGTCCGGCAAAGGCTGCACCACCCTGTTCCTCGACGACCGCACCGCCCTCTCGGGCGACCTGCAGGTGCGCAGCGTGGCGCACGGCGTCATCACGCTCGAACTGATCAACCAGGACTACGGCTCCGAACGGCGCCGCGTGCGCATCGTCAAATACCGCGGCATCGCCTTTCGCGGCGGCTCGCACGACTACAAGATCGTCACCGGCGGCCTGGTGGTGTTCCCGCGCCTGATCGCCGCCCACACGCGCGTGCACACCGAACGCAAACAGCTCTCGAGCGGCATCGCGCAACTCGACACCCTGACCGGCGGCGGCCTCGATGAAGGCACCAGCACCCTGCTCTCCGGCCCACCGGGCACCGGCAAATCGTCGCTGTGCGCGCAGTACGTTTACGCGGCCACCCAGCGCGGCCAGAAAGCGGCCATGTTCCTGTTCGAGGAAGCGGCCAACAACCTGCTGCTGCGCTCCACCGGCCTCGGTATCGACCTCCAGGGCGCGATCGACAATGGCCTGCTGATCATCAAGCAGATCGACCCGGCCGAAATGGCACCCGGCGAATTCATGCAGTCCGTGACCGATGCCGAAGCCAGTGGCGCGCGCGTGATCGTCATCGACAGCCTCAATGGCTACCTCAAGGCCATGCCCGACGAGCGCTTCCTCGCCACCCACATGCACGAACTGCTTACCTACCTGGGCCAGCGCGGCGTGGTCACGATTTTGGTCGGCGTGCAGCCCGGTGTCATCGGCTCCAACATGACCACCACGGTCGACGCCAGCTACATCGCCGACAGCGTCATCATGCTGCGCTACTTCGAGGCGCGCGGCAAGGTGCGCCAGGCTATCTCCGTCTTCAAGAAGCGGGTCGGCCTGCATGAGCGCACCATCCGCCTGTTCACGATGAGCAGCAAGGGCATTCAGGTAGGCGACGTGCTGACCAACTTCCACGGCATCCTGACCGGGGTTCCCACCTTCGACGACAGCGACTGCCACGTGCTGTTCGACGACGAAAACGGATAAGCGATAACAGCCATGGAAAAGCGAGTCCTGATCTACGCCCCGACCGGCCAAGACGCGGTGCTGGCATCGAAGATGCTCACGCTGGCGCAAGTCGATAACCTGGTCGCCGAAACAGCGCAGAAGCTCTCCGAAGAGCTGCTGATCGGCGTCGGCGCCGTGCTCACGGTCGAAGAAGCGCTGTCGAACGGCGGCCTCAAGGCGCTCGGCGAATTCGTCCAGCGCCAGCCCAACTGGTCCGACCTGCCGATCGTGCTGCTGACGCACCGCGGCCCCGATTCCCTCAGCGTGCGCCAGGCCATCAACGCCCTCGGCAACGTCACCTTGCTCGAGCGCCCGGTACGTACCCTGACCCTCATCACCTCCCTGCAGTCGGTGCTGCGCGCCCGCGAAAAGCAGTACCAGGTGCGCGAAACCGACCGCCGCAAGGACGAATTCCTGGCCAGCCTCGGTCACGAACTGCGTAACCCGCTCGCGCCGATCCGCACCTCGATGAGCGTCCTCAATCACCTGTATCCCGACCAGGCGCCCGTCAAGAAGGTCAGCGACGTGATCGAGCGCCAGGTGACGCACCTGACGCGCCTCGTCGACGACCTGCTCGATGTCGCGCGCATCAACAGCGGCAAGATCGAACTGCAGCGCGACTACACCACCTTCGCGCAAGTGATGGAGCACGTCACCGAACTGTGTTCGGCAGCGGCGGCGGCCAAGCATATCAAGATCGATGTCGCCATCCCGCCCGATCCGGTCATGCTGTATGCCGACTACGCGCGCGTGGTGCAGATCGTCGCCAACATCGTTTCGAACGCGGTCAAGTTCACGCCGTTCGAAGGCTACATCAGCGTGCGCGCGCTGGTCGAATTCGGCGCCCTGAAAATCTACGTCAAGGACACCGGCATCGGTCTCGAAGCGGTCGCCATCGGACGCATCTTCGCGATGTTCGAGCAAAGCCGGCCGCTCTCGGGCCAGATTGCCAGCGGCCTCGGAATCGGCTTGAGCCTGTCGCGCCAGTTCGCCGAGATGCATGGCGGTAGCGTGCAGGCGACCAGCGAAGGCCTGGGCAAGGGCAGCGAATTCGTGGTCACGCTGCCGGTCGTGACCGAAGCGCGGCCTGCCGTCGCGGCGAGCGTGGCGGACGTCATCGGCTCAAGCGACCAGCGCCCCAGGGTGCTGGTGGTGGACGATAACCGCGATGCCGCAGACTCGCTGCAGGCGCTGTTTGAAATGGAAAACTGCAACGTCGCCACCGCCTACGACGGCTACGAAGCGGTGCAGGCGGTGGAACAGGATATGCCCGACATGATCGTGATGGACCTCGGCATGCCGAGCATGGACGGCTACGAGGCCGCGCGCCGCATCCGCCTCAAGCCCGGCTCGCAGTCGGTGCTGATGATCGCGCTGACCGGCTGGGGCCAGAGCGATGCGCGCCAGCGCACCCTCGATGCCGGTTTCGACCATCACCTGATCAAACCAGTCAACTTCGACGAAATCAAGCGCCTCGCCGACGCCCGCCTGGCCGTCGCCCAAGGCTCGCGCCTGACAAGCTAGCTGGCCGTTCCCGCGAAGCGCGGGGGCGCCGCGGGTGCGCTTTCCAGCGCTTCCATCAAGCGCGCCATATCCACCGGCTTGACCAGATGCGCGTCGAAACCGGCGGCGAGCGCGCGTTCGCGGTCGCTGTCCTGCCCATACCCGGTCAGCGCGATCAGGCGCACCTTGCCCGTGGCCGGGTCGGCGCGCATGCGGCGCGCGACCTCGTAGCCATCGATGCCCGGCAGGCCGATATCGACCAGCGCAATATCCGGACACGCCGCGCCAGCCTGGCGCAGGCCGTCGAAACCGTCGATGGCCGTGTCGACGCGGTACTGCTGCGCTTCGAGCATCATGGCCATCATCTCGCGCCCGTCCTCGTTATCTTCGATCAGCAGCACGCGCTGGCGCGACGACGGCACCGGCGCCGGCACGCTCACCTCGGACTGCGGCGGCTGCACGCGCGGCAGGTGCAGCTCGAAACTGCTGCCCAGCCCCATGCCGGCGCTGCGCACGTCCACCATGCCCCCGTGCATCAGCGCCAACTGGCGCACCAGCGCCAGCCCCACACCCAGGCCGCCCTGCGCGCGGTCGAGCGGGCGCGCGCCCTGCACGAACAGATCGAACACATACGGCATCAGTTCCGGCGCAATCCCGATACCCGAATCGGACACGCACAGCACCGCATCCTCGCCTTCGCTCCTCACGCTAACCGAAATCGTGCCGCCGGCCGGCGTGTATTTGAGCGCGTTGTCGAGCAGGTTCGAGACGATCTGCTCAAGCCGGGTCGGGTCGCCATCGACCCAGACCGGCGCGACATCGACGCGCAATTCGTGGCGCGCCGAGCGCTGCGACGCGCGCAGGGTGGCCATGTAGTTGTCGATCACCTGGTCCAGCCGCAGCGCGCGCCGCTCCAGCAAAATCTTCCCAGAGTGAACCCGCCCCATGTCGAGCAGATCGTCGACGATGCGCGTCAGGTGCCCACTCTGGCGCGTGATGATCTCGCGCGCGCGCTCGCTGGCCGCTGCCGGCATGCCGGGATGGGCCATCACGCTGGTCGCGTTCACGATCGCCGCCAGCGGATTGCGCAGCTCATGCCCCAGCATCGCCAAAAATTCATCCTTGGCCCGGTTCTGCTGTTCGGCCGTGGTGCGCGCCTCGTGTTCGCGCTCGAACAGAATTTTGCGCTCGGTTTCGGCCGCAAGGCGCGACTGCTTTTCCTGGTTCACCACCGCCGCCGCCGCGCCAATCGCGGCCAGCACCTCGTCCACCTCGGCCACGCCGGACACGTCGGACTGGCCCGGGTCACCGCTTGTGCCCAGCGCATGCGCCGAGCGCGCCACCTGGCGGATCGAGCGCGACAAACGCCGCGCAAAGAACACGGCGGCCAGCGCGGCGCAGCACACCGCCGCCGCCAGCCCGGCAATCGATACCATCAGCGCGCGCCGCGCCGCCGATTCGATTTCCGCTTCCGGCACGCCGACTGCCACCGTCCATCCGGACAGCGCCGAGCGTTCCAGCACCGTGTACAGCTTCAGGTTGTCGTCGCTGGCGTTGCGGATCACGCCAATGGTCTTGTTGCGGATCGCTTCGCGCAGGTCGGGACGGGTGTCGCCGCGCCCCGCGCCACCGCCGCCATAGGTCTGGGCGATGGTCATGCCGTTACGGTCGTACACGCCGGCCAGCCAGGTCGGCGGCGCGTTCACCTGGGTCAGCACACCGTTGAAATGTTCGATCTTGAAACCCTGCGCGATCACGTAGCGCATGCCGTCGGGCGTGGTGACCGGCACATCCACCACCACCAGCAAGGCCTGGGTGACGACGCCGCGAATGAGATTGGAGATTTGCGGCGTGCCCGCATCGAGCACCTGGGCCACGCGCTGGGCCGCGTCCGGGCCCGGCAAGGGCGCGCCGAACGGCACCGCGGTATTGATCAGCTGCTGCCCGCGCTCGTCGATCAGCGCGGTCCAGGTGGCGCCCACCTTGTCGGCAAAGCGCGCCTGCTCGTAAAAGCCCGCCAGGTCGCCGCGCGCCAGGTGCGGCGAGGTGGCCAGCATGCGCACCGCGCTCTGGGTGTTGGTCAGTTCGCGGTCGATGCTCACCAGCGAGATGCGGGCCGTCTCGCGCACGCCCTTGAGTGCCGCCTCGCGCTCGGACTTGAGCAGCATGTTCAGCGAAATCGTCGAGAACAGAATGACCGGAATCAGGATCGCCGCGACCATCAGCGCGAGATAGGCGCGGATTTTCATGGCACCGGCGGCGAAAAACTGTTCATGGAATGCTGCGGCCTTTGAAAAACGGGAGAAGCGGCACAATGCCGTACGGTTGCAATTATAACCACTTTCCCCGAGACCTTAAGCCGGCTTGGCTTACTTCCAGTCGCCCCGCAAGGCGAGCACCTGTTTGTGCAGGTAGTCGGGCGTGGCGTCTTCCGGAGCGACCGGCGTGCCGACCGCCAGCGCCAGGCGCGAACGCGGTCCGCGCGCGAACGTACGCTCGAACAGATTGCCCGGATCGCGCGTGAGCAGGCTGCCCCACAGGCCGCGCAGCGCCATCGGAATCACCGGCACCTTGCTGCGTTCGACGATCTTGGCGATCCCGCCGCGGAACTCGCCCATGTCGCCGGTCGACGTCAGGCGCCCTTCCGGGAAGATGCAAACCAGGTCGCCTTCGTGCAGCGCCTGCGCGATGTCGATGTACGCCTTCTCCATCAGGAACTGGTCTTCCTTGGCCGGTGCGATCGGAATCGCGCGCGCCGTGCGGAACAGCCAGCCCATGAACGGCATCTTGAAGATTTTATGGTCCATCACGAAGCGGATCGGACGCGGGCTGGCCGCGCCGATGACGATCGCGTCGACATAGCTGACGTGATTGCACACCAATACCGCCGGACCTTCGTCGGGAATGCGGTCCACGTCCACCGTTTTCACGCGGTGGATGGTATGAATCAGCATCCAGGCCAGGAAGCGCATCAGGAATTCCGGCACCAGCGAGAAGATATACAGCGCCACGATGGCGTTCAGGATTGCGGTGGCGAGGAACATTTCGGGAATCGAAAAGCCCATCTTGATCATGACGATGGCCACGCCGGCCGCCCCGATCATGAACAGCGCGTTCATGATATTCATGCCGCCGATCGTGCGCGACAGGTGGGCCGGTTCGCAGCGGGTCTGGATCAGCGCGAACAGCGGCACGATGAACAGGCCGCCGAACACGCCGATCATGGCAATGTCGAACAGCACGCGCGTTACGCCCGCCTGCGCCAGCATGCCCATCATCTCCACTTCGACCGGCGGGCGCACGTAACCGATGCTGGCGAAATACAGGTCGATGCCGAACAGCGACAGGCCGATCGAGCCAAACGGCACCAGGCCGATTTCCACCTTGTGGCCCGACAGCTTCTCGCACAGCAGCGAGCCGACACCCACGCCGACCGAGAACACCGTCAGCAGCATCACGAACACGCTGTAGTCGCCATGCAGGTACGCCTTGGCGTACAGCGGGAACTGCGACAGGATCATCGCGCCGTAAAACCAGAACCACGAGTTGCCCAGCATGGACAGGAACACGGTGCGGTTCTTGCGCGCGTGGCCGATGTTGCGCACCGACTCGGCAAACGGATTCGGATTGATTTTCAGGTCGGGCGCGGGCGCCGGCGACAGGGGAATGCGGTAGCTGGCCACCAGGCCAAGCACGGCGAAGAACATGGTGGCGCCGGCCACCAGCAGCAGCCCGTTGGATTTGAGTACCAGCGCCGCGCCCAGGATCTGCCCGAGCAGGATGCCGACGAACGTGCCCATTTCGACCACGCCGTTACCGCCGACCAGTTCTTCCGATTTCAGATGCTGCGGCATGTAGGCGTATTTCACGGGCCCGAACAGGGTCGAATGCACGCCCATGCCGACCACGGAGGCGATCAGGAGCCACAAGGTGTGGGTCATCCAGCCGATGCCCGCAACGAGCATGATCGCGATTTCCAGCATCTTGACGAAGCGCGCCAGGCGCCCCTTCTCGACCTTTTCGGCGATCTGTCCGGCGGTGGCCGAAAACAGCACGTACGGCAGGATGAACAGACCCGGAATCAGGCTGTTCAAGACGGCCGGATCGAGGCTGGTCCAGCTGACGGCGTCGTAGGTGAGAATCACCAGCAAGGCGGTCTTGAAGACGTTGTCGTTGAACGCGCCGAGGAACTGGGTCCAGAAAAACGGCGCGAAGCGGCGTTGCTTTAAGAGGGAAAACTGGCTGGCTTGACTCATGCTGATAGATCTCTCAAGGTCTCGATGTGGCAAAAGGGTCGGAGTTGCATCGTCAGGGTACCATCAGCCCTGGCGCAAGAGGGCCTTGAATGCCTGCGGCACCCAGGGCCGCGCGGCCACGATGAAGCTGATCGCATGGCGCTGGTCGAGCGGCAGGCGCGTTTCGTGCTGGTGCTGCTGCGCGAATTCGGCGGCCACCTGCTTCAGGCGCTCCAGCAGCGCGGCGCCGGACTGCTTCGACAGCATCACGTTCACCAGCCGCATGACTTCATCCTCGCCATCGAAGCGCGAGTTCAGGTAGTCGGCCGCCGCCTCGTGCCGGAAGTAGCCCTGGATCGGCCCATTCGCAATCCAGCCGAAGGTGCGCGCGATCAGCAGCTTGACCCGGTTATTCGGCAGCAGCTCCAGAAAGCCGATGCGGTCCAGCCGCAGCAGGTACTTGGTCACTTCCGCTTCCGACATGTCGTAGAAGCGCACGATATCGTCGAAGCCGATGTGGTTCATGGCCGACACGGCCACCACCAGCAGGCGCGGGTCGCCGATGATTTCGCGCTCCTGCGCCAGCGTCAGGTGCGAAATCAGGGTCGGCGCGGACTGCGCCGCACTGAGTTCGTCGAACTCGATTCCGGTGGCGGTGAGGATCTCGTCCAGCCGCTGCAAGGTAAAATTTTTCTGTGAAAACATGCGCTTCACGCTCGCCTCCGACATGCCTATCCGTCCGGCAAGGTCGCCGTAGGTAATGCCCCGCCCCTTCAGGAGGCGCTTCAAGGTGTCGACAAGTGTAATTGCGTGCGGCATTTCTGTATCCCTAGGAATTCTGGTAGCAAATATTAATACTTATTCAGAATAAAAGCGATACGGACTATCATTTCATTGAGTAAAGTCGATTTTTGCGTAAGATGTGTCCTGCCAACCCGGCTAACTTACTGAAAGAAACAGCATGAAAACCACCCTGACGGCTATCACGATCGCTTGTGCACTGTTCGGCGCCAATCCTGTCGCGATGGCCGAGTCCCACAACATGGGATCGAACCTGTCGAAGTCCCCGAGCGGCGTGTCGGGTGCGGTGGTGCTGGGAAGTTTGCTGGTGGTGGCGGTGGGAGGCAGCGTAGTGGCGCAAAGCGTTGAAACCGTCGCCGACGGCACCATGGTGGTGCTCAAGAACGTGGCCGACGGTTCCACCGCCACCGTCAAATTGAGTGGCGACGGCGCCAAGGGACTCTCCAAACTGGTCGGCCAAGCCGTCACGGTCACCGCGACCGCCAGCGGCCATGTGCTCATCGCCGCCGGCAAGGTGATCGCGTTCATCCCGACCGAAGTGGGCAAGGGCCTGCTGCACCATTCGCAGAACGGCGCGAAAGGCTAAGCATGACGCGCATCGGTCAACGATTGCTCCTGCTGCTGGTGCTGGCCATGCCGCTGCAGTTCGCGCACGCCGGCACCGCCTGCGAAGAAGTCGCGCAGGACGCCACCGCCTTCGTCAAGGCCGTCAAGCTGGCCGAAAACACCAGCGCGGCCCTGGAGGCTTCCGGGGCCGAGGTCGCGCTGATCGCCCGTGTCGGCCAGGACCTGTCCAGGTACGACTTGCGCTATTCGCACATGGCCTACACCTGGCGCGACCATCCCAAGGGACGCTGGACCGTCGTGCATCTGCTGAACCAGTGCGGCACCGCGAAGTCCAAAGTGTTCGACCAGGGCCTGGCCAACTTCTTCCTCGATGATTTGTTCGCGTACGAGAGCCAGATCGTGATCCCGAGCGCGCAAAGCCAGAAGCGCATCGTCGCCATGCTGGCCTCCCAGGCGCCGGCGCGCCTGCACGGCGAGAACTACAACATGCTGGCGTTCCCGTTCTCGGCCAAGTACCAGAACTCGAACCAGTGGGTGCTCGAAACCTACGCCGCCAGCGCCAGCGACAGCGCCATCGACGATCGCGGCGCCGCCCAGTCGTGGCTCAAGCAGGCAGGCTACGCGCCCAACACGATCTGGGTGCCGTCGGTCAAGCGCCTTGGCGCGCGCGTGTTCCGCGCCAACGTGGCTTTCGACGACCACCCGATGGGGCGCCGCATCGCCGGCCAGATCGACATCGTCACCGTGGAATCGGTGGTGCGCTTCGTGAAGAAGCGCGACCCCGGCACGACCGAATCCGTGGTCGGCATCCAGTAAGCGTCAGAACACCCACAGCTTCTCGGGCGGCATGTGCAGCCAGTAGCTGCCCGCCTCCAGCCGGTACTTGGAATACGCGCGCAGGCTCAGGCCTTCGCGTGAAAACAGGCACTCCCACCGGTCGCCCAGATACATGCAGGTCAACAGCGGCATCTCGATCGCATTGTCGACCTGCTGCGCGCTGATCTTCACATCCTCGACCCGGATCAGCGGCGTGGCCTCGCCGCCGCCGCCCTGAAGGCCGACACCGCGCGCCGTGCCCCGCATGCCCACGCCGGCAACCATCAGCGCCACCTTGCCATCGTTACTGGCCACCACCTGGCCCGGCAGGCGGTTGTTACTGCCCATGAATTCAGCGGTAAACAGCGTGTCCGGCGTTTCGTACATGCTTTGCGGCGAACCTTGCTGCTCGATCTTGCCGTTATTGAGCAGCAGGATGCGGTCCGAGATCGCCATCGCCTCGCCCTGGTCGTGCGTGACCATCAGCGCGGACAGGCCAAGACGCACGATCAGCTCGCGCAAAAAGGCGCGCGCCTCCTCGCGCAGCTTGGCATCCAGGTTCGAGAGCGGCTCGTCGAGCAAGATCACGGGCGGGTTGTACACCAGCGCGCGCGCAATCGCCACCCGCTGCTGCTGGCCGCCGGAGAGCTGGTGCGGAAAACGCTCGCCCAAGTGGCCCAGTCCCAGTTGGCCCAGCACTTCCTTGACCTTGGCCTCGATCTCGCTCTTGCCCATCTTGCGCAAGGTCAGGCCGTAGGCCACGTTATCGAACACGGTCTTGTGCGGCCACAGCGCGTACGACTGGAACACCAGTCCCAAGCTGCGGTGCTCGGCCGCCATCTCGAAATTGCGCGCGCCGTCGTACACGCGGCGCTCGCCGATGTCGATGGTGCCGCTCTTGGGGCTTTCCAGCCCGGCCACGGCGCGCAGCAAGGTGGTCTTGCCGCTGCCCGAAGGGCCCAGCAAGGCCACCACTTCGCCGCGTTGCAGGTGCATCGATACGCCCTTGAGGATCTGGTTGGCGTGCGCGCCGGTGCCATAATCGAGGTGCAGGTCGTTGACGGTCAGTTCATTCATGGTCATTCCCGATGTAGAGTGTGTTTATTGGTGCAGCTTGACGCCGAAGCGCAGCGCAATGCCGAGGCCAATGGCCACCAGCGCGATATTGATGAACGACAGCGCCGCCACCAGGTCGGTCGATCCGCCCGCCCACAGCGACACCAGCATCGCCCCGATCACCTCGGTGCCTGGCGTGAGCAGGTACACGCCGGTCGAATATTCGCGCTCGAAGATCAGGAACACCATCAGCCAGGCGCCCAGCATGCCGTATTTGATCAGCGGCAGCGTCACGTCGCGCGTGACCTGGCCGCGGCTGGCGCCCACCGCGCGCGCCGCCTCTTCCAGCTCCGGCCCCACCTGCAGCAGCGCGGCCGAGATCAGGCGCATGCCGTAGGCCAGCCACACCACCGAATACGCCAGCCACAGCGCGAAGATGGTCGAGCGCACTTCGCGCAGCAGCGGAATCGCATGCTCGCTGAGCCACAGCGCCGGGCCGAACTCGGTCGCCTTGAGCATCCCATCGAGCCAGCTTGGCACGAACAGGAACACCCACAGGAACGACAGGCCGGCCAGCAGGCCAGGCACGGCGCGCGGCACCAGCACGCTGTAGTCGAGCAAGCGCGTAATGCCATCGGGCTTTCTGTGCATGGCCAGCGCGATGGCCGTGTAGCACACCACCGCCAGCGCTCCGCCGATCACGCCGATCAGCACCGTGTTGATAATCCCGCGCACCAGCGAATGCTGGTCCAGGATGTCGCGGAAATGCTGCAAGGTCAGCACATCCCACAGCACCACGCCTTCGCCCCAGTTCTGAACAAAAGAGCGCAGCACGATGCCCGACAACGGCAGGATGATCGTCACCAGCAGCCAGCCGGCCAGCAGCGCGAACGCCAGCCACTTCCAGCGGCCCAGCGGCATCGCCTTCTGGCGCGCGCCCTTGCCCTTGATCGACACATATTTGTTGGCCGACTTGAGCAGCCAGCGCTGCAGCATCACCAGCGGCATCGTCACCATCACCAGGCACACCGCCACCGCCGCCATCAGGTGGTACGAGGGCGTGCCCATCTTGTTGGTCAGCTTGTACAGATAGGTGGCCAGCACCAGATGGCCTTCCGGGTCGCCCAGCACCAGCACCAGGCCGAACACCTCGAAGCCGAGGAAAAACACCAGCACGCCCGCATACGCCAGCGCCGGCATGATCATCGGCAGCGACACATTCATCATCACCCGCAGCGGCGAGGCGCCGGCCACGCGGGCCGCTTCCTCCACATCCGAACCGAGGCTTTTCAGCGCCGACGAGGCGTACAGGTACACGTGCGGCACGTGGGTCAGCCCGGCGATGATGACGATGCTGGTGAACGAATAGATATTCCAGGGGATGAAGCCGAGCATCTGCTTGGCCCACACCGAATAGAAACCCACGGGGCCCATCGACACCACGTAGCCGAAGCCCATCACCATGGGCGAGACGAAAATCGGCACCAGCAGCAGCGGCGCGATCCAGCCGCGCCCGGGCAGGTCGGTACGTACCATCAAAAAGGCGAGCATGCCGCCCAGCGGCACCGCGATCGCGGCCAGGCCGGTGGCGAGGATGGCGCCATTCTTGAAGGCCTGGCTGAAGTCGGGATCCTCGAAAATGAAGGCGTAGGCTTCAAAGCCCAGGGTTTTTTCGGGCATGAAGAAGGGCGCCGACAAAAAGCTCTGGTAAAAAATCAAAAACAGCGGCAGAAAGATGGCGACGCAGGCGAGCGTCACCACCAGGCCGCGCGGCCAGTTAAGCCGCGTGGCCCGCAATGATAAGGTGGTCATGTGAGGTCCGATCTTGGGATGATGAGGGTGGGCGGGGGCGCCCACCCCTGGGCGCTATTACCCGCCTTTACTTCTTGCCGGCGGTTTCTTTCCACTGCTTGAGGAAGGCCATGCGCTTTGCCGGTCCCAGGAACTGCAGCACGATCGGATGCACCGGAATCGGCTTGACGTTCTTCTCGCCGATGATCTTGATCAGTTCCGCCGACGTGGTTTCGCCCTTGACGTCGGAGCGGATCGCAAACAGCTTGGAATCGTTGGCGATGACCGTCTGGCCGCGCACCGACAGCAGGTAATCCATCCACAGCTTGGCCGCGTTCGGATGCTTTGCAGCCTTGTTGATAAACTGGACGCGCGACATGATCAGGGTGTAATCGGCTGGCAGCACCACGCCCAGCGACGGATCGGTCTTGGCACGCACCAGCGCGTAGGAACCGAGCACGTTATAGCCGATCAGGTTCTCGCCCGACGAAATCCGCTCCAGCATGGTGCCGGTGGACGACTGCACGCGCACCTTGGCCACGCCGAATGCATTTTCCAGATCCAGGAACTGCGGATTTTCGCGCGCATCCTGGGTCATGAACATGAAGCCCACGCCCGATTTTTCGATGTCGTAGGTGGTCACCTTGTCGCGAAACTTCTCGGTCTTGATCAGGGCGGCGAAAGCGGCGTGCGTGCGCGGCACTTCATTGGTGGCCAGCAGGCGCTTGTTGTACACGATGGCAGCCGGCTCGAACGTGGTGCCGTAAGCGCTGTCGTTCCACACCGCCCATGCCGGCAGCTTGGCCGCTTCGTTCGATTTGTACTGCAGCGCGTGCCCGTCCGACGCAAGGCGCATCTGCAGGTCCATCGCCGACGACCACACCACGTCGGCCGTATTGCCGCCGGCGGCCGCTTCCGAAATGAAGCGGTTGTACACTTCGGTCGAATTCATGTCGTTGTATTCGACCGTCACGCCCGGATACATGGCGTTGAAGTCCTTGATCAGCGGCTGCGCGGCCTTGCTGTCGGTAGCCGAGTAGATCACCAGCTTGGCCTCCTTCCTGGCGCCGTCGATAATCTTCTGGTAATCGGCCGGATAGCCCGCCGGTACCTGTGCCAAGGCGCTGCCGGCAAATGTGGCGGCGAGGGTAGCCGCGATGGCGGCGCCGATAAGGGTGCGCTTGATAGTCATATTGTCTCCAGATTGTTGTTTTGTTTTAGCGAATCAGCTTGAATTGCCTGGCCTGCCGGTTGTAGTCGGCGACGGCCTTGTGGATGTAATCGGTCAGTGCCTGTCCGGTGAGCGTGAACGGATACAGCCCGTGCGCCGCCCGCAAGCGGGAAAAATCGGGGTTCGATGTCATCCGCTCGAAACTGCCCACCCAGCGCTGGTATTCGGCGTCCGCCACCTTGGGCCCCATCCACACGCCGCGGATGATCGGCCACACCACGTCCACGCCCTGCTCGCGCGCGGTCGGCGCCAGCGACAGCACGCCCGGCAAGCGCTGCTCCGACAGCACCGCGAGCACCCGCACCTTGCCGGCGCCCGCGTACAGGGTCGCTTCCGAGGCATCGCCCGACACCACCTGCACGTGGTTGGCGTGCATCGCGGTAAAGGCTTCACCGCCGCCTTCCAGCGCCACGAAGCGCAGCACCTTCGGATCGATCCCGGCGCCGCGGGCCAGCAGCGCCATCTTCATCCAGTCCTGGCTGCCGATCGTGCCGGACACGCCGATCAGCACCTTTTCCGGCTGGCGCCTCAGGGCGTCCAGCAAGTCGGCCAGGTGGCGGAAGGCCGAATCCGAACGCACGGCGATCATGCCGTAGTCGGCGCCCAGGGCGGCGACCCAGCGCACGTCGTTCGCGCTGGCCTTGCCGAACTTTCCCTGCGCGAGATTGAGCAGCGAACCACCCGAAAACGCGACCAGGGTGTCTTTCTCGCTCCCGCGCTGGGCCGCCATGGAATGCCAGGCAACCGCGCCGATCCCGCCCGGCAGGTACGACAGGCGCAGGGCCGGCGCATCGGCTTCGCCCTTGAGTCCTTCGCGCGCCAGCTTGCAGGTCAGGTCCATCGCGCCGCCCGGCTTGGACGGCACGATGCATTCGGCGGCCGCGGCTTGCAAGGCGGCGCAGGCGATCAGGGTGGAAAGCAGGGTTTTCATGGCGGTGGCTTCTCCAGTCGGGCGCGGCGATCGAATAACCATGATAGCCCCGCCAGTCATGCAAAACGCATCAGAAGCGATGCTGGATACCGGCCGTGAGTCCTTTTTGCGTCGTGCCGAAGCCCGCATCGTCGCGCGACAGTCCCACCAGCTTGCCGTTGTCGGCTTTGGCGTAAGCGGCGGCCACATACAGGTCGGTGCGTTTGGACAGCGCATACAGGCCGCGCGCCACGTACATGACCGGATCGGCGTCCGTCCTGGCAGCCACGTTCTTGACATTGACGTAGTAGACGGCGCCGGTCAGGGTCACCACCGGCGTGACGAAGTAGCTGGCGCCGCCCCACCAGGTGGTGGCGCGCACGTCCGGCGTGGCCGCCTTGGCAGCTTCCAGGGTGTAGTCGCGCACGCCGCCGGTCAGGCGGAACAGGCTGGTCTTGTAGTCGACCGCCGCGTGAAAGGCCGTGGTCTGGTCGCGCCGGCCGGTGCCGGCCAAGGTGTTGGCGTTGATTTGCTCGTACGCCGCCATCGCCGCGAAGCTGCCGCGGGTCCAGGAGCCGGCCACCGCGTATTTGCGGCTGTCGGCGCTGCTGCCTGCCTGTTCGCCCAGGCCGATGCTGGCGCCGTATTTGAAGTCGCCGGTCTTGCCCGAGTATTTGATCAGGTTTTCGAAGGCGGTCGTCATGCCGTACCTGGACGAACCGGTGGCATTCGACGAGGTGGCCCACGAGTAGTTCGGCGCGTAGCCGAGCGGGTCGAACAGGATCACGAAGTCGTAGGTGGTGGAAAACGAACGTCCTATCACCACCCGTCCGAAGCTGCCGTCCAGGCCCACGAACGCCTGGCGCTTGAACAGCGCGCCGTCGGCCGCGCCGGTATCCATCAGGATTCCGCCTTCCAGGCCGAACACGGCTTTCAGGCCGCCACCCAGGTCTTCGTTGCCACGCAAGCCCCAGCGCGAGGTGTTCTTGCCGCCCGAGATAACGCGGGTGGCATTGTCACCGGCAGCGTTGGTGTTGGTGGTGTAATCGACGCCAGCGTCGATCAGGCCATAGATTTGCACGCTGGACTGGGCCTGGGCGGCACCGGCTGCCGACAGGGCGGCCGCCAGCGCGAGCGTAAGCACGGATGGTTTCATTCTTGTCTCCTGAGTTTTTATGTTTTATGTATGACGGGTGCTTCGGGTCCCACTATATGTTCGCCATCCTTTCAATTGGCTTTCAGTGCTCATCTGTACCGGCCGGACCACACCGGCCGAGCTTTTTTGCGCGCTTAGGGCTACACTGCCCCGATGCGAATACTCCTGGTTGAAGACCACATCGAACTGTCGCACTGGCTCTCCAAGGCCCTGCGCGACGCCCACCTGACCGTCGAATGCGCCGTCAACGGCGCCGACGCCGACGCCCTGCTGCACACGCAGGACTACGCGCTCGTCATCCTCGACCTGACCTTGCCCAAGATGGACGGCCTCGATGTGCTGCGCCGCCTGCGCGCCCGGGGCGGCGCGCGCGCCAAGACCCCGGTGATGATCCTCACCGCGCGCGGCGGCCTGGAAGAGCGGGTCCAGGGCCTGAACCTGGGCGCCGACGACTATCTGGCCAAGCCGTTCGAACTGACCGAACTCGAAGCGAGGGTCAAGGCGCTGCTGCGCCGCAGCCAGGGCAGCGAAGCCCTGGTGCACCAGTGCGGCGCGCTCAGTTTCGACACCGTGACGCGCATGTTTTCGTACGGCGGCGCGGCGCTGGCCCTCACCCCGCGCGAGCACGCGGTGCTTGAAGCCCTGATCACCCGGCCCGGCCGCGCGGTATCGAAGGAAAAACTGTTCGACGAAGTCTTTGCCCTCGAAGACGACGCCAACCTCGATGCCATCGAGCTGTACATCCACCGCGTGCGCAAGAAGCTCGAACGCGTGCAGGACGGCGCCGCCGCCATCACCACCCTGCGCGGCATCGGCTACCTGCTGCAGCCACGCGAGGCCACGTCCTGAGATGGCCCCGCTGTACGCCACCATGCGCAGCAAGATCGGCGCCGCGCCGCTGGGAAGCCTGCGCAGCCAGCTGCTGCGCTGGCTGCTCATTCCCCTGGTACTGCTGGTCGCACTGAACGCGGTATCGGTGTACGACAATGCCCTCGACGCCGCCGACATGGCCTACGACCGCTCGCTGCTGGCGTCCACCCGCGCGCTGGCCGAGCGGGTCGCCATCAAGGATGGCAAGGTGGTGGCCGACGTGCCCTACGTCGCCCTCGACAGCTTCGAGACCGATACCCTGGGCCGCATCTACTACAAGGTCAGCGGCATCGACGGCGAAACCGTGTCCGGCTTCGACGACCTGCCGCCGGTGCCGGCCAATGTGCCGCGTTCGGAAGCCTATCCGGCGCTGGTGCGCTTCTACCACGCCGACTACAACGGCGAGCAGGTTCGCATCGCCGCCCTGCTGCAGCCGGTGTACGACGATTCGATGCGCGGCATCGCCCTGATCCAGGTCGGCGAAACGCTCGACGCGCGCCGCGGCCTGTCGCGCAAGATCCTGCTCGACACCCTGCTGCGCCAGGCCGTGATGGTGCTGGCGGTCGCCTCGCTGGTGTGGTTTGCGGTGCGCCTCGTGCTGCGGCCCCTGATGCGCCTGAAAATCGAAGTCGAGAACCGTGCCCTGAACGACCTGTCCGACGTCGACCAGGCGCTGGTGCACAAGGAAGTGCGCCCGCTGGTGGCCGCCATGAACGGCACCATGTCGCGCATGCACAACCTGATCGCCAGCCAGCGCCGCTTCATCGCCGACGCTTCGCACCAGTTGCGCACCCCGCTCACGGTGCTCAAGACCCAGGCCGAACTGGCCCTGCGCGAAAACGACCCGGACGCCATGCGCGAGATCGTCCGCTCGATCGCCGCCACCACCGACGCCACCGTCCACCTGGCCAACCGCCTGCTCACGCTGGCGCGCGTCGAGCATGGCAGCGAGGCGGCCGGCATGGCGCCGGTCTCGCTCACCGCCATCGTGCGCCAGGTCGGGCTGGAAATGGCGCTGCCGGCCGTGCAAAAACAGATCGATTTGTCGCTCGACGCGGCAGACGAAGCGCTGGTCGACGGCCAGGAACTCATGCTGCATGAACTGGTGGCCAATCTGGTCGACAATGCGATCCGCTACACGCCGGCGGGCGGCAAGGTGGCGCTGCGGGTCAGGGTCGATGGCGCCAGGGTGCAGCTCGACGTCGAGGACAGCGGCTGCGGCATCGCCGACGACGAGCGCGAAAAGGTCTTTACCCCGTTTTACCGTTCGTCCGGCGCACTCGAAACCAACCCTGGGGGCACCGGCCTTGGCCTGTCCATCGTGCGCGAGGTAGCGGCCCAGCACCGCGCCGACGTTTCACTGGAAAGCGCCAGCGCGGGACCGGGCCTCAGGGTCGTGATTTGTTTCGATTCGGCCGCCTGAGCTTACGGATCAAATACAGACGGAAAAAACTGCGCGTCAGCCTGCGCGTCCGGTGCTAATGTTGTCGATGCTGTATTTACAGCGCCCTTCAACAACAAGAAACGGAGAGCAGGCATGCAGTTTATTCAAAGAGCATTACTCACCATCGTCCTGGCGGGAAGCGCAAGCGCGCCCGTCATCGCGGCCGACCGCTTGAGCGCGGACTACCACGAACCGCGCGGCGGCCAGACCGCACTGGTCGACCAGGCCAAGCGTTTCAGCGCCTGGAACGTGGCGCGCATGCTGGGCGACCCACAGTTCGCAAGGGCGCTGGACAAGCGACTCGCCGGCGAGGACAAGGCGGTCATGCTCGACACCCTGCTCGACGACGTGCGCCAGCCGAGCGCGCAGACCAAGGCCAGCGCCGACAAGCTGCGCTTTCTCGACCAGCGCGTGCGCGAGCACAAGGCTATCGCGCGCGACTCCAAAAACCTGCTCGAAGTGCGGTTGTACACGCCTCGGGGCAGTGACGCCGCCGCGCGGCCCGACATGAGCAAGCTGCTGGTCGCCTACGCGCCGGCAGGCAAACGTTCCGAATGGAGCGACGTGGAAGCCTTCGACCAACTGGGCCAGGTGCAGCTGCTCGATGCGCGCACGCCGCCCGCCATGCCGGTCCTGATCGTCGGCATCAACGCGCGCGAAGACATGCGCGCCGGGATGGCCTACGTGAACCGCAGCCTGCGCGCCGCCGGCCTGCAATCGGCCCCGCCAAAAATCGCACCCAAGACCGCTTCCAGCATGGCCGCCGGCGATATCGACACCACCCGCCTCGACCGCGTCAGCCTGGCCAACAGCCAGGAAAGCTGGGTTTCGGGGGCGGCCGAAGTCTTTGCCATCGTCTCCGGCGTGCAGCCCGACCAGGCCAAGGCCGAATTGAGCGTGGTCGACATGCCCTACCTCGACTACGCCGGCACCGCCTACACGCCGAACCAGATCATGGTTTTCTGGAGCAGCTACCGCTACGGCGCGGCCAACATCCAGCTGTTCGAGCATGACGACAACACCAACTACAAGGACCTGGCGGTGGCCCTGTCGCAAAGCGTCAGCGCCATCCTCGGCGTGTTTGCACCTTCGTACGCGGTGATCGGCCAGGTCGCCACGGCGATCCTGCAAGCCATGCCCGCGGGCTGGTTCAGCAACGATGACGACTACATCGACTCGTTCTACACCATCGAACGTGGCCGCACCTACGAAAACCATCGCGGCGCCGCCAACAATGCCACGGTAACGCTCTCGCCGTACCTGCTGCGCGCGCAGTAAGCGCCGGCATCACGCCGGCAGCGGCAGCCTGACCGTGAAGCAGCTGCCCTGCCCCGGCTTCGAACGCACCGTCAGGCTGCCGCCATGGCGCTCCACGATGCCGAACGAAATCGACAGGCCAAGACCGGTGCCCTGCCCGGTCGGTTTGGTGGTGAAAAACGGCTCGTAGATATGGTCGATGACCCCCGGGTCGATGCCGCTGCCGCTGTCCTCGAAGTCGACGTACAGCCACGCCGCGTCGGCCCGGCTGCTGATGGCCAGCACGCCGGGCGTGAAATCGCCGCTGCGCTGCTGCTTGGCTTCGATGGCATGGCAGGCATTGACGATCAGGTTCATGAACACCTGGTTCAGCTGCGCCGGCCAGCATGCCAGCGGCGGGTCGGCCGCCAGCACGCAGGTAATATCGGCCACGCTGGCATACAGGGTGCGCACCAGGTGCACCGTCGCCAGCAGATTGGGGCCGATGGGCGCGGTCGTCATCGCCCCTTCGTCGGGCCGCGCGAACGTGCCAAGGTCGCGCACCAGGTCGCGGATACGCGAGGTGCCTTCCAGGATGGTCGCGCTCTGGCGAATCAGCGCATCGATGCGGGCATTGAGGCTATCGGTCACCGCGGCGTCGGCGTCGGTGCCGGCCAGCGCCAGCAGGAACGCGCGAAAACGCTCCAGCTCCGTCGCCAGCACCTGCGCGCCGGCATGGGCGAAGTTGCTGGGGTTATTGATTTCGTGCGCGATGCCGGCGCTCAGGGTGCCGAGCGACGCCATTTTTTCATGCAGCACAAGCTGCTGCTGCGCGTTCTGCAAACCCTGCAGCGATGCGGCCACCTGGCGCGCCAGTTCGCGCTTTTGTCCGAGCAGCACGCGCACCCGGATGCGGTGCACCGCGTAGACGCACGCCAGCACGAACAAGCCCGCCGCGAGCCGGAACCACCAGGTTTTCCAGAACGGCGGTGTGATCGTGATCGCCAGCGCCACGCCGGCCTCGTTCCATACGCCGTCCTTGTTGCTGGCCTTGACCCGGAAAACGTAATTGCCCGGATCCAGATTGGTGTACGTGGCAAAACGCTTGCCCGCATCCGTCGCCACCCAGGAGCGGTCGACGCCTTCGAGCTGATAGGCGTACTGGTTGCGCTGGGGGTCGGCGAAATGCAGGGCCGCGAACTCGAACGAAAACACCGACTGCGTGTGCGACAGCACCACCCGGCGCGCACGGTGGATGGGCGCATCGAGCACGAAGCCGTTTGGTGCCGGGCCGCTGCGCACCGACTGGTTATAGATCTGGATATCGGTAATCACAACCGGCGGCGCGCGGTCGTTGCCGCGTACCTCGCGCGGATCGAACATCGTGAAACCGTTATTGAAGCTGCCGAAGAACATGGCGCCATCGGGCTGGCGCCAGGCCGCGCCGACGAAATAGTCGCCTTCGGCCATGCCGTCGCGGCTGGTGTAGTTGCGGAAGGTCTCCTTGCGCGGATCGAAGTCGGCGATGCCGCCGTCGTTGCTGATCCACAGATGGCCATTGTCGTCTTCGAGAATCCCGTCCACCGCCGGATTGGCCAGCCCTTGATGCCGAGCGTAGGATTTGAACTGCAGCTTGCCGCCGCTGTCCGCCACCAGCCGGCTCAGGCCACCGCCGGTGCCGACCCACAGCGTGCCGTCGGCCGCTTCGTGCAGGAAGGAGACGCGATTGTGAATCAGGCTGGCCGCGTCACGGCTGTCGTGGCGCGCATGGCGAAAGCGTCCGCTGGCCGGATCGAACAGATCAAGTCCGTTCGACGTTCCCACCCACAGGCGGCCGCGGGTGTCTTCGAGGATCGCCCAGATGAAGTTATCCGACAGACTGGTCTCGATGGCGGCATCGTGGCGGAAGGTCGTGGCCCGGTTGGTGCGCGGGTCAAGCCGGTGCAGGCCGCCGCGCGATGCAATCCACAGCATGCCCGCGCGGTCCGGCACGATCGCCTGAATGAAGTCGCTCAAGGCGTCCCCGGTCGCGAACGCGCGCGGCGTAAAGCGCCCGCTGGCGGGATCGAAACGGCTCAAGCCGCCGTTGCGGGTGCCGACCCATAACTGGCCCTGCTGGTCGCGTCCCAGCGCGGTGACCAGATCGTCGTTCAGGCTGTGCGGCACCCGCGCATCGTGGCGATACACCGTGGTCTGGCCGCTTTGCAGATCGTAGCGATTGACGCCGCCGCCGTACGTGGCCAGCCACAGCGAGCCCGGGCCGTCGCCGAGGATGGCGCTGATCTTGTTACTGCTCAAAGCGCCCGAGAGCACGTGGCGAAAGCCGCCCGCGTTCAGGTCGACCCGGCTGGTGCCGCCGAACCAGGTGCCGGCCCACAGGATGCCGGCGCGGTCTTCGAACAGGCTGGCGACGTAATTATCGGCCAGGCTGGCCGGGTTGCCGCTCTGGTGGACAAACGCGGCAAAGCGTCCGGCCCCGGCATCCCAGCGTTTCAGGCCGTCGGTCTGGGTTCCCGCCCACAAGGTCCCGTGGCTATCCTCGAACAGGGCGGTCACGGCGCCCGGGTTGATGCCCTCGGCGCTGCCGAAGCGGCGCCGCGCGGTGGGGGCGCCGGCCGCGATCCGCCAGGCTTCCAGGCCGAGGGCGGTGCCGACCCACAGCGTGCCGGCGCGGTCGATTTTCAGCGAGCGCACCGCGTTGCGCTTGAGTGCATCCACGGCACTGTCGTCGATGCGAAAGTGGGTGAAATGGCGCGTGCCCGGCGCCAGGTAATCGACGCCTTGCTGGGTGCCGATCCACAGGCCACCGGCGGCGTCGAACGCCAGGCCGGTCACATCGTCCGCGCCCAGCGAGTGCGGATTGGCCGGATCGTGACGCTCGGTCGCAAGCTGGCCAGTGGCGCCGTCCAGGCGCACCAGACCCGAGCGCGTGGTGATCCACAGGATGCCCTTGCCATCGCTGGCGATGTTGCGCACGTCGAGATAACCGGCTTTGCTGCCCCGCGGCGGGTAGGCGCTGAAGTTTTCGCTGCGCGGATTGAAGCGCTGCAGGCCGTTGCGCGTGCCAACCCACAGCTGGCCGGCACGGTCCTCGTGCAGCGCCTGCACCGAATTATCCGAGATGCTGGTCGCATCGGTCGGGTCGTGGCGGAAGGTGAGAAAACGGTAGCCGTCGTAGCGGGTCAGGCCACCCTGCCCGGCAAACCACATGAAGCCGTCGCGGTCTTGCAAGATGGCGGTGACCGACGATTGCGGCAAGCCGAGCGCGGGGTTGAGCTGCTCGAAGCGCAGCCGGTCCGGCGCCGCCGCCCATGCGACGGGGCACAGCAGGCAAAGCAGGAAGGCTGCGAGCGACAAGCGCAACGAAGACATAAGGGGACCGGCAAGAGGGGCTAGCGCGCCAGTATCGCAGCCTTGCCCTGTTCTGTACAGGCAGTCAAGGGGAGTGCCACAACAACAACGAAACAGAGATCGGTAATCGATGCGTAACGACGCGTGAACTATCGTGGGCGCGCCCTCGCCGTTCCTGCGCCCTCGTCGCTCCCGCCTGCGCGGAGTGACGAGTAGTGGCCGGCATGGCGAGATTGGGCACGAGGACCTTGTGCCTTTACTTTTCAACTGGAGAATCCATGCAATTAACTCACACACTCGCCTGGGGCGGTCTTTGCAGCATGCTGCTGGCCGCACCCGGCTTCGCTTCCACGGTCACCATTGAGCACAATGGCAAAAACCCCTTCCCTCTCGGCGGCAAGGTCTGGTTCGTCGGTAAGCTCGATGGCGTCGGCAAGTCGATGGCCTTCTCGGTCAACGGCATCCCCGGCGGTAACGCGACGGTCGGCACCATCAACTCCCAGAACGGCGAATACCTCGCCCCGCTGGCAACGCCGCCGAACAACGCGGTGACCGTCACGGCCACCTACCGCAGCGATCCACCGGCATCGGCGAGCACCATGCTGACCTTCCGCGGCAGCACCACGCCGACGCCAACCCCGACACCAACACCGACGCCGACACCAACGGCCGGCCCATCCATCGCCGGCTGCGAGATGTTCCCCGCCAGCGCCGTCTTCAACACCCGCATCGACGACCTGGTGCGCTACCCCACCCATGCCCGCAGCGACGCCTGGATCAACAGCGTCGGCAACACGCGCGCGCTGCACATGGACTTCGGCCGCAACGTCAACCAGGCCGACTATTCCACCTACTACGGCATTCCCTACAATGTGGTCGACGCCAGCACCACCACCTGGCCGCGCGTGTCCTTCGCGATCACCGATCCCAACTCGGGCAACGGCGACGGCGTGCCGGACGAAAGCGACTGCGCCGCGCCCGACGCCGCCCACACGCTCACGCGCGGCTGCAGCGCACTGCCCACCGCGAGCCAGCGCTTCCCCTACCCGAACGACAACGTGGTGAAGGCCGAATACGGCAACTGCAACGATCCGCAGCAGTGCGGCGACCGCCACGTGCTGGTGCTCGAAAAGAACGCCTGCCGCCTGTGGGAGAGCTACTTTACCTACAAGGTCAAGGGCCAGTGGCACGCCTACTCGACCGCCGCGTGGAACCTCAAGTCGAACCAGATGCGCCCGAAAACCTGGACCTCGGCCGACGCCGCCGGCCTGCCGATCCTGCCGCTGCTGATGCGCGCCGATGAAGCATCGAGCGGCGAGGTGCGCCACGCCCTGCGCGTTACCTTCGCCGACCGCGTACTGGCCAGATCATTCGTCTGGCCAGCCACCCACTACGCCGGTGGCGCGACTACGAACGGCATTCCGTTCGGCGCGCTGATGCGCCTGCGCAGCGACTTCGTGATTCCGGCCAACTGGAACACCCAGGCGCGCGCGATCGCCACGGCGATGAAGCGCTACGGCGTGTACGTGGCCGACATCGGCAGCAATGCCTTTGTCACCGGTGAGCCAAGCGCAAACTGGAGCCCGGACACCATTTCGCAGCTGCAGCGCATTCAAATGGGTTCCTTCGAATTCGTCGATACCCGCACCATCACGGGCAATCCGAAGTTCAACGTCAACTCCTTCCAGGCCAGCTGGTAAGGATGCCGCCCCGGCCACGCCGGGGCTGCGCGCCACCGAGCGGTCGCACCGCTCCACGAACGGTTCGGCATGGGCCAGGTTTTGCGACTGATCCGGCAAGTGGAAATCCAGTATGATCATGCACGCAGTGTTGGCCCGTCTCGAATCACGCATGGGCAAGGAAGCCGGAGTCGCCCACGCTCTCAGCGGCGGCCGTGAAGATGGCAAATCAAGAGGCAAGCACCGGCCCGGAAAACGCGGCCTTGGCCAGCCAGCGCCCAACCGGGCCGGCCCCCGCCGGCCCCGCAACGCAGACTCACACAAGGAGCATCGCATGTACGAAAAAACGCTGGTCGCCGGATGGGGCGACATGGACTTCAACGCCCACATGCGCAACACGGCCTACCTGGACAAATCGGCCGATGTGCGCATGATGTTCTTCGCCGACCACGGCTTTCCCATGGCCGAGTTCATGCGCCTGAAAATCGGCCCGGTGGTGATGAAGGACGAAGTCACCTACTTCCGCGAGTTTCACCTGCTCGACGAGGTCGGCGTGACGATGGCGCTGGCCGGCCTGTCGGAGGATGGCAGCCGCATGATCATCCGCAATGAGTTCTTCCGCAAGGGGACGCTGGCGGCCCGGGTCAGTTTAACTGTCGGCTGGCTCGACCTGGCATCGCGCAAGCTGGTGCGTCCGCCCGACGCGCTGTTGCAGGTGCTGCAGGGCCTGGACCGCTGCGACGATTTTGTCGACCTGCCCGACAGCCGTTCGCAGGGCTGAGCGGAACAAAAAAAACCGCGCGAACATCCGCGCGGCAAAGACAGAGCCGGTACTGACATCGACCCCTGCGATCAGCCCATGAAACCCAGATCGCTGACCGCAAATTTCGCCAACTCGTTCTTGAATACCTCATTTGCGAGCTTGTCCGGTTCGACCCCGAACCACCTGCCCAGCGTCGCGCCCACCTGCTGGTTCGAGAACTGCGGAATCCACACACCCCGCCCGGTCGCGTCGTCCGGCCCGCCCAAGGTAAAGTCGGGGAATTTGCCGTACACGCCGCCCTTGACCGCCGCCCCGATCACCAGATGGTGGTTGCCCCACCCATGATCGGTGCCGCCGGAATTGGCCGTGAGCGTACGTCCGAAGTCCGACATCGTGAAGGTCGTCACGCTCTGCTTGTGGCCGATCTCGGCCAGCGCCTGCTGGAACGCGGCCATCGACTGCGATACCTGGCGCAGCACGTTCCACTGCTGGTACACCTGCCCGCCGTGCGTATCGAAGCCGCCGATCGAGACAAAAAACACTTGCCGCCCCGGTCCCTGCGCGGCGCGCTGGCGAATCAGCTGCGCCACCGTGTGCAGCTGCGTGGCCAGCGCGAAGCCGGGGAAAACCGTATTCAATGGCGTGGCCGCATTCGCCTTGGACAGGTCGGTCACCAGGTCCATCCCCTGCAGCAGCGCCTTGTTGGCGGCGTTGGCCATCAGGTTCGGATTGTCGCTGGCCAGGATCTGGCGCAAGGCATCGCGCCGCGTATCGGCCTGGGCCTGCGGCCAGAAGGTCATGCCGGCCAGGCTCAGTTTACCGGATTCCGGCAGCCGGTTGCCATGCACGCTGGCGCCTTCCACGAACAGGCCGCCCGCGCCGACCGAGACCGCGTCAAGCCGGCCCGTGCTGCCCAGTACATCGAGCAGGCGCCCGCCCCAGCCCGTGCCTGCGCCGGCCGGCGTGCCGGCCTGGTTCTGCAAGGTCTGGTCGGGATGCGAAAACAGCTGCGACGGATTCGCCGTACCGGCCACGTACTGGGCCTTGGTCAGCGGCTGGCGCAAACTGCCGACGTTGAGTACCGCCGCCACTTCACCCTGGCCGAACAGCGCGTCGATTTCCGGCATGCCGTAGTGAAAACCGAACGATTGCGCCAGCGCATCGGGCACCGCCTGCAGGGTGGCCGTGCGCGGCGACAGCAGGGTCTTGGCCGAGGTCGACAAGGCCAGCCCGGCCGCGCTGCGTGCCGCGGAATACTTGGCGTAGTGGGCCGCGTCGAGCGGCACGATCATATTGTTGCCGTCATTGCCGCCGAACATGTACAGGCACACGAGCGCCTTGTAATCGGTGACGGCGGCCTGTGCGGGTGCCGCCGCGCCCAGCAGGCCCATGCCCGACAGGGTGCCCAGCAGGCTGGCCTGGGCGCTACCGCGCAAAAATCCCCGGCGCGAGGTCGAAACTGTATCCATCTTGAATCCTTTGTATGTGGAAGGCCGCTTACAGGTGCACGGCGAAATCGGAAACCGCGCTCAGATACAGCGCCGTGATCGCACGCTGGCGCGGATCGCTGATGGCCTGGATCGTCACGCCGAGCTGGGTACGGGTAGCCGGACGCATGCGGCCGGACAGCAGGTTCGCGTCCACCAGATTGATGAGCTTGGCCGGATCGCCCGCCGCGTTCACGTACGGGGTGATATCGATTTTCACCATGCTGCTCAGGTTGCCCGCGATCAGGTTATAGGCCAGGTTGGCGCGCGTTACCGCCAGGCTCGGCGAATAGATCTGGAATTCCGGTCCGTACAAGGCCGGCGAACCGGGCAGACGGGTCATCGGCGAGTAGAAATTGAACACGCTTGGCGACTTGAGCAGCTCCTGGCCGACGCCGTGGTAACTCCAGAACAGATTGGTCGGGTCCAGCACCTGTCCATTGAGCGCGCGCACCAGGCCGAGCGTGTGCATGATCGGATCCTTGAGCTGGCCGTGGGCGGCGCCCGGCGTGGCCGGACGCGCTTCGACGTCGGTCAGCACCGCGCGCAGGGTGGCGGCCAGGTCGCCGCGGCCAGCCGGGCCTTGGGCGAACACATCGGCCACGCGCTTGATGTAGGCCGGGCTCGGATTACTCGTCACAAACGCGCGGATCAGGCGCGTGGCGATGAATGGCGGCAGGTTCGGGTGCTGGAACAGGTTCTGCATCACCGCGTCGTAATCCTGCACCGTGTTTTGCCCGGCTGGCAGATGCGTACCGTTGAGCAAGGTCTTGGCGCCCTTGTCGTGATAGGCGTCGCGCGGCTGCAAGGGGCCGGTGAAGTTTTCCCAGTTGATGCCGGTGGCGTTGCTGCCGGCGTAGGTCCAGCCGCTCAGCGCGCGCGAGAATTCGCCGATATCGGCCTGGGTGTAGGCGGGAATGGTCTCGCCGTTGCGGTCGAGCTGGGCGCTGCCATCCTGGTTCAGCATGGTCGTGCCGATGGTAAACAGCTGCATCACTTCGCGCGCGTAGTTTTCGTTGGGCGACGGCATGACGCTGTTGCCCAGGTCGAGATACTTGCCCATGGCCGGGTTCAAGGTCATCTCGCGCAGCAGATTGTTGAAGTTGCCGAAGGCGTGCTTCTGCAAGGTCATCAGCCAGGGCTGCACTTCGTTCGGGTAGGGATTCTTGTCGGCTGAAACGACGAAGATTTGCGACAGCGCGAAGATCATGCGCTGGCGCAGCTGGTCCTTGCCGGTCGCCATGTTGCGGTACCAGTTGGTGGCCAGCTGGTTCAGGCTGCTTGCAACCGGCATCGGGCTGGCGGGCGTGGCAAACTGCTGGGTCAGCCAGGCGTTCTGGCCGATGGTTTGCAACTGGGCTACCTCGGCTGCGGTTGAACCGAAGCTGGCCTGTTCCAGGAAGCGTACCGCGGCCACCTTGGCTGCGTCTGGAACCGGGATCGGCGTTGGCGTTGGCGTTGGCGTCGGCGTCGGCGTCGGGGTTGGCGTCGGCGTTGCGACAGCGGTACGCAACGGCAGCACGATCGATCCGGACACGGGCGCTGTCCCGTACGTCTTTGCGGAAATGGTCACCGCATTGTTGGCCGGCATCACCATCGGTGCAACATATTTGCCGTTTTGGGAATTGACGGTGCCCACGGCGGCGTTACCGCCCGGAACGCCATTGACGGAAAACTCCATGCTGCGTCCCACGCCATCGAGCTTGCCGAGCAGCCACACCGTGCTGCCCAGCGCAAACGGCGCCTTGCCGCTGTATTCGACCGTCACTGTCGCCGCAAACGCCGGCGCGGCCACCATCAGGCACACGGGCGCCCACATCCACACTCTGCTACCTTGCATTTCAACCTCCCTGTTGTCGTTGTCGTATCCGCGCCTTGGTCGAAGCGACAAAGACAGGCCGAACAGCGAACATCATCAGGGAGAGCGAATTACCGATAGATTACAGAAGACCAATTTACTGCATTTTTGACAAGAATCCCACAGCAACGTTTCCTTATCGAGGTCTGACCCCGGTTAGGAAACATTGTCGAGTGGAAGTGAACCCTTATCTGAGGCCGAGCGCGACGGCCAGCTTTTCGGTGTCGTACGAGGGCGATACGCCGAGTACGATCGAGAGGGTGTCGCGGCAGCGCCGGTAGGCGCCGAAGGCGGCCGCCGCGCCATCCTGCGCGTGGGCGCAGCGCATCCAGCCGCGGTAGTTCGCCTCCGACAGCGGCTCGGCCGCCAGCGCGCGCTGGTACAGGCTCAGGGCGCAGCCCCATTCCTGCATCGCTTCGAGCAGCCGCCCAAGCTGGCCGACCGCGGCGAGGAACAGGTTGCGCGCGCGCTCGCGCACCGGCAGGATCCAGGTGTCGTCGGCGCCGTCGCAGAACGGGCCACGGTACAAGTCGAGCAGCGCGGCGCTGCAGCGCCCCACTTCCGCCACCGCGGCGTGCGCCGGCAGGCCGGCAATGGACGCGCACAGGTCGGCCAGCGCGCTCACGTCGGTCCAGACGCGCGCTTCGGCCAGGTGCGTCCTGCCGCCGGAAACGACCACCGCCTCATCGCTGAGCAGCAGCTTGCGCAGGCGGTGCACCGTCACGTTCAGCGCCGATTTGGCGACGTCGGTGCTGCCCCACAGCTGCGCGACCAGCGCCGCCTGGGCCTTGCCGCCCTCGCCCGCCGCCACCAGGTTCCTGAGCAGGGCCAGTGGGCGCTGCTGCGCCTTGCCGGTGGCAACCACCGGCGCGCCGTGCAAGGTCAGCTCGAATTTTCCGAGCGTGCGTACCGCGACCGGCCATGGCCAGCCTTGCACGCAGCGCGTCGGCGCGGCCAGCCGCTGACGCATGACGATGGCGCCGACATGGGCCGCATCGATGCCGTTTTCCAGCGCCAGCGCCGCCACCCGCGCGGCCAGCGCCGGCACCGTCGCAAACAGGGCGTTGGCCTGGCGGCGCCGGTGGCTGGACATCGCCGCGTCCACCAGCGCTGCCGCGCGCGCGCCCTCGCCGCTGGCCGCGCTGGCGCAGGCGTCGATGAAGTCGCGTTCTTCGCCCAGCAGCACCGCTTGCACGCCAAAGGCGGCGGCCACCGCCTGGCCGTAGCACGCCTGCGCCGCGACATACGCGCCGGCCCACGCGTGGCAGGCGCCGAGGAAAGCGTCGAAACGGACCCGCTCGCGCGCCGGAACGCCGGCGTCGACGGCCAGGCGCAGCGTCTCCTGCGCGACGTGCAGCGCGCCAGCCATGTCGCCAGCCAGCGCCAGGCACTGCGCATCGAGGGCGTTCAGCTCGACCAGCTGCAAGGGGCGCGACGCCGGCAGCGCCGCGCGCATCTGGTCCAGCAAGCTGCGCGCCGCATCCACCGCGCCGGTGCCGAGCAGGTGGTGCACTTCGAGCGACTGGAACAGCACCGGATCGAGGCCGGCATCGATGACGATGCGGCGGGCCACGCCGGTGATGCGCTGCGCCTGCCCCAGGTCGCCCTCCTTGTTGTACCAGCGCGCCACCCGGCTGTACCAGCGCACCCGGTGCGAGGCGCCGACAGCGGCATCGTCGGCGCACGCGCCAAGCTGCGCCACCAGCGCGTTGGCGCGGCCGGCGTTGTCCATCCAGTCGAAGTAGCGCAGCAGGCAGGCGCCCGCTTCCAGCCGTGCCAGCGGATCGTCGACCTGGTCGAGCGCCAGCCGCGCGCGCTGCACGCACGCCGCCAGCAAAGGCGATTGCGGCGCCACGTACAGCAGCGCGCAGGCCATGCGCGAATGCAGCCGCAGGTCGAGCGCGGGATCGAGCGCCGCCGGGTCGAGCGCCTGCACGCCCTCGGTCAGCACCGCCAGCCAGCGCGGCAAGGCGCTGAAGTCAGCCCATTCGGCGTCGTAGGTGCCGATGATGGCGCTCACCGCATGTAGGCGCGCGGGCAGGTCGCCGGCTTGCTCGAAAGCGCGTTCGGCGCGGATCAGGATGCGCCGCGCGTGCAGCGGCTGCGCATCGGCCAGCGAAACGCCGTGCCAGTAGGCGAGCCAGGGCTGGGTGTCGGCCATGTCCGCCGGCAGGCAGCTCATCCAGAGGCGCAATGACTGGCCACGGCCACTGGCCACCATGCCGGCGGCACGGCGCAGCAGCAAGCCTGCCAGCCCCTGATGCGCCTGGACCTCGATATACAGGCTCGCCGCTTCATCGATGCGGCCGTGCGCGTCGGCGATGGCTGCGGCCTGGGCGGTCAGCGCCAGCCGCCGCGCCGGATCGAGCAGTTCGCGCGCCTGCTGGCGCAGAAATGCGCCGAACAGCCCGTGGAAAGCGTAGCTGTCGCCGCGCCGCTCGACGAACAGGCGGCGCCGGTACAAGCGTTCGAGCAGCAGCGGCGCGCCAGGGTCGCCCGTGAGCGTGTGCGCATCCGCGCCGGACATGGCCGGCAAGCAGGCCAGCATCAGCAGCAGGTGCTGCGATTGGGCGGGCAGGCGCCCGACAATCTCGCCGGCGAAATAGCGGAACAGCGCTTCGCGTCCTTCCGTCAGGCCGGTGCGCGGCTGCCCGAGGACACTGCGCAGCAGCGCAACGCCCGCCGCCCAGCCATCGACCAGATCGAGCCATTGCGCCACCTCCGGATCGGCCGGGTCGCCTGCCTGCGCCAGCGCGCGCGTCTCGGCGGCGTCCAGGCGCAGCGCGTCCCAACCGATCGTGCCCAGCCGCCCGTCCAGCTCCATGCGCGCGAGGCACGCGGGCGGCGCTTCGCGGCTGACGGCCAGCAGCGTCACCCCGGCCGGCACTTCCGCGCATGCCGCTTGGAGCAGGTAGCCGGCGTTATCCCAGTCGACGTCGTGCGCGTTGTCGAGTACGACAAGAGCGCCTTGCGGCAGGTGGGCATAGAACTGGCGGAAGAACAGACGCGCGTGTTGTGCCGCATCGCCTGCCCCTTGCGGAGCGCGCCACGGCAAGGCGCCGTCGAGGGTGCGCAGCGCGTCGGCCAGGAAGAACAGCAGCGTGGCCGGATCGGCGTCGCCCTGATCGAGCTGGCACCACAGCACCGGCGCCTCGCACTGGAGCGCATAGCTGGCGGCCAGCGTGGTCTTGCCGGCGCCCGGCGGGGAGGAAATCCACAGCACCGCATGCCGGCCGCGCAGGCGGTCGATCAGCGAGAACAGGCGCGTGCGCTGCAGCGGCTCGCACAGGCGGGGAAGCGTCAGCTTGGCGTAGGCCGGAACAGCGTGCGGCCGTGGGTGAGTGCGTGTTCCGATTGCGCGTGTAGCCATGGTCTCGCTGTCGTTCAGGGCCCGAAGGCGTATACAATACACGAGCGCACAGCGCCACCGCCGTATTTTTCCTTACCGCCAGGGCGGCTGGACCGGGTCTCCATTCTCTCAAAACCATGGCAATTTTCAGAACAGAAAACCTGGCCCTGTTCGATCGGCAGCACGCCTTGTCGGACGCGCGCCACACCGTCATGCTGGTCGATGACATGGACGCCAACGTTTCCGTCATGGCCGCGATCCTGCGCCCGCACTTTCATCTGGTCGAAGCGCGCGACGGCCAGGAAGCCCTGCGCCTGATCGGCGAACTGCCGCCATCGCAGGAGCTGGCGTGCATCGTGAGCGACCACCGCATGCCGCGCATGAGCGGCGTGCAGCTGTTCGAGCGCACCTCGCTCATGCTGCCCGATACCCTGCGCATCCTGGTGACGGCCTACCTCGATCTCGACGCCATCGTCGACGCGGTCAATGCCGGCCACATCTACCGCTTCATCGCCAAGCCATTCGACGCCGGCGGCTTCCTGCTGGCGGTGCAATGCGCGGTGGCCGCTTTCGAGCATCGCCGCCTGCTGGGCGCCTATCACCGGGCGCTGGAAGATACGCTGCCGGTGCTGCCGGCGGCGGCAGCGGCGCTGCGCGAGCAGGCGCGCGCAGCGCAAACAAGCCTGTCGGCGCTGGAAGAGCGCGCGCGGGCCGCGCTGCCCACATAACATATCGGTAATCGTTCGGTAACTCCTGGCGGCCTGGAATCTGGCCACAACACGAGGAGAGCGATGAATACCTTTACTTTATCAATCGCGGCCGGCATCGGCGCGTCCGTCCTGGGTGCGTCATTCGCCCATGCGGCAACCGCCATCGTCAGCGTGCATGCGGCAGCGCCGCAGGTCATCGTGGTCGAAGTGCAGACCGCCGCCACCAACGAAGCCGGCGGCACGGCCACCAAGCCCGACCTGCTCGACCTGACCCTGTCCAAGTGGCTTGTCAACAGCCGGGTGGCGCTTGGGATCAGCCGCATGTCGACACCGTACGACGAGCAGAAGGCGCTGACCAATGCCAGTCCCAACCTGTTCCCCGTGACGGTGCGCCACAAGATCTATCTGCGGCTGGACAATCCGCTGGTCCAGGGACAGCCGTACACCATCATTACACCCTACGGCGCAACGCGGCTGGCCTTCGACAACCGCGCCACCTGGTGCGAATCGATCAAGGTCAACCAGACCGGCTACAGCAAGCTGGCCAGCTCGCGCTTCGCCAATTTCGGCGCGTATCTGGGCGACGCCGGCTCGCTCAAGCTGCCGGCCGGGTCGCGCTACGAGGTGATCGACCAACGCAGCGGCAGGGTGGTGCTCGGCGGCGAAGCCCGATACATCAAGGACGATACTGCCATCGCCGGCGCCAGCTCCGGCGAGCATGTCTACCGCCTGCGGCTCGACCAGCTGGCCGAGGGCGGTCCCTACTTCGTGTCGGTGCCGGGTTGCGGGCGTTCGCGCTCGTTCGCCGTCGGCGATGACGCCAGCCGCAAGATCGCTTATGTTTCCGCGCGCGGCATGTATCACCAGCGCTGCGGCACGGCGCTCAAGGACCGCATCGTCTACTTCGCCGACCGCGGCGGCTATATCGGGCCGTCTCCGGAAAGCCAGGCCTACCCTCAGGGGGCCGCCAAGTTCCTGTCGTGGGGTGCGACCACGACGCAGGGGAAATATGCGGACGTGTATGCGTTTGCGTCGCTGTTCGCAACGGACGGTGTCAAGAAGCAGGCCTACATCAATGCGGTCAGCCAGTATGCCGACTTCTCGCTGGGGCTTAATCCCTTGGGACGCTCGTTCGTGACCGGGCTGGGAACGGACACGCCGCAAAGTCCGGCGCATCTCGATTCTTACTTCACCAAGTACGGGCTTGCCGACGGTGCCGGCGGCGATCCGCATGTCAAGGCCATCGGCAATGTGCCGGGCATCGTGGTGTACGGACCGACCGAGGGACGCAGCGGCGCGGCCTATCAGACGGCGGTGAGCAACAAGCTGTATCCGGCGTGGGACAAGCTGCCCGGCCTGCGGCGCTGGGGCGACGGCTGGTCACTCATTAACAGCAATGAGTTCAGCACCTGGGAGACGATGGTGTGGAACGCGGCGATGCACGGCTTTCTGTACAACGCCAGCCAGGACCCGGAGGCGACCAGCACGCCGGCCGAATGCGATGGCGCGACGTGTGCGGAGACAAAGCCGAATGCCTGCGTGATCGAGCCGGCGAGGTTTGCAACGCCACGGGCTGCGCCGGGGACGCGTGTGTATGGGTTCAGCGGGATTAACAGCTATGGAGCTTGCACCACCAAGGTGGCGCAGTTGAGCTGCGAGATGCCGTAGTACCAGTCGCCCCTCGCGGGCGGGAGCTCAAGTTCGCAGCGAATCAACGGACTTGGTCCCCCGCCTGCGCGGGGGCGACGGCGGCTAGCTCAGGTTTTCAAGGCGGATCTTGACGACCTTGCCCACCACCGCACCAAGTGCTTCGATCTTGCCGATCGCCGCATCGATGTTCTTTTCCTGCGTCTGGTGCGTCAGCATGATGATGTCGGTGCGCGTTTCGCCTTCGCCCGGTTCCTTCTGCAGCACCGCGTCGATCGAGATCCTGGCGTCGGCCAGGATGCGCGTCAGGTCGGCCATCACGCCCAGCTGATCCTTCACATACACCCGCAGGTAGTAGCTGGTGGTGATCTCGGACATCGGCAGGATCGCCACGTTGGTCATCTGGTTCGGCTGGAACGCCAGATGCGGCACGCGGTATTCCGGATCGGCCGTCGCCAGGCGGGTGATGTCGACCAGATCGGCAATCACCGACGACGCCGTCGGCTCCGCGCCCGCGCCCTTGCCGTAGTAAAGCGTGGCGCCGACCGCATCGGCCTGCACCAGTACCGCGTTCATCGCCCCTTCCACGTTGGCGATCAGGCGCTTGGCGGGAATCAGGGTCGGGTGCACGCGCAGCTCGATTCCTTCCACGCCATCGACCACGGTGCGCTTGGTGATCCCCAGCAGCTTGATACGGTAGCCCAGCTGCTCGGCGTAGCGGATATCGATCGCCTGCAGGCTGCTGATGCCTTCCACGTGCGCCTTGTCGAACTGCACCGGGATGCCGAACGCAATCGCGGCGATGATGGTCGCCTTGTGCGCGGCGTCCACGCCTTCGATGTCGAAGGTCGGATCGGCTTCGGCGTAGCCCAGCTCCTGCGCCTGTTTCAGCACGGTGGCGAAGTCGAGCCCCTTGTCGCGCATCTCGGACAAGATGAAGTTGGTGGTGCCGTTGATGATGCCGGCCACCGATTCGATGCGGTTCGCCGTCAGGCCTTCGCGCAGCGCCTTGATGATCGGGATGCCGCCGGCTACCGCCGCCTCGAACGCCACCATCACGCCCTTGGCCTGGGCCGCGGCGAAGATCTCGTTACCGTGCAGCGCCAGCAGCGCCTTGTTGGCGGTGACGACGTGCTTGCCGTTGCTGATTGCCTTGAGCACCAGGTTCTTGGCCGTGTCGTAGCCGCCAATCAGTTCGACCACGATGTCGATGTCGGGATGGTTGACCACCAGTTCAGGGTCGTTCACCACTTCGCAGTCGGTGCCCACGATGGCGCGCGCGCGTTCCACGTTGCGCACCGCGACCATCGCAATCTCGATGCCGCGGCCGGCGCGGCGCCGGATTTCTTCCTGGTTGCGTTTGAGGACGTTAAAGGTGCCGGCACCAACTACGCCGAGGCCGATCAGGCCGATTTTGATGGGTTTCATAGTTCTTTATCTGGTAGAGGTATCAGCCGCGCCCATGGCGGCGTCGGTAGCCGTCAAGGAAGCGCGCAATGCGGCCGCAAGCGTCGGTCAGGTCGTCGGAATTGGGCAGGAACACAAGACGGAAGTGATCCGGCGCGATCCAGTTGAAGCCCGTTCCCTGGACCACCAGGACTTTTTCTTCGGCCAGCAGGTCGTAGGCAAACTGCTGATCGTCCGCGATCGGGTACATCACGGGGTCGAGGCGGGGGAACATGTACAGCGCAGCTTTTGGCTTCACGCAGGTCACGCCCGGAATGTCGGTTAAAAGTTTGTGCGCCATGTCGCGCTGGCGCAGCAGGCGCCCGCCGGGGCCAACCAGGTCGTTGATGCTCTGGTAGCCGCCCAGCGCGGTCTGGATCGCGAACTGGCCCGGCGCGTTGGCGCACAGGCGCATCGAGGCCAGCATGTTCAGGCCATCGATGTAATCCTTGGCGTGGCGTTTTTCGCCCGACACCACCATCCAGCCGGCACGGTAGCCGCACGAACGGTAGTTTTTCGACAGGCCGTTCAGGGTAATGAACAGCACATCGTCGGCCAGCGACGCAATCGAGTCGTGCTGCTCGCCGTCGTACAGGACCTTGTCGTAGATTTCGTCGGCCAGGATGATCAGCTGGTGCTGGCGCGCCAGTTCGATGATCTCGAGCAGGATTTCGCGCGGATACAGCGCGCCGGTCGGGTTGTTCGGGTTGATCACCACGATCGCCTTGGTGTTGCTGGTGATCTTGCGGCGCATGTCGTCGATGTCGGGAAACCAGCCGGCCTGCTCGTCGCAGACGTAGTGCACGGGGTTACCGCCCGACAGGCTCACGGCCGCGGTCCACAGCGGGTAATCCGGGGCCGGCACCAGCACTTCGTCGCCATTGTTCAACAGACCGTTCATGGCCATGACGATCAGTTCCGACGCGCCATTGCCGAGGTAAATGTCTTCGATGGTCACGCCGCTGATGTGCTTGCTCTGCGTGTAGTGCATGACGGCCTTGCGCGGCGCGAACATGCCTTTCGAATCGGTGTAGCCGGCGGCGCCGTGCATATTGAGGATCATGTCTTGCACGATCTCGTCGGGCGGGTCGAAACCGAACACGGCCAGGTTGCCGATATTGAGCTTGATGATCTTGTGGCCTTCTTCCTCCATCTGCTTGGATTTCTCCAGCGCGGGGCCGCGGATTTCGTAGCAGACGTCGTCGAGCTTGTTCGATTTCAGAATCGGTCGCAAAATATTTCCCTGTTCAGTGGCTTTGTTGCAGTGCGAAAAATACCCATTCTGCCGAAAGGAGGCGATTTAATCAACCTGAGGTTTCGCCAAAATTCGGCAAAAACACGCGAAATGGTATCGCTTTGACGTCCGTTTCGCGAAAATTCGCGGTTTACTGGACTTTGTGGCATGCTAACGCCACGCGCAGTGCCAAAGTGCCCTGCATCACCTTTTCAGTGCCCATGCCATGAAGCTCCATTCCAGCACCACCCAACAATACCAGACCGTGACCGGTTACGACGAAACCGGGGTCGAAATCAACGCCCAGCGCTTCGACTACAGCCTGCTCGTGATGCCCGAAACGCCACCGCGCGCCTGGGACGTCCCCCATTTCGAGGCGCTGACGGCCGAACATTTCGAGAAAATCGAACAGGACAAGCCGGATGTGGTCATTCTCGGCACCGGCGACCGCCAACGGTTCGTCCATCCGAAGCTGATCGCCGCGCTGCTGGAGCGCCGCATCGGCTGCGAATGCATGGATAACAAGGCGGCCTGCCGGACCTACAACATCCTGATGGGCGAGGGGCGCAGGGTGACGCTGGCGCTGATTTTGGGCGAGGCTCGTTAAGAACGTAAGGCTGCCCAGCCGTCGTTCCCGCGCCGCCTTGGCGCGGGAAGTCGGTCCTGCCAGTGGCAGAACCGACGATGGCACTTGCAATCCAGCACCCCGCCCCCATATCTGCTCCGCCCAAACACGTTTCCCCCTCCCCTGTTGCGCTGCGGGGTATAAAATCAGCGCTGACTCACCTTCAGGAGAGAACCTGTGGCTGATAGCCAAACTGCAGCACCTTATACCGACTTCTCCGCCGTCATGACGGGCGACAAGCCGTTCCAGCTGTCCGGCCGCCCTGCCCGCTACACCGTGCTGTACTTTTATCCAAAAGACAATACGCCTGGCTGCACCACCGAAAGCATCGCTTTTCGCGACCTGCACGCGCAGTTCCAAGAGGCCGGCACCGAAATCTACGGCATCAGCCGCGATTCGCTGCGCTCGCACGAAGGCTTCAAATCCAAGCTCGGCCTGCCGTTCGAACTCATTTCCGACCCCGAGGAAGCCATGTGCCTCCAGTTCGGTGTGATGAAAATGAAGAATATGTACGGTAAGCAAGTGCGCGGGGTCGAACGCAGCACGTTTGTAATTGACGCTGATGGTAAATTGATGAAAGAATGGAGAGGCGTGAAAGTCCCTAATCACGCCGAGGACGTGCTGGAATTTATAAAGAGCCAACCTTGAGCAGGACGGCTCGAAGCCAGGGGACCCTGTCGATCAACCTGCAGCAGAACCGATTGCACCAGCCATTTTGAGTCACACCTTCCGTATTCCGCATCATCCCAATCTGGCGGCCTGCCGGCCCGGCCACTATGCCGGGCCCGACCACCACCCCCTTAGTTCGCACAGCCGCATCGAGCCCGCCGCCACAAGCGCCGCCTGCGCCGACGCCACCGGGCTATCCTCCTGCACCTTTTTAGATTGAGACTCTGATGCCACTGCCAAAAATCCCCACCAAGCCAGCCACCCTGCTGCTGGCCGAAGATTATCCAAAAGCCGACCGCACCAAGCCCGCCGCCGTGCAGGCCGCCCCGGTCGCCAAACCAAAACTGAGCGCGGTGGCCGAGATCGCGGCCGAACCGGTCGCCAAAGCGCCGGCCAAAACCACGCGCGCCAAGGCGCCAGCCAAGCAGGCTGCCCTGGTCGCCCCGCCGCCGGCGCCGCTGGTCTCCTCACCGCTGGTAATGGAAACGCCAGTCGCCAAACCTTCCGGCCGCGGCAAGGAAAAGCAGCCGGTCGACCTGGAAGCGCCGCACCCGGCCAAGCACAAGGCTGTCGAGATGACGGTCAAGTCCTCCACCAGCCGCCATGCCGACCAGACCGGCAAGACCAAGATGTTCGTGCTCGACACCAACGTGCTGATGCACGACCCATCGTCGCTGTTCCGCTTCGAAGAGCACGATGTCTACCTGCCGATGATGACCTTGGAAGAGCTGGACGATCACAAGAAGGGCATGTCCGAAGTGGCGCGCAATGCACGCCAGGTCTCGCGCACGCTCGACGCGCTGGTCGGCAGCATCGACGATGGCGCGATCGAAAACGGCATCCCGCTGGCCAAGCTGGGCAACAAGGACGCCAAGGGCCGCCTGTTCTTCCAGACGCGCCTGCAAAACGGTCCGACCCTGCCTGAGGGCCTGCCGGTCGGCAAGGCCGACAACCAGATCCTGGGCGTCGTGCGCAACCTGGAAGCGGAGCAGCCGGGCCGTGCCATCGTGCTGGTGTCGAAGGACATCAACATGCGCATCAAGGCGCGCGCGCTGGGCTTGCCTGCCGAAGACTACTTCAACGACCACGTGCTGGAAGACAGCGACCTGCTGTACTCGGGCATCGTGCAGTTGCCGGACGACTTCTGGAACAAGAACGGCAAGGACATGGAGTCCTGGCAGGAAAACAAGAACGGCGTCTCGTCGACCTTCTACCGCGTCACCGGCCCGACCATGCTGACCTTGCTGGTGAACCAGTTCGTGTACCTGGAACCGAAGAATGGCGAAGCGCCGTTCTACGGCCAGGTCAAGCAGCTCAACGGCAAAACCGCCGTCATCCAGACCCTGCGCGACTTCAGCCACAACAAGAACAATGTGTGGGGCGTCACCGCGCGCAACCGCGAGCAGAACTTTGCGCTGAACCTGCTGATGAATCCGGAATGCGACTTCGTCACCCTGCTCGGCCAGGCCGGTACCGGCAAGACCCTGCTGGCCCTCGCTGCCGGCCTGGCGCAGGTGCTCGAGACCAAGCTGTATAACGAAATCATCGTCACCCGCGTCACGGTGCCGGTGGGCGAAGACATCGGCTTCCTGCCGGGTACCGAGGAAGAGAAGATGGGGCCGTGGATGGGCGCCTTCGACGACAACCTCGAAGTGCTCAACAAGTCCGATTCGGATGGCGGCGAGTGGGGTCGCGCGGCAACGCAAGACCTGATCCGCTCGCGCATCAAGATCAAGTCGCTCAACTTCATGCGCGGCCGCACCTTCGTGAACAAGTTCCTGATCATCGATGAAGCGCAGAACCTGACGCCGAAACAGATCAAGACCCTGGTCACGCGCGCCGGTCCCGGCACCAAGATTCTGTGCCTGGGCAATATCGCGCAGATCGACACGCCGTACCTGACCGAAGGTTCGAGCGGCCTGACCTACGTGGTGGACCGCTTCAAGGGCTGGTCGCACAGCGGCCACGTGACCCTGGCGCGCGGCGAACGTTCACGCCTGGCCGATCACGCGAGCGAAGTGCTGTAACACGCCGCGTTCCGACAGACTAGTACAGTCGAAACGGTCTCTCTCCAGTCATCTGGACAGAGGCCGTTTTCTTTTTGCCGCCCGCTTTGCGAAGGACAATATGGACCCACTGCCGCATGGCCAATCCGCGCCGCTGACCGGCCGCTCGGCCGAGATCGGCGCGCTGCACAGCGCCTTTGCCGCAGGCGGCGCCTTGCTCGTTGCCGGTGCGGCCGGCGCCGGCAAGTCCGCCCTGCTCGCGCAGCTGGCCAGCATGGCGGCCGACCGCGGCGGCTGGTTCGTCAGCGGCAAGTTCGACCAGTACCGGCACGATGCCCCATCGGCCATCGTGCAGGCCATGCGCGCGCTCGGCCACCTGCTTCTGGCCGAACCCGAAGCGGCGCTGGTCCAGCAGCGCGAGCGCATCCTGGCGGCGCTGGACGGCAACGCCGGCCTGATCGCCGCCGCCCTGCCCGAATTCGCCCTGCTGCTAGGCTGCCACGATGCCACCCACACCGATCCGGCGCGGCACCAGGCCAGGATGCGCGATGCCGTTGTCGACCTGCTGCGCGCCGTCGTTTCGCCCGCGCGCCCGGTGGTGATGGCGATCGACGACCTGCAGTGGGCCGGGCCCGGCGCGCTGGCCGCGTTCCACGCCTTGCTGCAGGACGCGGCCCTGCACGGCCTGTTCCTGGTGGGCGCCTACCGCAACGATGAAGTCGACGACGCACACCCGCTGCATCCCATGCTGCTGCGCTGGCGTGGCTGCCCGACGCTGGAAGTGAACAACCTGCCGCCGGCCTGCCTGGCCCCTTTCCTTGGCACGCTCCTGCACATTGCGCCTGCGCGCTGCGCCAGCCTGGCCACGCTGATCGGTGAGCGCACCCACGGCAATCCCTTCGACACGATTGAGCTGGTCAACGCCCTGCGCGAGGAAGGCTTGCTCAGCGCCGATGGCGGGGTTCGCGATGCGGCCGGCATCCGCGCCTTCATCGCGCAGCGCGAGGTGACCGATTTGCTCGCGCTGCGCATCGGCCGCCTGCCGCCCGCAACGCGCCTGATGCTGCAGGTGCTTGCCTGCCTGGGCGGCGCGGTCGACGGCCAGGTGCTGGCGCTGGCCGCCGGTGTCGATGCGCGCCAGCTCGATCCGGCGCTGGCCGATGGACTGGTGCTGGAAGCCCAGCGCAGCCTGCGTTTTTGCCACGACCGCGTGCAGCAGGTGATTTACGAAGGCATGCCGGTGGACGAACGCCAGGCGCTGCATCTGGCGATCGGGCGCCGCCTGCTGGCGCATGCAGGGCACGAAACCGGCGCCTCCGAGCAGTACCTCGTCCTCGGCGACAGCCTGCCCGACACGCCCGAGCGCCGCCAGGTCGCCAGCCTGTTCGGCCAGGCGGCGCTGCATGCCAGAAGCCAGGCCGACTACGCGCTCGAAGAGCGGTTTCTCAGCGCCGCCGTGCGGCTGCTGCGCCTTGACGGCCCCACGCCCGCGCTGGCGCAAGCCATGCGGGCCTGGCACGCCTCGCTGTACATCCTGGGCCGGCATGCCGAGGCCGACCAGGTCTATGCGCGGATCGCCGCCCAAGAGAGCGACCTGACCGGCCTGATTGAAGCCAGTTCGGTGCAGATCAACAGCCTGACCAGCCGCCGCATGCTGCCCGAAGCGATCGCCCTCGGCATCGCCCTGCTGGCGCGGGCCGGCATCGAGCTGCCGGACAACGACCCTGACGACATCGCACGCCGGCTCGACGCCATCACCGCCTGGGCCTACAGCGACGCGCTGGACGCCGATCTGCAGCGCGCAGGGCCGATCGATCCGCATGTGCTGGCGGTCGGCACCCTGCTGCACCTGACCACCATGGCGACCTACTACGCCGACGACAAGCGCCTCATCTGGCTGCTGGTGCGCTACCAGCAGATGTGGATCGAACACGGCCCCTGCGCGGCGCTGCTCAAGACCTTCGGCACGTTGCCGATCCTGTTCAAGCGGCACGGCGACTACCGCACCGGCTACGCGGTGCTGATCAAGGCGCAGGCGATCGGCAAGGCGCGCGGCTACGATGACGAGGCGGCGTGGCTGCAGCACGTGTTTGCGCTGGCGTCGCTGCACTGGGTCGAGCCGCTGGAAAACGCCATCGCCCACGCGCGCCAGGCACGCCAGGTACTGCTGCAAAGCGGCGACCTGCACTACGCGACCCACACCTATCACATCGAGATCGTGGCGCAGCTCGAATCGGCGCCGACCCTGAACATTCTCGCCGCGATTCTGTCGGAGGCCGAAACCAGCGCCCGGCGCAGCGGCAATGTCACCGCAAGCCGCATTCACCGCAGCTATCGCTACCTGCTCGATGCGGCGCGCGGCGATATCGACATCCATTTCCCGGCGCTCGCGGGGGACCCGGACACCTTGAGCGCGTGCCTCGCGCGCGCGCATGCGGCCCTGCTGTTCGGCGACGACGATGCGCTGGCGCGCCATTCCACGGCCGCCATGCCCTTGCTGGCCTCCTTTGCCGGTATTTATCCGGCCGCCCTGGGTTATCTGTTCCGGGCCCTGGCGCTGGCGCGCCAGGCGCATGGCGGCGACGGCGCCCTGCCCGAACTCGATGCGTGCCGCGACTGGATGGCGCTGCGCGCAGCGGATGCGCCGCGCAATTTCGCCCATCTGGTCACCTGGATCGATGCCGAACGCGCCTGGGCCACGGGCGACGGCGCCGCCGCGGCCAGCTTGTTCGACCAGGGCCTGCTGGCCATGCGCGCGCACAGGCGGCCATGGCACCGCGCGCTGATGACCGAGCGCGCCGGCCTGTGTTATCTGGCGCAGGGCTTGCAGTATGTCGGCTCGTCGCTGCTCGCCGAGGCGCTGCGCCTTTACGAGGCGTGGGGCGCCCCGGCCAAGGCAAGCGCCATGCGCGCGAACCACGCCTTCCTGCGCACCGCCAGCGCCCCGGCGCGGCGCGCGGCCGATGCGGCCAACGCCCCGCTGGACAAGGTCGATTTGCTGGCCGTGCTGCGGGCGTCGCAGGCCCTGAGTGCCGAAACCACGCTGGCGCGCCTGCAGACGCGCGCCTGCGAGCTGCTTTGTTCGCTCGCGGGTGCCACCGCCGTCAAGCTGCTGATCGTGCCGGTCGGGCAGGCGGAGCACGCCCCTGCCCTGCCCATGTCGGTATTGCGCCACGTCGAACGCGCACGCGACGTGCTGCTGCTCGACGACGCGCTGCAGGATGACCGCTTTGCGCGCGATCCGTATTTTTCAGGCTGGAGTCAATGTTCGCTGCTGGCGGTGCCGATTTTCACGCACCACCTGCTGCACGCCGTGCTGCTGCTCGAGAACAGCGCTACCCGCAACGCGTTCACGGCCGAGCGGCTCGACACGGTGATGCTGATCGCCGGCCAGCTGACCATCTCGCTGGTCAAGCTCGGCGACGCAAGAACTTAAGCGCTCTCCACCCCGGCCCGGTGGCGTTCGCGATAGCGCCCCGGCGACACGTTGAACCAGCGCTTGCAGGCCCGGAACAAGGTGCCCTGGTTGGCGAAACCGAGCCGGTAGCTGATTTCGGTGAAGCACAGACTGGTCTGATCCAGATAATGCGCGGCCTGCTCGCGCCGCACCGCGTCCACCAACTGCACGTACGACGTGCCCTCGTCCTGCAGCCGGCGCTGCAAGGTCCGTTCGCTCATGCACAGTGCCCGGGCGACGTCGCCGCGCGCCGGTTCGCCGTCCGCCAGGCAATCGAGCACCAGTTCGCGCACGCGCCGGGTGGTGCGCGCGTCGCCCAGGCGCGCCAGGCGCTCGTTGGCGAAACGCTCGTGCAGTTCGGTCAGCAGGGGATTGCCGGTCATGAGCGGCAATCCCAGGTCGGCCGGCGAAAAACTCAGGCGATACCGCTTGGCGCCGAAATGGCAGGGGCAGCCGAAAGCCGCCAGGTAGGGCACCAGGTTGGCCGGCCGCGCATGGGCCAGTTCCACCGACTGCGGGCGCAGATCGCGCCCGGTCAGCCAGCGGCACAGGTTGGCGATCATCAGCAGCGCGAAATCATGGCGGTCGCCGGGCGCGCCATCGCCCAGCGTGAGCGTCAGCCCGCAGCCCTGGCTGTCTTGCGTGAGGATGAAGCGGGCGGCGCTGCTGATGATGGGGACGTACTGCGCCATGCGGCGCAGCGCGCTTCCCAGGTCCGGACTGGACATCATCACGTGCAGCACCACGCCGAAGCAGGCCGGCTTGGCGGCGCCTCCGAGTGCCACGCCCGGATGCGGGTGGCCGGACTGCTGCGCCGCCAGCGACCACAAGACCGAGACGGCGGCGCTGTCGAAGCGGCCGTCGGCGTCGTCGAGTTCGTCCAGCGGCATGCCGGCTTCCTCGAGCAGGGCCAGCGGCTCAAGACCGAGCTCGCCGATCAGCTCGACGATCCCTTTCACCCACGCTGCGGACACGGTCGGTCTGGATATCGTCACGGTCATGGGAACCTCGTCTTTCTGGCCTGCGGAAACGGCTGCGGCGCGCCTTGGCGCTGTGCCGCCTTGCCAACATGATACTACGATTGCATTGTCACCAAAACAACTCTTTTGGTTTGTTGTCATCGGTACCACAGCCGCGCCGCATGGCCGCCAAAGCGAGCGAATTGGCCTGTCCGGCGTATGCGTGGTCTGACCACGCCGCTTATAGTAAGCAACAACGTTGTCGGAAGAACAGCGCAAAGTCAGCCAGGTTCATCCCCGGGTGAAAGCGCCTACTGGTCTTCGCAAGCGCGACAAGCCCCATTTACTGATCTACAACAAACGGAGATATACATGCGACATTCATTCCGCCAGGCCGCTACATCGGCGCTCGCACTTGGTTTATTCGCAGCAGGCGTCGTACTGTCCGGTGCGGCCATGGCCCAGGAACCCGTGATTTTCGTGCACGGCTACAGCGGCTCGTCCTCGAACTTCGACGCCATGGTCGCGCGCTTTGCCGCCAGCGGCTATCCGCGCTCGAAGCTGTACGGCTTCAACTACAACTCCATGGTGAGCAGCGACCGGACCAGCGCCGCCTCGCTCAACAGCTTCATCAACTCCGTGCGCGCCAACAACGGCAACCAGCCTGTGAGCGTGATCGCGCATTCGAACGGCGGCCTGGTGGTGCGCTGGCAGCGCGCCAAGCTGGGCGGCGAGGCCGGCATGCGCCGCTTCATCACCCTGGGTACGCCGCACAAAGGCACCACCAGCGCCTACGGTTGCTATTCCCCCGCGTGCTTCGACATGCGGCCCGGCTCATCGTTCATCACCCAGCTCGCCGGCGCCGGTTGCGACCGCTCGCTGTGGTCCGCCAACGATGGCGTCATCCTGCCAGCCCGCAATGCGCAGTGCGGCGTGAGCGTGCAGACAGCCAGTGTCGGCCATATTTCGATGTTGACCGACACGAGCGTGTACAACCAGGTTCGCGCGCAACTGCCGTAACACGATCGACCAGCACAAGGATCAGCCATGGATTTTCATTTCACCTCGGCCAGCCTGGGCCGCCACTGCCTGGTCCTGCTGCTGGCGTTGCCGGGCGCGTATGCCGCTACCCCGGCCGCTACCCCGGCCGCGCCGCCGGCACAGGAAACGGTCGCGCAGGTCGGCGACCAGCCGGTACGCAAGGCCTTGCTCGACGCGCTCATGGATGCCAACGCCGGCCGCCCCAATCCCTTCGATGAAGAAAACGCGCAGGACCGGCAGGAGCGCGCCAGCGCCCGCGCGGCGCTCGACCGCAAGGCGGTACTGGGCGAACTGGTGACCCTGGAACTGATGGCGCAGGAAGCCGTCAAACTTGGCTTGCATCAGTCGGCGGACATCGTGGCCGAGGCCGAGCTCGCTTACAAGACCCTGTTGCAGCGCGACCTCGTGCGCCACATGCTGTCCACCATTCCAGTCACGGACCAGGACATTGCGCAGCGCTACCAGGGCGTGCCGGCGGAGCGCCAGTTTCAGATCGCCAGCGTCGATGTGGCCACGCCGGCGGCGGCACACGCCGCGCTGGCGGCACTGCGGCAAGGCAAGCGCTTTGCGCAGGTCGCCAGGCGCTGGTCGAACGGCGCCCGCCCGGTTGCGCCGGCCTGGGTGCTGGCATCCCAAATGGACACCGATCTGGCGCCGCGGGTGGCCGGCATGGCTCCCGGACAGGCCATCGAGCGGGCATTGCCGCAAGGCGGTTGGCAGATCGTGCAGCTGATCGCCACCAAGGAACTGCCCAAGCCGCCGCTCGATGAGCTGCGTGCCGGCCTGCGCATGCAGATCATGCAGGAACGCCTCGGCCAGCGGATCGAGGCCCTCAAGACGCGCACCGGCATCCGCCTCACCGCCGAGCGCGCGCCGCAGAAGGAAGCTGCGCAGTGAGCATCAAGGGCCCGCTTGCCTGCATCGCGGCCCTGCTGGGCGCCGGATTCATGCTGTACCGCGAGCCCGTCATCGAAACGCCCGCCACGGCGCGCGAGCGCACCGGCCAGGCGGTCGAGCGCAGCTTCACCGTCCTGGCCGAGGCCAGCCCGGTGTTCGGCGCCATGCCGGAGCAGCGCGCCGATCCGCCATCGTTCCCGCTCGCGGCCGATGGCAGCCTGGCCATCAACGAACGCACCAGTACCCTGCTCGACGTCTTGCTGGCGGGGCTGCCGCATCATCCTGGGCGGGTGGAAGTGGACCAGATCGAAAAGCGCATGACGGCCGGGCTGCCGGCGCAGGCAGCGCAGCAGCTTGCGCGGCTGCTGCGCACCTATGTCGCCTACCGCGACGCGGAAACGGAACTGAGCGAGCGCCAGCGCGCCGACGCCACCCTCACGCCCGAGCTGGCGCTGGACCAGCTGCACGCGCTGCGCGTGGCACACTTCGGCGAGCAGCTTGCCGGGTCACTGTATCGGGAAGAAGAAAAACAGATGCGCGCCGACCTGGCGGCCACGCGCCCGGGGGCGCCGCGCAGCGCGGACACGCAGGAGCGCGGCCTGGCCGCCGATCCCGCGCTCGACCGCCTGCGCAACGACGTTGCCGCGCTGCGCAAGGCGGGCGCGCCCGAGGCGCGGGTCACGGCCCTGCGCACGCAGATGCTTGGAGCGGACCGCGCGCAGCAGCTGCACGACACGGAGCTGGTGCAGTCCGACTGGGAGCAGCGCAGCCGGACCTTCCTCGCCGCCGCGCAGCCGGGCGTCGACATGGAAGCCCTGCTGCGTGATCTGTACTCGGAACAGGAAATGCCGGCCGCGCGCGCCTACAACCTGGAGCGCCTGCGCAGCCAGCAAGCCGCCGGCGCACAGAACAAGCAATAAGCGGCGGCCTACCTCACTTCGCAATCGACCGCTGCCGCCTTGCTAGAGGCGCTGGTGTTTTGTGCACCCGGCCCCGTCTGCATGCTGAACACCGGCGGCGGGGTGAACTTGATGCCTGGATTGGCTGGCACCATGACCGGCGGCTTGAGCGTACTCGGGGTGTAGCCGAACTGTCCGGCCGAAAAATTCATGCTGCCGCCCGCATTCGACATCGAAATCATCCCATCGATCACCGACACATACAAACCGGGCTGCAGCGCTCCCGGTCGCGCCAGCCCCGTTGTCCCGGCCCCCGCCGGCACATATTGCGCGATAAAGGTGGTGCCGCGAATACCGATGGTGGCGCTCGGCGTCTTGAGCGAAAACTTTTCCTTGTTCCGTTTCCCAAGCAAGCCGGTCAGCGAGCGCAGCCCGCCCTTGATCAGGCTGAAGCTGGCGCTGTCGGCGTCCGGCTTGCCGGCCTCGTAGGCGAACGCCTCCACCTTGAACGTGGTCCCCGGCTGCAAGGTGATTTCGCTGTTGTCGATGAAGCGGATCTGGGCATAGGTGTTCTTTTCCGACACCAGGGTATCGCCCTGCTCCACCTCCGACTTCAAGGCCAGCACCTTGACGCTGCCGTCGGCCTTCTTGACCATCAGCGGACCGCTCAGGTTGACGATGGTACCGGCCACCTGCGCCCCCCACGCCAGCCCGAAGGAACTAGCCAGCAGGAAACCCGCGAGCGCCTTAGTTGCAGTACGTCTTTTTGCGCAGTTCACTGGCGTCTCCTTTAATGTTGCTCGTATCGGCGGTTTGCGCGCCGGCTTCCTTGCCCGCCACTTTTTCCGGCGCCGTGCTGTCGCTGGACGGCGTCACGCTGTTGATGACGTTGATCGTGTTGACGATGACTTCCTTGACCACGCCGTCGGCGAGCTGCTGCGGCGGCGCCACCACGGCACATCCCGCCAGCGCCGGATTGGCCACGCAGCTATTGATTGACGGCAGCACCACGCTGCAGCCTTGCAGGCCGGGACTGCCCACGCACTGGGCCACGGTCGGCAGCACCACGCTGCAGCCGGCGGCGCTTGGGGTGGCCACGCACTGGCTCAGGCCAGGCAGCACGACCGCGCAGCCCGGCGCCGATGGTGTGGCGATGCACTGCGCGATCGGCGGCAAGACCGCCACGCACCCGGCCAGGCCAGGCGCGGCCGTGCACTGCGCCACCGTCGGCAAGACCACGTTGCAGGCCGCCAGCGATGGCGTCACGCTGCACTGCGCCAGGGTCGGCAACACCACCGAACAACCCGGTGCGCCCGGATTGGCCACGCAATTCTGCAAGCTCGGCAGCACCGCGCCGCAGCCCGGCAGGCCCGCGTTGCCGACGCACTGGTTCAGGGTCGGCAGCACCACGTTACAGCCGGGCACGGCCGCATTCGCCGCGCACTGCGCCAGGGTCGGCAGCACCACCGTGCAGCCGCTGGCGCCCGGATTGGCCACGCACTGGCTCAGCGACGGCAGCACCACCGCGCAGCCCGGGGTGGCCGGATTGGCCGCGCAACGGCTCAGCGACGGCAGCACCACGCTGCAACCTGGCAGGCTGGTGGCGGAAATGCACTGGGTCAGGGTCGGCAACACCACCGCGCAGCCGGCTTGGGTGGGCGCGGCCACACACTGGGCCACGCTCGGCAGCACCACCGAGCAGCCGGGCAGGCCGGGACTGGCGCTGCAAGCCGCCAGCGACGGCAGCACCACGCTGCAGCCGGCCTGGGTCGGGCTGGCCACGCAGGCGGCCAGGGTCGGCAGCACCGCCACGCAACCGGCGCGCGATGGCGTCGCCAGGCAGGCGCTCAGGGTCGGCAGCACCGCCGTGCAGCCATTGGTGGCGGGCGCGGCGATACAGGTGTTCAGGCTGGGCAGCACCTGCGCGCAGGCGGCCTGGGCAGGATTGACGACGCACTGGGCCAGGGTCGGCAGCACCACGCTGCAGCCCGGGGTCGATGGCGCGCTGGTGCACACGGCCAGGGACGGCAGCACCACGCTGCAGCCGGTCGCGGTGGGTGTGGCGATACAGGCGCTGAGCGACGGCAGCACCACGCTGCAACCGGGCGCCGATGGCGTGGCCACGCACTGGCTCAGGGTCGGCAGCACCGCGCTGCAGCCAGGCGTGGCGGGATTGGCGATACAGGTGGCAATGCTCGGCATCACGGCGGCGCAATAGCGCAGCGCCGGATTGGCGGTACAGGCGCTCACGGCGTCGGCCAGCACCGTGGCGCAGCCGGCCAGGGTGGGCGTGGCGATGCAGGCGTCGATTGTCGGCACGGCCGCCGGCACACCGGTCACCGCGCCGCTGGAGCTGGCAATCGTGCCGCTGCCGCTGAGCGAGGCGGCGCTCACTGAAATATTGCCGGTGGTGGCGCTGACGCTGCCATCGTTCACGATCGATCCGGCCACCATGGAAATATTGCCGGCGCCGGAGGCCACGCTGCCGCTGGTGCCGATGGTCAGCACCCCGCCATTACCGGCTTGCAAGCCAATGGCGCCGCCACTCGACGCCACGCTGCCGTTGATGGTCAGCGGGCTCTGGGTCGACAGATTGATCGGGCCGCCGAGGCTGCTGACGATGACCGGACTGGTCGTCCCCGGCTCATCCTTGAGTACCGTCATGCCGCCCTTGTTTGCAATCGTGATCGCCCCCGTGTTGTTGCCGCCGCTCTGGACGACGCTGCCCAGGTCGAGCGTGCCGGTATTGCTGATATTGATCGGCCCGTTGCCCGTCTCGGTGATGTTCGTGGCAGCCAGGTAGCCCGTCTGCGTATAAAACGGCGTGGACGCGGAGCCGGTCTGCTGCCTGGTCAGGATCGCGATCGCACCGGCCCGGGCCGGCGCCGTGGCGCTGTTGCCGACGCTCGCACCGGTGAGCAGCAAGGCTCCCGGCGTGATAAGCGGATTGAGCAGGTTGATGGCGCCATTGCCGGCGTCGATCGCCAGCTTGCTGGTGGGCGTCAGGTTGGTCAGGTTGAGCTCGCCGTTGACGTCGACCGCGCCGGTCTGCGCCAGTTCGCCGCCGATGGTCAACTGGCGCGCGAAAATCCTGGTCAGCTCGCTGGTATTCAAGCCCAGCCGTCCGTTCGCATCGAGGGCGTTGTTGCCGAGGTGGATATTAGTACCGGGATTGCCGGGGCTGAGCACCACCTCGCCGCCGGCGCTGCCGGTGCCGGTGATGTTCGCGCCGATGTTGATATTGTCCGACATGAGCAGCACGTGGTCGGCGCTGAGGGCAGCGGTGGAACCGGTATTGATCAGCCCCGCCGTCAGGCCGGCGCGCTCCAGCGCCAGCTTGGTGCCGGCGCCGGCCGCCAGGGCGATGGGCGCGTTCACCTCGATGTTGCCCTGGGTGCGCAGGCGCAGCACGGTCATCTCGGCCGGGGTGGCCTGGCCGCCCAGGGGCGCGGCGACCAAAATCTTGCCCGTATGCGCAGAGGAGCCGATGATCAGTTCCTGCGCATGGATCGGGTTCAGGTCGAATGGCGACAGGCGCATCAGCGATGCCGTCGGGCCGCCCGTGGCGACGACGATGTCGCGGTTATTGGTATATGGGGCAATGCTCACGAAAGGACGTTGCGACTGCGCCGGTCCGATCATGCCGCCCATGAGCTGCACGTTGTCGGCCACGATATCGATATTGCCGCCGCCCTGCAAGGGCGCGACCGAGAACTGCTGGAACGTGTCGGTGGCGACGAATGCCATGTAGCCGCTGCCGCTGTTGACAGGCGCGTTGGCGGTGTTGCCAAGCCTGATGGTATGGCCGCTGAGCGACAGGTTGCCGCCGCTGGTATTGAGCGCGCCATTGATGGCCACGGTGCCGGTGCCGCTCGCGTACGGCGCGACATTGGCGTTCAAGGTCAGCGCCCCGCCCTCGGTCGCGATGTTGGCATCGATGGAAATGTTATTGCCCGCTTCGACCGACAGGATGCCCGTGGTGCCGTCGGGGCGGGTGATGGCGCCGTTGACCAGCACGTCGTGGCGGGCCTGGATCACGATATCGGTCGCGGGCGCTGCCGAGTTGAGCATGGCCGAATCGATCAGCGTCATCGTGTCGGCCGGGGTGTCGACAAATTCATCGACCGTATTGAGCTGGTCGGTGCTGCCATTGGCGCCGATGGTCACGTCGTACGGGTCCAGCAGCCAGGTGCCGTGCGCGCCAGTGTTGACCCGGATACCGTTCACGTCGAGATGGTAGCCCGAGGTTTCCACCATGCCACCCTTGCCGCCCGCGGCCGAAATGCTGCCGAAGGCGCGCGTGGCGCCATTCGACCACAGCACCACGGTGCCGCCGTCGCCGCTGCCGGTGGCGTCGGCCCGGATCGAGGCGGCCTTGCCCATCACCGTCTGCTGCGCATTGCGCACCAGCGTATTGCCGCCCTGGTAGCCGCCGCCGACCAGCACCGTGCCGCCGCCGGCCGCGCCGCTGGCGTCGATGCGGGCGTCGCCCGTCATGCCGACCCGCTCGCCCTGCACGCTGATCTCGCCGCCTTTGCCGGCCCCCGTCGCGCTGGTGACGCTGCCCGCTTCGAGCAGCGCATCGGCGCTCGCCTTGAATACGATCTTGCCGTTGGCGCCGACCTGGGCGCTGTTGGCGCTGACCAGCCCGCGCTGCCTGACCAGCGCCCCGTAGATGCCGATCTTGCCGCCCTGGGCAATCACCTGCCCCAGGTTGAGCGCGGCGCTGGCCGGGCTTGAGACCACCACGTGCAGGTCGGGATTGCTGGAATCGACCAGTTGCACGCTGTGGCCGGCCGCCAGCACCACGTCGCCCTGCGGCGAGGTGATGATGCCGCTGTTCTCGACATTGGGCGCGATCAGGAATACCTTGCCGCCGCCGGGCGTGGTGATCGCACCCTGGTTGACGATGGCGCCGGCCGATGGCGTTCCATTGAAGTTGCGCTTGCCGGCCAGAAAATCCGCATTGGTGAGGTTCAAGGTCGAGGCGGTCAAGCTGCCCACGTCGATGCGCGCGTCGCGCCCGAACAGAATGCCGTTCGGATTGATCAGGAATACCTGGCCGTTCGACTGCAGCGCGCCGAGGATGCGGCTCGGGTCCTGGCCGGTGATGCGGTTGAGCACGGCGCTATTCGCATCCTGCTGGATAAACCGCGTGATGTCGCCGGCCCCCACCGAAAAGCTCTGCCAGTTAATGATGGTGTTGGGCGTATTGGTAATTGAAAAGACATTACCCTGCTGCCCGAACGTCGCCTGGCCGGCCACCACCTGCGGCGAGCCGGGCGCGGCGTGGGACAGCGGAGCGCCGCCGAAGGCCAGCAGCAGCGGCAGGCAGAGTCGCTTCAACAAGCGCGGAAAATGGTTCTGGATCGTCATTTGTTTCACCTTTAGTAGGCCAGGCCTACGCGCACATGCACTTTATTCTTTTCGCTCACGCCGGCATCCCGGCGCAGCACGTGGCCGTAATCGATCTGCATATTGAGCGAATTGCCCATCGAAAAACGCCAGCCCAGGCCGACGCTGGACACCGTGGCGCGCGCCGCTTCGCCCGGCAGCGCCTCGTTGCGGCGGCCGTGGGCGGCGTCGACAAAGCCCAGCACGCGGCACTGCCAGCGCTGGCGCGCGGCGCAGAAATTGGGGCTGTAGACTTCCAGGTTGGCCAGCAGGCCCGAATCGGTGGAGACGGCACGTTCGTCGAACCCGCGCACCGATGACGCGCCGCCGGCGCCGAACTGCTCGCCCGGCACCAGCGCGTCGCCCGTGATCTGGCCGTTAAGCAGCGCGCGCAACTGCCAGTCGGCGCCGAACGCCCGGTTCAAGCCGGCCGCAAAGCGCGCCATGGTGTAGCCGGCCTTGGCGCCAGAGCGGGTGCGCGCGAAATCGGCGCTGCCGCCACGGCTGCCGCCGGGCAGGTTGCGCACCAGCCCGGCCGAAAAATTGACGTCGCCGCCGGCCAGCGGCGTGCTGGCCAGGTACGTCACGCTGAGCGGATGGACAGTGATATCGTTGCCGAAATTCTGGCCTGCGAGCAGCACGCTGTTCTTGTACGCCTTGTGGTCGAACCCGTACACCAGGCGCGGATCGAGGCTGCCGCGCCGCGCCAGGGTCTGGTTGTAGCGCGCCCCGGCCACCGTGCCCTTGCCGCTGACGGCCAGGTTGAAGATGCCGGCCGTGACCGCGCCCGAATCGATGTCCGAATAGCTGGCGTACAGGTCGACCGAATCGCCCAGCTCATATAAGGGAATGTGATAGCCCGCGCCGTACACGCTGACCTTGCCCGGTTCCTCCACCGTGGTGGTGTACTGCACGCTGCCCACATGGTCGCGCCCCCACAGGTTGGCGTGCTGCAAGACCACGCCGGCGTGGGTCTTGCCGGTTTGCCCGGTGCCGGTATTGTCGAGATTGAGCATGGCCGTCCACGGCTTGTCGTCGACGACCGCCAGGCGGGCGTCGAGTTCGTCGTCGGCGGCGCCGTTCTGCAGGTTCAGGCTGATCTTGCGGGCCGGATTCTGGTTGGCCATGCGCAGGTTGGCCGAAACGCGGTCCAGGTTGGGCGTGCGGCCCGGCTGCAGGGCCGGCAGGGCGCGCCGCACGTTCGCTTCGTCGACCACCTTGTTGCCGCTCACGAGAATGCGGCCGATTTTCGTCTGCACCACGTCCAGGCGCACCACGCCGCGGTTCAGTTCCTGCTCGGGCAGGCGCACCGTGACGACCTGGTAGCCGCGCGCGTGGTACAGCGCTTCGAGCGCTTCGAGCGCGCGCTGGACGTCGCCGAAATCGCGCCCGTTGCCGGCGAACGGTTGCAGCGCGGCGTCGATCTCGGACGAGGCGAGCAAGGTGTTGCCGGCCACGTCGAAGCGGCTGATGTCGAAGCGGATGGGATCGGTCGCGGCGGGCTCGTTCGCCCAGGCCGCTCCCACGGCGGCGGCCAGCACGGCGCCGGCGGCGAGGCGGGCAAAAGGTCGTTTCATGAATAAGCTCTACGGTGTGTTTTTATCGTTGGCATAGGTTCAACCCCGGAGGAAAGCACTGGCAACACAGCTTGCGTTTCTCTGTCGAGTGTAATCGTGCTGCCTCGTGCGAGTGAGAAATTCCTGCCCGATCCGGCCGATTTCTGCGAAGCGTTGTATGGCGGAGTCAGCCGGCGTTAAGAGAATGACAAATGCAAGCAAAAACGACCACGCCAGGCGCGCTATTTCGTGTCGAAAGTGGTAACACCATCCCAATCCGGCGCGGGCGGGTTGGCGCGGTAGATGGCGATGCGGTCGAGGTAAAGCCGGTACAGGGCGCACTCGGGCTCGTCAGTTTGCAACTGGTTGAGGATCACCTCGGCGCCATCCCACTGCTGCGCGCGCACCAGCGCCAGCGCGGCGTGCCAGGTGGCCAGGCGCGCCGCGCCAGTCTCGCCGAGGGAATCGGCCGCGCCGAGCGGCTCGAAGATGGCGACCGGTTCGTGCTTGCCCTTGACCCGCACCAGGTCCAGTTCGCGCCAGGCGAATTCGGGCGCGGCGTGGCGCGTTGACTCCCCCGCCGCGATGCCGACGCCGTACACCTTGGTGATGCCTTCCAGGCGCGCGCCGAGGTTGACGGCGTCGCCCATCACCGTATAGGCGCGGCGGATCTTCGAGCCCATGTCGCCCACGTGCATCAAGCCGCTGTTGATGCCGATGCCCACCTTCAGGGGCGGCCAGCCGCGCGCCTGGAATTCAAGATCGAGGCGCGCGGCGCCGGCCTGCATCAGGAGCGCCGTGGCGACCGCGCGCCTGGCATGGTCGGCAAAGGCCACCGGCGCGCCCCAGAAGGCCATGACGGCGTCGCCGATGTACTTATCGAGCGTGCCGCAGTGGCTGTCGCGGATATCTTCCGACATGGCGGTGAGGTACAGGTTGATGTACTCGCGCAGCGCCTTGGGCGTGAGCTGTTCCGAGATCGTGGTGAAGCCGCGCACGTCGATGAACAGCACGGTCAGTTCGCGGCTTTCGCCGTCCATGGTGTACTGCTCGGGATTTTCGGCCATTTCGGCCACCAGTTCGGGCGCCACGTACTCGCGAAAGCGCGATACCAGGGCCTGGCTCTTGCGCACCTCGACAAAGTAGCCGAAGCCCAGATTGAGCACGAACAGCGCCAGGATCAGCAGCACCGGCACGGCCGCGTTGAGCACCATGTCGGCTTCATAATAAAGGTAGAAATTGATGCCGATGGCCGCTGCCAGCGCCGCCGTCGTCAGCAGCACCGCCCTGGACGGCGAAAGCAGCGCCGGCATCAGCGCCAGCACCAGGCCGAACACCAGCACCTGCAGGCACTCGAACAGATAGGCCTCGGCCGGACGCGCCTTGAAGTCGTTGTCGAGGATCGACTTGAGCAGGTTGGCGTGCACCTCCACCCCCGGGTATTCCGGGTTGACCGGGGTGACGCGCAGGTCGTTGATGCCGGGCGCGGTGGAGCCGACCAGCACCAGCGCGCCCTTCAGCTGCGCGGGCGGCACCGCGCCGGTGAGCACGTCGGCCGCCGACACGTAGCGGAACGCGCCGCCAGCCGGCCCGCCGCGCCCGCGGAACTGCACGTAGGTGGTCAGCCCTTCGCCCACCGGAATGCGCAATTGGCCGCGCGGCAGGAACAGCGAGATGAAGGCGGCGCTGCCGCTGTCTTTTTGGGCGTCCGACAGTTGTTCGACGGTGGTGTCGAAATACGGCGCGATGGCGCGCGCCTTGAGATACACGGCCGCCGTTGCCAGCGACAGCGACGGGTAATAGGCGTCGCCGATGCGCTGCAGCAGAATGGAAGAACGGATCACGCCATCGGCATCGGTCGACGCGGTAAAGATGCCGGCGCCGGCAGCGGCCTGCTGCAAGCGCGCGATATTGGCCTCGTAGCCGTCCGAGGTGTAGGCCAGCAGCTCGCGTCCGTTCAGGCTCTCCAGGGTGAACGCGGGGGCCGGCAGCACGCCCTTGCGCAGCTTGTCCGACACGTTGTAGCCGAGGACCACATTCTGGCCGCGCAGGGCCTCGGCCAGCAGGCCGTCGTAATCCATGCCCGCTTTCAGGTCCGCCAGCTGCGCCTTCAGGCCCGCCACCCCGGCCAGCTGGTCGTCGGCGAGGCGTTCGAGCACGGCGTAGCCGGACGAGGTATCCGGTTCGGGAAAGGAGATATCGAAACCGACCGCGCCGGCCCCGTAGTGGCGCGTGAGCTGCGTGACCAGGTTGGCCTGGATATTGCGGCTCCACGGAAAGCGCCCGATCGCGGCCAGGCTCTTTTCATCGATATCGACGATCACCACGCGCGCGTCCAGCACGGGCGCCTCGATGCGCATGCGCAGGCCGGCCACGAAGCCGTCCATGCGCTCGATCGAATCGCTGTGAAAAAAGCCGAGCGTGGACAGCGCCGCCGCCACGGTCAGGGCCAGCCCGAGCAGCCAGCGCGGGCCGTACTTGCGCAGCATGCGCACACGCTTTGTCATCGGTCAGTCGCTTGCATACGATGTACCCGCCCGTCTCAGGATGCCGCCATACCATTACTTCGTGGTAATACGGACGAGTGTAGCGCCGCCCGCCAACCCTGTACACCGCCGCGCGAAAAGCGTGGGCAAAACGGCACGAAAGCGGGCGCGGCAGATTCCGCAGGTAAATTTTGCAGCCACGCGCAGGCAAAACCGCTATGATCGACCGTAATTGCAACATCGACGATTTCGGCCATGAGAGTGACGACATGAAATTGCGCTTCTGGGGCGTGCGCGGCTCGATTCCTTCGCCGGGACCGCGCACCGCCCGCTATGGCGGCAACACCACCTGCATCGAAGTGGGCACCGACGACGGCACCCTGATCATCCTCGACGGCGGCACCGGCATTTTCGCGCTGGCCCAGGACCTGCTCACGCGCCTGCCGGTGAACGCGAACATTTTCATCACCCACAGCCACTGGGACCATATCCACGGCCTGCCCTTCTTCACGCCACTGTTCATCCCCACGAGCCGGGTGCGCCTGCACGGCGCGCGCGACGAAGCGACCGGCCAGGGCATCGAACACATCATGGGCGTGCAGCTCCAGAACAGTTATTTTCCCGTCGGCGAAGCGCAGATGGCGGCCACCATCGAATACCGCACGCTCGACGTGGGCGTGGCCGTCGCGGTGGGCGACGCGTTGGTCGAGAACGTGGTCATGAACCACCCGGTGACCAATCTGGGCTACCGCATCAGCTGCAACGGCAAGTCGCTGTTTTTCACGGGCGACCATGAACCGTTCTACAACCTGTATCCGGAGGACGACGCGCGCCATGCGCCGTACCAGCTGCAGATGGAACAGCGCCAGCGCGACATCGACCGCGCCATGCAGGGCGTCGATGCGCTCATTTTCGACTGCTCGTACACGCAGGGCGAGTACCCGTCCAAGCGCGGCTGGGGGCACGGCACCTTCGACGCCGCGCTGGCCAGCGCGGTGCGGGTCGGAGCGCGCACCCTGTACTGCACCCACCATGAACCGACCCGGGGCGACGACGAACTCGAAGCCGTCTTCGCCGATGCGCTGGGGCGCCACGGGCCGCTGCCCACCGGCCTGCGCGTGGTGCTGGCCTACGAAGGTCTCGAAGTCGCACTGAACTGAACTTGGCCCTCATCTGTCGAAAGCGAAAGCACCCATGAACGAAGCGTCAAGCGGCAAGCAAGGTGGTAACGACGAAGACACGGGCGCGCGCCTGGACTTCTCCAGAAGGCTGCAAGCGGTCACGAACAAGATTCACGCGACCGCCAACCTCGATGAAATCATGCTCGACCTGGGCATGGATTTTTGCGACCTGTTCGACTGCGACCGCTTCACCCTGTACGCGGTCACGCCCGAGAACGACCATATCGTCTCCAAGGTCAAGACCGGCCTGACGACCTTCCGCGAGCTGCGCCTGTCGATTTCGCCGAGCTCGATCGCCGGCTTCGTGGCCATGAGCCGTAAGGCCCTGAACATCCGCGATGCCTACGACGAGGAAGAACTGCGGCGCCTCGCGCCCGGCCTGCACTTCCAGAGCGGGGTGGACCAGCGCACCGGCTACCGCACGCGCGAAATGCTGGTCGCGCCGCTGCTGACGGTGCAGTCGAACGAACTGCTCGGCGTGATCCAGTTCATCAACAACCGCAAGGGCGGACCGTTTTCCAAGGTGTGCGAGGAAGGCGTGCGCGATCTGTGCGACACCTTGTCGGTGGCCTTCAGCCAGCGCCTCAAACCGCCGCAGACCGTGCGCACCAAGTACGTGGGGCTGGTGCACGAGGCGGTGCTGTCGGCGCCCGAGCTGGAACTGGCCACGCGCTCGGCGCGCAAGAAGAACCTCGATATCGAGGAAGTGCTGATCAGGGAGTTCCAGGTGCGCGCGCAGGCGATCGGCGAATCGCTGGCGAAGTTTTTCGGCATGCCCTACGAGCCGTACAAGCCGGACCGGATCAAGCCGGGCGAACTGCTGCGCAACCTGAAGGCGCAGTACGTCGAAGAGAACCAGTGGCTGCCGCTCGAAGAAACCACCGAGGGCCTGGTGGTGATGGCGCTCGACCCGGAGCGCATCAACACCAGCAAGATCGTCAACCAGATCTTCCCCAAGGCCAAAGTGGTCTACCGCGTGACCACGCGCGAGGACTTCCGGCGCACCGCCGAACAGTTCTTTGGCGCCGCTGTCGACGCCGAGGGCGGCTCGGTGGGCGAACTGCTGTCGGGGATGGACCAGGATGACGCCGATGGCGACGGCTCGCTCGACGTCTCGGCCGCCGTCGAAAATGAACTGGTCAAGCTGCTCAACAAGGTGATCATGGATGCCTACCGCCAGGGCGTGTCGGACATCCACATCGAGCCGCTGCCGGGCAAGGGCAAGACCGGCATCCGCTTTCGCAAGGATGGCTCGCTGGTGCCGTACATCGAAATCCCGGCCAGCTACCGCAATGCGCTGGTCGCGCGCGTGAAGATCATGTGCGACCTCGATATTTCGGAGCGGCGCAAACCGCAGGACGGCAAGATCAAGTTCAGAAAATACGGCCCGCTCGACATCGAGCTGCGCGTGGCCACGATTCCCTCGTCGGGCGGGGTGGAGGACATCGTGATGCGCATCCTGGCCGCGGGCGAACCGATCCCGCTCGACAAGCTGGGCGTGCTGCCGTTTAACCTGGAGCGCCTGCGCGCCGCCATCGAAAAACCGTACGGCCTGTTTTTCGTGTGCGGGCCGACCGGTTCGGGCAAGACCACCACGCTGCACTCGGTGCTCAGCCACCTCAATACGCCCGACACCAAGATCTGGACCGCCGAAGATCCGGTCGAGATCACGCAAAAGGGGCTGCGCCAGGTGCAGGTCAACCGCAAGGCGGGGCTGGACTTCGCCACCGTGATGCGGGCGTTCTTGCGGGCCGACCCGGATGTGATCATGGTCGGCGAAATGCGCGACAAGGAAACCGTCAGCATGGGCATTGAAGCCTCGCTCACCGGCCACCTGGTGCTGGCGACCCTGCACACCAACAGCGCGCCGGAATCGATCGTGCGCCTGCTCGACATGGGGATGGACCCGTTCAACTTTGCCGATGCGCTGCTCGGCATCCTGGCGCAGCGCCTGGCCAAGCGCCTGTGCTCCTCTTGCAAGGTGGCTTACCATCCGGATGCGGCCGAGGTGGAGCTGATGCTCACCGAGTTTTGCACCGAGCTGCTCTCGACCGAAGCCTTCATCGCCGACCCGGACGCGGGCCGCGCGCAGGTGCTGGCCGGCTGGCGCCAGCGCTATGCCAACGCGGACGGCAAATTCACCTTGTACCGGGCGGTCGGCTGTGCCGAGTGCAACAAGGGCTACCGCGGGCGGGTCGGACTGCACGAACTGATGATCGGCACCGACAAGGTCAAGAAGCTGCTGCAGGAGCACAGCCGCGTGGCCGCCCTGCTCGCGGCGGCGCTGGAAGACGGCATGATGACGCTGAAAATGGATGGCATCGAAAAGGTGCTGTCCGGGATCACCGATATCAAGATGGTGCGGCAGGTGTGCATCAAGTAAGCCGGCGCCTTACTGCATGATGCGCACCACCTTGCCGACCACCTGGTTGGCGCGGACAAAGCCCCAATAGCGGCTGTCGTAACTGTTATCGCGATTGTCGCCCATGACGAAGTAGTGACCGGGCGGGACCTCGCATTGCATCGCCATGGCTTCGTGAACGCAGTTTTCTTTGAACGCGAAATCATCGGGCTCTTTGATACTGCGGGCCTCGCCCGTGCGCAGCAAGATTTGAAAGCGCACATTGCCGAGTTGCTCTTCGAAGCGCTGGAAGGCCACCAGTTGTTCCGGGTCCAGATAGGCTTCGAGCTCGCGCACCCGCGTGGCAGCGCCGTTGATGAAGAGCTGGCGGTCGCGGTACGCGACTTTATCGCCCGGCAGGCCTACCAGGCGCTTGATGTATTGCTGGCTCGGATCAAGCGAAAAATCGAACACGATCAGATCGCCCCGCGTCATTGGCGCAGAAATCGGACGCGATGCGAAGGTGATCCCGAAGGTGCTGGCATGCCCGTAGCCCCATTTCTGCACGAGCAGATGGGCACCCGATTCAATGGCTGGCGCCATCGACGTGGACGGCGCGCGAAAGGTCTCGTAAAAGAAGGCGCGCAGGCCGACGACAGTGGTGAAATACGTCAGCATGATCGCCAGCAGGACATGCCAGCGCGTGGACACGGGCCTGACCGCGCGCACCGGCGCGCGCGCGGCAATCAGGTAGGCGGCGCTCATGCACAGCACCGCCAGCGCCACCTGGAACGCCACCATGACGGTGGCGGAAAGAGGTCCGGGCAGCAGGAAGAAAATGGCGCACATCAGCAGCAGGGCACCGCCGAACACCAGCGCGGCCAGGCGCGGCGCGCCGGCGTACACCAAGCCGAGCGGAGAGAAAAAGATGTTCAGGGCAGTGGCGATCCACTTGTTCGGCTTCCAGTTCACGGCATTCGTTCACGACAATGTGCGGCATTCTCTCATGCAATTATGATTGGCCAGCAATATCGATACCAACATGGCACAATCGCAGCTCACTCATTCACCATCAAGGCCATGTACTCCTCCACTTTTATCTTCGGCACCAAACATCTCGACGAAGAATTCCACCAGCTCGATAAACTCATCGCCGACGCCGCCAAGGCGCTGCCCGGCTATCTGGGGGAAGAGGCGTGGGAAAATCGCGCGACCGGCCTGTTTTCCAACGTGTATTACTGGGAGAGCCTGGAAGCGCTGCAGGCGCTGATGCAACACCCGGCGCATCTGCAAGCCAAGGCGGCTCAGGCCCGATGGCTGGACGGCTATCACGTGGTGATTTCGGAGGTAGTGCGCACGTATGGCAACGAAGACCTGGGCCACCGGGTGAAACCAGCCTGACAGCGCGCGCGATTGACAGCCCCACCGCTCCGGCGCTACCCTGTGATTCCGCCGTGCCCCACCGCTGCCGCGATTGATGACGATGCTCCAGGCATTTCCCTTCCCGATCCGAACAGAATGTCCGCCAGGCGCCTGCGTGTGCCAGCGCGAGACCTTGCTGGCCGATGCCGACAGCGACACGCGCATCCTGCGCCTGACGCGCGAAGAAGAAAAGAAGCTGCTCGCACACATCGACAATATGGCCACCTACGAGGACCTGAACAAGCTGGCCGAGCGCCTGTACGGCCAGCTCGGCGTAGTGCTGCACATCACGCCAAGCAACAATGAGGTGCGCAGCGCGCGCGGCCTGAGCATCGTGCTCGCCGAACGGCCGGGCCTGTGCCGCAAGACCCGCCAGGCGGTCCCGACCGCCATCCGGCGCTGCCTCGACCGGCATCCGGAAATTATCTACGCCATCCTAGACGCGCACGACTTGCTTGGTCCTGACTGACACAGCACTGCCCTGCCGGTTCCGCCGGCTCAAGCAGCGCCTCAATCTTAAGCATGTTTCCGGCCTGTCCCAGCAGGCCGTGGTACAGGATGTCGCCCCCAAAATCATGTGCGACAATTTGCAGACCCTGGTCGTTGACCGCCTATGAGCAGGCGACCCTGCGCGAAATCGACCACATCAACCATCCCTACGCGGACACTGCGTTCAAACCTGTGATGCCGGCCCTGCTGCTCGGGAAAATGGTCGCCAGGCGCTTGCGCGAGGTGCTGAACCTGATTGCGAAACAGACCTACCTCCATCGAGAAAACCTGTCAAAGCCGCGGAAACCCAAACCGAAACCTCATAAACACCTGGCTCAAAAGCCATGTTGAGCACGGACGAAATCCTTGACTTGGGTGGATTCGGGTCATAGCCATTGCGATGCTGGCATGGCCCTTCAGGCAAACATCTGAAGTAATATGTTGAGTTGCGGACGGGGTCCTGAATGAGCTATTCCTTTGTGATAGCTTTCGCGGACGAAAAAGTGAGTCCCAACCCTCTATACACCTTATCCAAATCTTCATCGGATGGCCATCCTGAAAATTTAGACTCCAGCTTACCATCGCGGAAAAACAAAAAAAGAGGCGATACCCAATGGGACACTTCAGGCCACTCCTCGCGGCTATGCGTTAAGACAAGAGGAAGTAGCAGGTGCACTTGGTTCCAGTGAGCATATTTATCGTAAAAGAAATTGAAATCCTGCATTACCATAACCGTTACCTGCCGACGTAGCAAAGGTGCTAGCGTGGAATCACTCTCAATTGCCGACAGAGCCTTGATTGCGAAGGGGCAATAAGGGGAGATAATGATAACAAGATGCCTCCCGGAATTCAAATCCAAATCTAGCCGAGTCAAGCTGCGGTTATCCCGCAAAACCCAGCCGGTTCGCGGCGCCAACGGGCTTGTAAGGTCACTTATCTTAATTGCCTCCCCCGATGAGGGCTTTTGGCTGTATCGCCTTAAAAAAGTATTTGCTTTCTCGAACTCGCGCAGAGCGTAATACATCTGCAATAACTTTCCGTATTGTTCCGATGTTGCCTTATCTGTGTCAACTAAGCGAGCGAACATTCTTTCAAATGAAGGTAATTGGGACTTGTCTAGCGTATAGAACATCATCTGCTGCGTTGCCTCGAAAAATTCGGCTAGCTCGTCATCACGTATAGCCGTCGCATCAGCCGCGAAATTTTTTATGTACTCCGCATAGACTAATTTAGCTCTTTCCGCAGTCGGTTTGCCGCTTATTGAAATCGCATCGGTTTTCGCGATAAAAATTTGCAGCCGCTGTGACGTAGGAATTCCTGCATAACTCAGCGAACAGTATAGGAGCACCGATAACACGGCAACAATCTTTGTCAAAATTAACATTTCCATGATTTAATACCTGTTTGTCGTCCGCGTCGGACTGCTGACCTGGCCCGGAATGTGCGGAAGAGGTGGCTAGAGCGAACACGCAGGCCACTAAAATTGTTGGCATACCTGAGCCTCCCTTTCGATGCCTTACTTATATGCAATTGGCGGTTTTTTGTGCGACGGAGTAAATACTACTAGCTGAATGTACGCCTGTCCAACAGAACCAAGGACAAAAAACCTCAAAAATGAGGCATTTTTTGTTTATTTAACTTGAGCTAGCCTTAATTAACGGCAGAATTTTTTCCAGTAAATTTATATCGCGAAATTAGTGGCCGCGAGCGCGGCTTCGCCTGTTTAATTTTGGTTCGCAATCTGAATTCTCTCGCGAATTATTTTGCACGGGCTGAACTGCTAAAACCGATGAGGTTGGCTAAGGGCGAGGTGCCTGGCGTACGAGACACTGTGTATCTTTCTATGTATCCAATGCATAAGTGCGCGGTTTGTTTTTGGCTAACGTCTGGCCGAGTTGATAACGACGAAACAATCCCTGCGTAGATTAAAAATATCGAAGCAGCAGTGACGCTGCTCTTCAAAAAGCTTCGCTTCACGAAGGCGCGCCTGGGCTGGCTACCGAAGAGGTCTACTGGAACAACGTTGCCCCTCCGATTCGCTCATGAGCAGCAGTGCAAAAGACGCCGGGATATCTGGTCCGGCGTGCTTTCCGGCAAGGACGGCCTGAGCATCGTGCTCGCCGAATGGCCGGGCCTGCGCCGCAAGACCCGCCAGGCGGTCCCGACCGCCATCCGGCGCTGCCTCGACCGGCATCCCGAAATTTTCTACGCCATCCTCGACGCGCACGACTTGCTCGTTCCTGACTGACACGGCGCCGCCCTTCCGGTTCCGCCGGCACACGTGAGGGGGATCAAGCTGGCGTTGTCAAAAAATCCACATGATGATGGTTTTCGCCGACCACGACGACGGGAACCGCATGCAATCGCATACCAAGTACGAGGCGCTGGTAACGGACGCGCTGCTGTCCGCCGCCGAGCTCGAACGCGCGCGCCACGCGGCCCATGCTCAACTGCTCGACATCGAGGAAGTGCTGGTCATGGACTTTCAGGTGCCGCTGGCGGCCATCGGACAGGCACTGGCGCGCCACTTCAAGGTGCCGTACGAGCCGTTTCAGCCGGGCCGCATGAAGCCCGCCTTCTTGCTGCGCAACCTCAAGGCCCAGTATGTCGAAGAAAACCAGTGGCTGCCGCTCGACGAAGACAAGGACGGGCTGCTGGTGCTCGCGCTCGACCCGGAGCGGGTGCGCGCCAGCCGCATCGTCAACCAGGTCTTCCCCAAGTCGACGCTGGCCTGGTGCGTGACCACGCGCGCCGAATTCCGGCAGACGCTGGACCAGTTCTTCGGCACCACCGCGCGCAGCGACGGCAGTTCGCTGCGCGAGGTCTTGTCGGGCATGGCGCACGACGACAGCGACGGCGAGGCCGTGCAGCCGGTGTCGCAGGCGGTCGAGAATGAACTGGTCAAGCTGGTCAACAAGGTGATCATGGATGCCAGCCGCCAGGGCGTCTCCGACATCCATATCGAGCCGCTGCCCGGCAACGGGCGCACCGCGATCCGCTTTCGCAAAGATGGCGCGCTGGTGCCCTACATCGACATCCCGGCCAGCTACCGCAATGCGCTCGTCGCCCGCGTGAAGATCATGTGCGACCTCGACACCTCGGAGCGGCGCAAGCCGCAGGACGGCAAGATCAAGTTCAAAAAATACGGCCCCCTCGACATCGAACTGCGCGTGGCCACGATTCCCTCGGCCGGCGGCGTGGAGGATATCGTCATGCGCATCCTGCCGGCCGGCGACGCCATGGCGCTCGACCAGTTGGGCGTGCTGCCGCATAACCTGGCGCGCCTGCGGGCGGCGGTCGACAAGCCGCACGGCCTGTTCTTCGTATGCGGGCCCACCGGCTCGGGCAAGACCACCACCCTGCACTCCCTGCTGGCCTACCTGAATACGCCCGACACCAAGATCTGGACCGCCGAAGACCCGGTCGAGATCACGCAGAAAGGGCTGCGCCAGGTGCAGGTCAACCGCAAGGCGGGGCTCGATTTCGCGACCGTGATGCGGGCCTTCCTGCGGGCCGACCCGGATGTCATCATGGTGGGCGAGATGCGCGACCGCGAAACTGTCGGCATCGGCATCGAGGCGTCGCTGACCGGGCACCTGGTACTGGCCACGCTGCACACCAACAGCGCGCCGGAATCGATCGTGCGCCTGCTCGACATGGGCATGGACCCATTTAACTTCGCCGACGCGCTGCTCGGGGTGCTGGCGCAGCGCCTGGCCAGGCGCCTGTGCAGCGCATGCAAGGAGCCCTACCGGCCGGACGGCGCCGAGATGGCGCAGCTGCTCGCCGAGTACTGCGCCGACCTGCCCCACGCCCACGGTACCGGCAGCGCGGCCGGGCAGGCGCGCAGCGCGCTGCTGGACGGCTGGCGCGCGCGCCATGCCGGCAGCGACGGCCACTTCACCTTGTTCCGCGCGCGCGGCTGCGCCGAGTGCAACAAGGGCTACCGGGGCCGGGTCGGCCTGCACGAACTGATGATCGGCACCGACCGCATCAAGCGCCTGCTGCAGGAGCGCGGCCGGGTCGCCACCGTGCTCGCCGCCGCCCTGGACGACGGCATGCTGACCCTGAAAATGGATGGCATCGAGAAGGTCCTGCTGGGCATCACCGACCTGCGCACGGTGCGCCAGGTCTGCATTCGGTAGCGCGCTGGCACGGCGCACCGCGAAAAAAAACGCCGGTCGCAACCGGCGTTCTTTGTCAGGCGCGTGCCTGGCTTACATGATGTGGGTACCGATCCACCACGCCACCGCGGCCATGAAGGCCGACGCCGGAATCGTGAAAACCCAGGCCCATACGATATTGCCGGCCACGCCCCAGCGCACCGCCGACATCTTCTGCGACGAGCCCACGCCGACGATGGCGCCGGTGATGGTGTGCGTGGTCGAGACGGGAATGCCGAAATAGCTCGACAGGATCAGGGTGATCGCGCCGCCGGTTTCGGCGCAAAAGCCGCCCACCGGTTTGAGCTTGGTGATCTTCTGGCCCATGGTCTTGACGATGCGCCAGCCGCCGAACAGCGTACCGAAACTGATCGCCGCATAGCACGAAATGATGACCCAGCTCGGCGGCGCCTTGTCGGCCGCGTCGGTGTAGCCGCTGGCGATGAGCAGCATCCAGATGATGCCCATGGTCTTTTGCGCGTCGTTGCCGCCGTGGCCCAGGCTATACGCCGCCGCCGATGCCAGTTGCAGGCGGCGGAACCAGGTATCGACCTTGCGCGGGGTCGACTTGACGAATACCCATGCGACAATGAGCATGATGATCGAACCGAGCGCAAAACCGAGCAGCGGCGCCACCACGATGAAGATGACGGTCTTGAGCAAGCCCGCGCCGATCAGCGCGCCGGTGCCCGACTTGGCCACCGCGGCGCCTACCAGGCCGCCGATCAGCGCGTGCGAGGAGGACGAGGGAATGCCGTAGTACCAGGTGATCAGGTTCCAGATGATGGCCCCGACCAGGGCCCCGAAAATGACGTAATGGTCCACCACCTTGGGGTCGATGGTGCCCTTGCTCAGGGTGGTGGCCACGTGCAGCCCGACCACGCCGATGGCCATGAAGTTGAACACGGCGGCCATGGCCACCGCGGTCTGCGGCTTGAGCACGCCCGTCGAGACGACGGTGGCAATGGCATTGGCCGCGTCGTGGAAGCCGTTCATGAAGTCGAACACCAATGCCAGGGCGATCAACATGCCGAGCACGTAAATGCTGATTTGGATATGTTCCATGCTCGTGCCGCTTACGCGTTTTCGACGATGATGCCTTCGATGATGTTGGCAACATCTTCGCAGCGGTCGGTCACGGTTTCGAGGATCTCGTAGATGGCCTTGAGCTTGATCAGGTTGCGCACGTCCGGTTCATCGCGGAACAGCTTCGACATGGCGGCGCGCATCACGTGGTCGGCATCGGACTCCAGGCGGTCGATCTCTTCGCAGATGGCGACGATCTTTTGCGAGTTGTCCATGTTGTGCAGCAGGCCGACGGCCGCCTCGACTTTTTCGCAGCAGGCCAGGCACAGTTCGGCCAGGCGCTTCGCTTCCGGGGTCACCGCTTTCAGGTCGTACAGCGAGACCGTCTGGGCCGCGTCTTCCATCAGGTCGAGGATGTCGTCCATGCGCGTGATCAGCTTGTGGATGTCGTCGCGGTCGATCGGCGTGATGAAGGTCTTGTGCAGCATGTCGACCGTGGCGTAGGTGATCTTGTCGGCTTGCTTCTCGATGCTTTCGATCGCATGGACGCGGTTTTCGAGGTCGTCGAAGTTGGTCATCAGGCCGACCATTTCATGCGCGCCCTTCACGCACAGTGCGGCGTGCTGGTTGAAGAGCTCAAAAAATTTGCCCTCGGTGGGCATCAGGCGTCCAAACATGGTTTCTCCGTTAAAGCGTTAAAGCGTTATTGATACTGCAGAAGGCCACCGCTCATGGCGGCGGCATCGTGATTTAGTCGCCCTGGTAGACCGCCAGGTTACCGCTGTAGTTACCGAACTTGGTGTACTGGCCGATCCAGGTCAGTCGTATCGAGCCGATCGGGCCGTTACGCTGCTTGCCGATGATGATCTCCGCGGTGCCCTTGTCGGGCGAATCCGGGTTGTAGACCTCATCGCGATACAGGAAGATGATGACGTCCGCATCCTGCTCGATAGCGCCCGATTCGCGCAAGTCGGACATGATGGGGCGTTTGTTGGGGCGTTGTTCCAGCGACCGGTTCAACTGCGACAGGGCGATCACGGGACAGTGCAGCTCCTTGGCCAGGCCCTTGAGGCTTCGCGAAATCTCGGAAATCTCCGAGGCGCGGTTGTCGCCCGGCTGGCTGCCGGTCATGAGCTGGATGTAGTCGATGATGATCAGGCCAAGCTTGCCGCACTGGCGCGACAGGCGCCGCGAACGCGCGCGCAGCTCGATCGGATTCAAGGCCGGGGTCTCGTCGATGTACAGCTGGGCGTCGTTCATTTTCTGGATCGCGTGCGTCAGGCGCGGCCAGTCTTCGTCGTTCAGGCGGCCGGTGCGCAGGCGGTGCTGGTCGAGCTGGCCGACAGAACCGAGCATACGCATGGCCAGCTGGGCGCCGCCCATCTCCATCGAGAAGATCGCGACCGGCAGGCCCGCTTCGATGGCCACGTTCTCGCCGATATTGACCGAGAACGCGGTCTTGCCCATCGACGGACGGCCGGCCACGATCACCAGGTCGCCCGGCTGCAGGCCGGACGTCATGCGGTCAAGGTCGATGAAGCCGGTCGGCACGCCCGTGATTTCGCTCTGGTTGTCGCGGCTGTAGAGTTCATCGATGCGCTCGACCACCTGGGTCAGCAGCGGCTGCACCGCGATCCAGCCTTGCGAGCCGCGCGCGCCCTGTTCGGCGATGGCGAAGATCTTGGACTCGGCTTCGTCGAGCATCTGCTTGACTTCCTTGCCCTGCGGGTTGAACGCATTGCCCGAAATTTCGTCGGCCACGGTGATCAGTTTGCGCAGCACGCCGCGGTCGCGCACGATCTCGGCGTAGCGCCGGATGTTGGCCGCCGACGGCGTGTTCTGCGCCATCGCGTTCAGGTACTGCAGGCCGCCCACGTCTTCGGCCTTGGCGATGTTGGTCAGCGCCTCGAACACGGTGATCACGTCGGCCGGTTTCGACTGGTTGATCAGCTTGACGATCTGCTCGAAGATGATGCGGTGATCGTAGCGGTAGAAGTCGTCCGCATGCATCATGTCGGCAATGCGGTCGAACGCGGCGTTATCGCGCAGCAAACCACCGATCACAGATTGTTCTGCTTCGATGGAATGGGGCGGGATGCGGAGTGCGTCGAGCTGCGGATCGGATGGTGCGTTCATGGCGCGAATTATACCTGCTTCGGGTCAACTGGCTGACATAATTGGGGGATTTTGGGCGTAAAAAAAGCCGGGAAGACCCGGCTTTTTTGTGGTTGTTATGCAAGCATGATACTTGCAAGGCAACTATATGAGGCAGTATGACTTAGGCAGCTTCGCCAACGACAGCGATGGTGATCTCGACAACGACGTCGGTGTGCAGGGCTACTGCAACAGCGTGTTCGCCTGTCGTTTTCAGCGGGCCGGTAGGCATGCGCACTTGCGCTTTTTCTACAGCGAAGCCAGCTTTCGTCAGCGCTTCAGCGATGTCGAAGTTGGTCACGGAACCGAACAGACGGCCATCGACGCCCGCTTTTTGAGCGATCGAGATGGTCATGCCGCCCAGCTTGTCGCCTTGAGCCTGGGAAGCGGCCAGCTTTTCAGCTGCTGCTTTTTCCAGTTCGGCGCGCTTGACTTCGAATTCAGCGACAGCCGATGCGGTAGCACGGCGAGCCATGCGTTGCGGGATCAGGAAGTTACGTGCGTAACCGTCTTTGACTTTAACAACATCGCCCAGGTTGCCGACGTTAACAACTTTTTCCAACAGAATGATTTGCATAGAGTTTCTCCAGTTTATCCGCAGCGATTAAGCGTGGTGCAGATCGGTGTATGGCAGCAGCGCGAGGTAGCGGGCGCGCTTGATTGCGGTGTCAACCTGGCGCTGGTAGTGCGCTTTGGTACCGGTCAGGCGTGCTGGCATGATCTTGCCATTTTCCTGGACGAAGTCTTTCAGGGTGTCTACGTCTTTGTAGTCGACCTGTTCAACGTTTGCTGCGGTGAAGCGGCAGAATTTCTTACGCTTGAACAGTGGGTTCTGTTGTTTGCGCTTTTCTTTAAGCTTGAGCTTGTTCTTGTCGAATTTTTTACCGAATGCCATTTGAGGCTCCTGTATCTAAAAATGTGCTGTCGCGTCAGGCGGCGGCACAGAAATCAATGATGTGAAACACCAGGCTTTTGCTGCTGCGGTTCTTCTTGGCCAAAAATCCCGTGAACTGATGCACGGCGCCCAATTCGGCCTGGCTGAATCGACCTGAAATCTCGCCCGCGGCAAGCGCGGTGATTTCAAATTCGACCAACCTGGCTACCCCTGCTTCCATCTGCTGCGAACTGTGCATCAGTGTGGCGGTCACGATCGGCACGCCGGCCGGGGTATAGCGCAATACGTCGCGCTCGCAAATCAGGGCTACGAACTGGAGTTGATTCACCGAGGTGAGGTCAAGTCAGGTTCAGGGATCCCGGTCAACAATTACGCTGCTGCGGCTGGAGCTGGCGCTGGAGCGGCTGCAGGAGCAGGGGCTTCAGTGCGGTGGCTCTTGGCTGCGTCTTCACGTTGTACCGATTTCATCATCGGCGACGGCGCGGTTTCAGCCTTCTTCATCTTAACGGTGAGGTGACGCAGCACGGCATCATTGAATTTGAACGCGGTTTCGAGTTCCACGAGGGTCTCGTTGTCGCATTCGATGTTCAGGCAGATGTAGTGCGCTTTTGGCAGCTTCTGGATCGAGTAAGCCATCTGACGACGGCCCCAGTCTTCAACACGGTGAACCGAACCGCCGCGCGTGGTTACGCTGGCTTTGTAGCGTTCGATCATCGCCGGGACTTGCTCGCTTTGGTCCGGGTGGACGATAAAAACGATTTCATAATGACGCATGCATAACTCCTTAGGGACGTTTAAACAAATGCCCACCTCGGCGTCAAGACGAGTGTGGGAAGGGAAAGCCGGCGATTATAGCGTGAAATAGAGCAACAATCAAGGGCGCATTGAGAAAGCTGTGCGATTGCGCGTCGTTCATGGCACGAAGTCGTCGTCGAGCAGTTGGGCCGGGGTGTAGGGTGGCTCCGGCGGGAAAGCGCTTTTCGGTAGCCGGGTTTCGATGGCCGCGCTACGCACGGCGTGCGCATACTCTTGTCGTGCCATGCGCTCGACCGCCCTGCTCAGGCTGGGACTGCGCTCCAGCAGCCGAGCAATTGCGCGGCGCTGCTCGTTGATGGTCGCCAGCCAGCTCGTCGACTTGCGCCGCGGCTGATACTGGCACTTGAGCAGGCGCATGATCAGAACGTGCAGCCGGCTACACAATTCCCTTTGATTGCGGCCGACCATTTCCTCAAACTCCTCCACAAGGTGTTCGACATCAAGGTGTTCAAAGTCCCTGGCGCGCAACAGCCTCACCTGTTGATCGATCCATTGGATCAGATCATCGTCGTAGTCAGCAAGTGGCACCCCGAGTCGATCCATGACCCGCCTCCTCTACCCTGTATTTCAGTTCACGGCCCCTCATCCGGCGAGTACGACGGCACGAAGTCGTCGTCGAGCAGCTGCGCGGCACTGTAAGGTAGCGCAGCCGGGAAGATGGACTCCGGCAGGCGTGTTTCCCAAGCGGCACGCCGGCGCGCTTCGGCATAGCGCCGCGCTGCTAGTTCGGGTATGTCGGCAACCAGACTGGGACTGTCGGCAATCAGCAATTCCACGCCAAAACGGGCGTCGTTCAGCTTGATGCACCAGTGCCGTGGCTTGTACCGTGGCCGCAACTGCAAACTGAGCAAGTACGCAGTGATATATTCAAGGTGCCCCTCGAGCTCACTCCGGTCGGCACGCACTGCGCCTTCAAGCTCGTCGATGAGGTTGTCGACATCAAGTAGCTCGAACTTTCCCATACGCAGCAACTCCGCCTGATCCTCAAGCCACAGCACAAAATCTTCCTCATAACCCACCCTTGGAACCTCAAGCCGATCCATGACTCACCTCCTCTGCTACTTGTTGGACAGCGCCCATCGCAAATAATTCGCCTGTTCGGCTAATTAACCCTTGCATTGCGCGAAATACTGTACAAAAATACAGTCTGTCCATATACACAGTCCCGCATACCGATGATCAAGCTCACTCCAAGGCAAGAACAAATCCTCAACCTGATCAAGGATGCGATCGAGAACACGGGCTTTCCTCCTACCCGTGCCGAGATCGCCAATGAACTGGGCTTCAAGTCGGCCAACGCGGCCGAAGAGCATCTGCAGGCGCTCGCGCGCAAGGGCGCCATCGAAATTTCGCCCGGCACCTCGCGCGGCATCCGCCTGATCGGCGCCAGCGTCGACGCCATTGCCATGCCGCCGCCGAACCTGCTCATGTCGCTGCCGCTGGTCGGGCGCGTGGCCGCCGGTTCGCCCATCCTCGCGCAGGAGCATGTGGAAGCGACCTACAGCGTGGACCCGGCGATGTTTTCGTCGCGTCCCGATTTCCTGCTCAAGGTGCGTGGGTGGTCGATGCGCGACGCCGGCATCATGGATGGCGACCTGCTGGCCGTCAAAAAGGTCGACAGCGCCAAGAATGGCCAGATCGTGGTGGCCCGCATCGGTGACGATGTCACCGTCAAGCGCTACAAAAAGACCGGCTCGCTGATCGAACTGCTGCCGGAAAATCCGGACTTCAAGGTGATCCACGTCGATCCCGCAACCGACGAGTTCGCGCTTGAAGGCCTGGCGGTAGGGTTGATGCGCAGCTGGAACTGAGCGTGCGGGCGCGGTTCCACTGCGCCCTTGCCGCCTAGTCGCCCTTGCGCGGCGCTGTCGCCGCCGCTTCGGTGACGATGCGGTTGTGTTCCTTGATGTAGGCGTCGGTGGCGGCACGCCACGCGCCGAAGTCGGCCAGCACCAGCTTGGCCGAGACCTTGGCGTTTTCGGCGATGCCCGCATACACGCCTTCCAGATACACGCGCGACTGCTCGGTTTCTTCCTTGGTCAGCAGGTCGGCCACATCCTTGGGAATGCGCTTGGTCAGCGGGCTGGCCTCGTTCAGGTTGCGCACGAAGCCGTTGTAGCAATCCTGCCAGGCCGCGACCTTGGCCGACACGCTCTCGATTTCTTCGTTCTGCTTCGACATGGCCGGAATGCGCGGCGCCGGGCAACGGAACTGGCCCGTTGTCAGGTCGGCGCCATCGTATTTGCCGATCCAGTAATCCAGGTCGGCACGGCGCGCATCGCGCTTTTTCATCATCTCCAGCGAGCCGGCCGCAGTCTTGTTACCCTTGGCGGCGGACTTCTTGAACCAGGCTTCGGCCTTGGCCAGGTCGACCGTGCCGGCCTCGCCGTAAAAATACATCTCGCCCATGTGCAGCTGGGCTTCGGCGTTGCCGGCGTTGGCCAGCTTGGTGTACAGCTGCAGCGCTTGCGGATAAGCCTTTTTCGCGAACAGGGCGTTGGCGTTGGCCAGCTCGTCCGCGTGCGCCACGCCGGCGAGCATCAAGCCCAGGCAGAACAGGTATTTCTTCATCGCGTGTAGGACCTTGTATTTGTACGAACCATGTGGACAAACCCGCATCGTCACCAGATGACATGACAGGGCGGCGCGCGCCGTCCTGCCCCGTTCAATCCAGCGCGGAGCGGAAGTCGTCGAGCAAGTCAGCCGTGTCTTCGATGCCGACCGACACCCGGATCAGCGATTCGGCGATGCCCATGCTGGCGCGCCGCTCGGCGCCCATCTCGTAGAAGATGGTGTGCGAGACGGGAATGACCAGGGTGCGCGTATCGCCCAGGTTACTGGCGGAGATACCGAGCTTGAGGCGATTGAGGTAATCGAAGCAATCGATGCCGTCTTTCAGTTCAAAGCTCAACAGCGAACCGTAAGCCTTGAACAGATCGCTCGCCAGCGCGTGCTGCGGATGCGATGCCAGGCCCGGGTAATACACCGCCGCCACGCGCGCGTCGGCTTCGAGCATGCGCCCGACTGCCAGCGCATTGGCCGAAGCGCGCTCCATGCGCAGCGCCAGCGTTTCCGCCCCCACCGCGATGTGGTGAGCCGCTTCCGGCGCCAGCGAGGCGCCGAAGTCGCGCAGGGCCTTGGCGCGCAACTGCGCCATGCCCCACTGCGCCGGCGCATTGCGCTTGTAGTTGGCCGCAATGTTCGGGAACGCGCTCCAGTCGTATTCGCCGGTATCGGTCAGGCTGCCGCCAAGCGCATTGCCGTGGCCTCCGATCGACTTGGTCAGCGCATTGACCACCAGCCCCGCACCGACCGTTTTAGGCCGGAACAGGTAGGGCGACGTCATGGTGTTATCGACCACGAACAGAATGCCGCGTTCCCTGCACAGCCGGCCGATGCGCGCCAGGTCCGCCACCTGCGTGCGCGGGTTGGCGATGGTTTCGACGAACACCAGGCGCGTGGCCGGCGTGAGCGCGGCTTCGACGTTGGCCACGTCGGTCGCATCGGCAAACGCCACCTCGACGCCCTGCCCGGCCGCCGTTTGCCACAGGCTGTTGGTGTTCCCGAACAAGAACGACGACGACACAATGTGGTCGCCGGCGCGCAGCAGCGCCTGGAACACGGCGCCGATGGCCCCCATCCCGGTCGCAAAGCACAAGGTCGATACGCCGTCTTCCATCTGCGTGATCTTGTCTTCGAGCGCGGAGATGGTCGGATTGCCCTGGCGGCCGTAGCGAAAGCCCGGCTCCTTCCCCTGGAACACCGACGCCAGCTGGCGCGCGTCGTTGTAGCCGAAGGTCACCGAGGTGTGAATCGGCTTGTGCAGCGACCCATGCTCGATCGGCTTTTGCCGGTCGTTGTGCAGGATGGTCGTGGTGAAGCCGTAGCTTTTCTTCTCGCTCATCAGTTACTCGGCGGTCGCCAGGTTCAGGTTCAGCTGGGTGCGCGCCGCATCTTCGGCCGGTGCGGCTTTCGGATTGTGGCGCGCGAATTCCAGCCGGTCCAGATACGCGGGCGTGACGTCGCCAGTCACGTACACGCCGTCGAAGCAGGATGCCTCGAAGCTGGTCAACGCCGGGTTCACGTCCGAGATCGCGCGCTTGAGCGCATCGACGTCCTGGTACACCAGGGCGTCGGCCGTGATCTCGCGGCAGACTTCCTCGGTGCTGCGGCCGTAGGCGATCAGTTCATCGCGGGTCGGCATGTCGATGCCGTACACGTTCGGGAACAGCACCGGAGGCGCGGCCGACGCGAAGAACACGTTGCGCGCGCCCGCTTCACGCGCCATCTGCACGATTTCCTGGCTGGTGGTGCCGCGCACGATCGAGTCGTCGACCAGCAGCACGTTCTTGCCCTTGAATTCGGAACCGATCGCGTTCAGTTTCTGGCGTACCGACTTGCGGCGGATCGCCTGGCCCGGCATCAGGAAGGTGCGGCCGATGTAGCGGTTCTTGATGAAGCCTTCGCGGTACTCGACACCGAGTTTGAGCGCCAGCTGGATCGCGGCAGGACGCGAGGAATCGGGAATCGGCATGACCACGTCGATCTCGCCCGACTTGAACTCCTGGCGCACCTTGTCGGCCAGGTACTCGCCCATTTTCAGGCGCGTGGCGTAGACCGAGGCGCCGTCGAGAATCGAATCCGGGCGGGCCAGGTACACGTACTCGAAGGCGCACGGGTTGAGCGACGGATTGTCGGCGCACTGGCGTTCGTGCAGCTTCATGTCCATGTCGATGAACACCGCTTCGCCCGGCGCGATATCGCGCAGGAAGCGGAAACCCATGCCTTCCAGCGCCACCGATTCGCTGGCCACCAGGTATTCGGTGCCGTTGTCGGTTTCGTTGGTGCCGATGCACAGCGGACGAATCCCGAACGGATCGCGGAAGGCCAGCAGGCCGTGGCCGGCGATCTGGGCGACAACGGCGTAGGCGCCGCGCACGCGCCGGTGCACCGCTTGCACCGCCTTGAAGATGGAATCTGGATCGAGCGTGAAGCCGGTGGTCGATTCCTGGATTTCATGCGCCAGCACGTTGAGCAGCACTTCGGAATCGGAGTCGGTGTTGATGTGGCGGCGGTCGTTGCGGAACATCTCGGACTTGAGCTGTTCCTGATTGGTCAGGTTGCCGTTGTGCGCGAGCGTGATGCCGAACGGCGCATTCACGTAGAACGGCTGCGCTTCTTCCTCGCTGGACGAACCGGCGGTCGGATAGCGGCAGTGGCCGATGCCCGAGTTCCCCTGCAGCGAACGCATATTGCGCGTGCGGAAAACGTCACGCACGAGGCCATTGGCCTTGTGCATGGAAAACATATTGGAATGACTGGTTGCGATCCCCGCCGCATCCTGACCGCGGTGCTGCAACAGCAGCAAAGCGTCATACAGCACTTGATTGACGGGGTTATTCGAGACGACGCCGACGATGCCACACATGGTGCGCTCCTAGAGACTGGACCTACTGATTTTAAAAAATATCAAAACTGAACATGCCGCGCCAAATCAGCGGGCAACAATGTCTTTACCATCCGTGCGCCCTCTTCCGCCATGGGGCTCGATACCGCCTTGGTCCAGAACGCCTGCTTGGGCAGGTCGGTCATGCCGCACAAGATGACGGCGGCCAGCACGATCACCACCCCGCGCGCGAGGCCGAACGTGGCCCCCAGCAGGCGGTTCGCCGGACTCAGTCCCGTGGCCTTGACCATCAGGTCGACCGCCATCATGACCAGTCCCATCAGGATGCGGGTGCCGAGGAACAGCGCCACGAAGGCGACCATCAGGCGCACCGTTTCGCCGGGGATCACCGACAACATGGGCGCGAGCTGGGCGCCGTAGGCGTTGGCAACGACGAAGGCCACCACCCAGCTGATCAGCGACAGGATTTCCTTGACCAGGCCGCGCAACGTGCCGATGATCACCGAGGAAATGAGGATCACCAGCACCACATAATCGAACTCCGTCACCTTGCGTCAGCCCAAACGTATGTCATCAGCCCGGGACCATGATGCCCGACAGTCCCATCTTGCTTAACTTGGCGCGCACTTTTTCGGCTTCATCCTTGCTGAACGGGCCCACCTGCACACGAATCCGGTCGCCCGACTGGGTCGGTATCTTGTGCGTGAACGAGCGGATGCCGGCGCCGCTCAATTTGGCCTGCAATTCGTTGACTTTTTCCTGCGTGGCCAGCGCGGCGACCTGCACCACGAAGCGCTGGTTCTCGTCGACGGCTTTCTCGGGCGCCTTGCCTTCGAGGATGGACATGGCGCGCTGGGCCTCCGGCACCGGCGGCTTGACGGCCGGTTTTTCCTTTTCCTCGACCTTGGGCGGCGCCTTGGCGAGCGGTTTCTCAACCGGCTTCTCGACTGCCTTGTCGACCGTTTTTTCGACGTGCTTTTCGGGCGCCTTCTCGACGTTCTTGACCTCGGCGACTTTCGGCTCCGGCTTCGGCTTCTCAGGCTTGGCCTCGGGCTTGACCACAACCTTGGGCTCGGGCTTGACGACCGGTTTCGGTTCCGGCTTGACGACCGGTTTGACGTCGGGCTTCACCGCCGGCTTGATTTCGGGCTTCGCCACGGGCTTGGCCTCGGGTTTGATCTCATCCCTCGGCACCGGCCTTTCTTTCGGCAGCGTCACCATTGGCACTGGCGGCACGTCGATGATTTCTTCGCGTTTGTCGAGCGCATCGGCGGCAGCCACGGCGCGCGGCTGCGCCTGCGGCGCGACCTTGTCCTTGGAGGGAATACGGATATCGATGTCGCCGGCCAGCGGCTTGGGTTCGGAGTCGAGCACCATCGGCAAGCCGACCGCCACGCCGAGCGCCAGCGCGACGGCGCCTACCAGGCGGCGGCGCGCACGCTTTTTCTCGGGCAGAACGGGATCGGCAGCGGCGCGCGCGTCCTTGCCGCGGCGGGCTGCGGGTTCGCCGGCGGAAGATGCGCGCTTGGAACGGGCACGGGCGGCGACGCTGTCGTCGTCCGACTTGGAATAATAGCCACTATCTTCCGTGGATTCTTGCTTGTTTTTATTGAGGAACGAGAACAAGCCCATGCGTTTTTCTTCAGTGATGTGAGGATTTTCGGGCAGCCATGACACCGGCGACGGTGTAGAAGGAGCCAAAGACCACAATTCTATCATTCTCCCCGGCTCGACTCATTGCATTTGCAAAAGCCTGGGCTGGATCGGCGAAGGTTGTGACGCTGCGTTCGCCCGGTTTGGCGTCGCCCGGCGGCAGCGCCGCCAGGGTATCGGCCAGCGTTTCCGGGTCGGCCGCGCGTGGCGATGGCAGGTTGGTCACGCACCAGTGGTCGACATATTGCGCCATCGGGGCAACAACGCCATCGATGTCCTTGTCCTGCATGATGCCGAATACGGCATAGGTGTAGGGATGAAAGCCCATGTTGCCCAGGTTCTGGGCCAGCGCCGACGCCGCGTGCGGATTATGGGCGACGTCGAGGATGACGGTCGGACGTCCCGGCAGCACCTGGAAGCGCCCCGGCAGCTCGACCACCACCAGCCCGGTGCGCACTTCCTGCGCCCCAACCGGCAGCGCGAAGCGCAGCACTTCGAGCGCGGCCAGCGCGGCCGAGGCGTTGAGCAGCTGGTTGGCGCCGCGCAGGCTCGGGTAGGCCAGCGAATTGCGGCGCTGTTCGCGCCCGCCGTAGTTCCACTGCTGCTTGTCGCCGGAATAATTGAAGTCGCGCCCCAGCAGCCACAGGTCGGCGCCGATCGCCTCGGCGTGCGCGATCAGGGTCGGCGGCGGCACCGGGTCGCTGCAGATGGCCGCTTTGCCCGGCCGGAAAATGCCCGCTTTCTCGAAGCCGATTTCGTCGCGCGTGGTGCCAAGGAAGTCGGTGTGGTCGATATCGATCGAGGTGACGATGGCCACGTCGGCATCGATCACGTTGACCGCGTCCAGGCGCCCGCCCAGGCCCACTTCCAGGATCGCTACGTCGAGCTTCGACCCGGCCAGCAGGTGCATGATGGCCAGGGTGGTGAATTCGAAGTACGTCAGGTCGGTGTCGCCGCGCTGCGCTTCGACGGCGTTGAAGCTGGCGATGAGCGCTTCATCGGACGCCATGTCGCCATTGATGCGGGCGCGTTCGTTGAAGTCGAGGAAGTGCGGCTTGATGTACAGGCCCACCTTGTAGCCGGCGCGCAGCAGGATCGCTTCGAGCATCGAGCAGGTCGAGCCCTTGCCGTTGGTACCGGCCACCATGATGACCGGGCAGCTGAACGCCAGATTGAGGCGCTCCTTGACCTGGCGCACGCGCTCGAGGCCCATGTTGATGTGGACTTCGGCGTGGCGCGATTCGAGCAGCGCCAGCCAGTCGGGCAAGGTGGTGGGGAGAGTGGACATGGAATGAACCTGTAAAAACAACGGCGGCTCATGGAAGCCGGGCACGCATGCCCGTCCGCCATGAACCGCGATAAAACCAAACGACTGGCGTGAACCAGTCAGAATAATCGATCAGGCCAGGACTTCAACCGCCTGGTCTTGCAGCAACGCGAGCAGGCGCGCGATTTCTTCGCGCATCTTGCGGCGGTCGACGATCATGTCGACAGCGCCCTTGGTGACCAGGAATTCGGCGCGCTGGAAGCCTTCAGGCAGCTTTTCGCGCACGGTGTTCTCGATCACGCGCGGGCCGGCAAAGCCGATCAGCGCTTTCGGCTCGGCGATGACGACGTCGCCCATGAAAGCGAACGACGCCGATACGCCGCCCATGGTCGGATCGGTCAGCACACTGATGAACGGCAGCTTTTTCTCGGACAGCTTGGTCAGCATGGCCGTGGTTTTTGCCATTTGCATCAGCGACAGCAAGCCTTCCTGCATGCGCGCGCCGCCGGTGGCGGTGATGCAGATGAACGGCACTTTTTGTTCGAGCGCGATCTGGGCGCCGCGCACGAAGCGCTCGCCGACCACGGAACCCATGGAGCCGCCCATGAATTCGAACTCGAAGCAGGCCACCACCACCGGCAGGCTCATGATGGCGCCGCCCATGACGATCAGCGCATCGGTCTCGCCGGTCGCTTCCATCGCCGCTTTCAGGCGGTCGGGGTATTTTTTGCTGTCTTTGAACTTGAGCGTATCGACCGGCAGGGTTTCCTGGCCGATTTCATAGCGGCCGCCTTCGTCGAGCAGGCCGTCGAGGCGCTCGCGGGCGCGAATGCGCATGTGGTGGCTGCACTTCGGGCAGACGTGAAGATTCGATTCGAGGTCGGTACGGTACAGGACGGCTTCGCAGGAGGGGCACTTGACCCACAGGCCTTCGGGCATGGTCTTGCGCGCGGCAGCGTCGGAACGCTGGATTCGTGGGGGCAGTAGTTTCTCTAACCAACTCATACATTCTCCTTCTGCGGCATCTTAGTGGTCGGTAGTTTAGCCGTTAAGACACTGCTTGTCGAACACAACGGAATGAAAATTGCTTTTTTAACATTCTTTTCGGTCGTGGTACGGGTGTTGGATCGTCAACTCATCAGCGCGGTTCACCGTGCGGCGCGAAGGCGTGCGATGCGCTATGCTCCTGGCATGAATCCCTTGCATCCTAAAAAATTACTGCTTTCGAAATGGACGGCGCTCGCTCCCGTGAACAAGGAGAAGCATTTTATCGTGATCAAGGTGATCGAGCCCGAGCAGCCCGGCGAGCCCGTGGAGTGGGTCGATATCGATGCCGTGCACAGCCGGCAGACGCGGCGCATCGCCTGGAAAACGCTGCGCGACGAAACCCAGTGGCGCCAGGGCTGGCTGTAGGGAAAGCGCAGCCGGATCGCCGGCCCGGCTGCATGCGGCGCTAGTGAATACTCACTTGGCGCCCGCCTGGTACGGTGTGAGCGCTTACCTGGCTGCCTTGGCGCAAGCGGTACCGCCCAGTACCGGCACCTGGGTACCCGCGCTGCCGCTGGTGCCCTGGAAACCGAACTCGACGGTCTGGCCCGGCTGGATCACCCCGTTCCAGCCCACGTTGGTCGCCGTGTACGGATTGGTGCCGCTCAGGACCGCATTCCACATGCTGGCCACTTTCGAGCCATCCGGGTAGGTCCAGCTCACGCTCCAGCCATTCATGGCGCTGGTGCCGCGGTTGGTGATCTGCACCGCCCCGTTAAATCCACCCGGCCACTGGCTGCGCACCTGATACACGCACTGGCTGGTCGGCGTGGGCGTTGGCGGCGGTTCGACCGGTGGCGGCGGATCGATCGGCGGGGTCGTGGTTCCGCCCGGCACGCCCATGGCGATGCCGCGTCCGGCGGTACTCATATACACAACGCCGTAACGGTTCATGTCGCCGATGACGAACTGGCCGTTGCCCGGTCCGCCGTACTGGTGAGCATCATCGTTGACGCGCGCCCAGGTGGCGCCCGCATCGCCGGAGCGGTGCACGCCTTTCACGCCGCCGACCGTACCCCAGATAAACACCGTCGGGAAGCTTGCGCCCGGTGCGGCGGCACCGAAACCGACCGCGGCGGCATAACTGACGCTGCCGATGCTGCTGAAGGTGGCGCCCGAATCGGTCGAGCGCGCCAGACCCGCACCATACAGCGGCACCCACAGCTCGCCTTCGCGGTTCGGCACCGCGCGGATCACCTTCGATCCGCCCGACTGCAGGCTCGCTTTCGGCGCGAACGACACGCCGCCGTCGGTACTGACGAACATGCGCCCGTTGTCATACGCGTAAAACTTGCGCGGGTTGACGGCATCGGCCACCGGACGCGCACTGGTCACGTTCAAGCCATTCACGGCGGTCCAGCTCGATCCGAAGTCGGTCGAGCGGTAGCTGGTGGCCGAACTGTCCGGGCTGTGCAGCAACACGGTGCCGTCGGACGAGAGCGCAACCTGGCCGTTCTTGCCGTTCATCACCGCACTCTTCTTCCAGGTGGCACCGGTGTCGGTCGAGTAGTACATGCCCGGGTTGTCATTGCCGCCGGCGCGCGCCAGCACCGAGGTTTTGCGCGCGGCAAAGTCGAGGCCGGTGGTGCTGCCGATCGATGGGGTGTGGATCGGCGCATAGCGGGTCGGATCGGTGTGGCGGAAGCCATCGTAGTCGCCGATCGCCGACACCAGCGGTCCGCCCGGGATGCTGACCAGGTTGAGCGGCACGGTTTCCTCCAGCCCGGCGACGTTGAAGGTCCAGGTGGCCGGGGTCGCGTTGATGTTGGCGGTCTTGAAGATGCCGTTGCCGGACGACACCCACGCCGCCTTGGTATCGAAAGGATCGAGCTCGACCGTGCCAGCCCAGTGGATCGCCTTGTCGCCGACCCAGGACACGCCCGCGCTGTCCTTGGCGAAGCCGCGGGCAATCACGTCGGTCCAGCTGGCGCCGCCGTTGGCCGAGGTATAGATGCGGTCGCCCCAGGCGTTGCCCTGCTGCTGGTAGGTGTTGACGGTCGACGCCACCAGGTTGTTCGGATTGTCGGGCGCCACGCTGATGCCGCTGAATGCAGAACTGATGCCGGCCGGCGTGACATTGGTCCAGGCGCCCGTGCCCACGTTGTACTTCCAGATCTGGCCGCGGTCCATCGGTTCCGGCTGGGCCCAGTGGCCGTGCGGACCGGCGCCGTTGGCGTAGGTGACGTACAGCTTGCCGTCACCGGCGCGCGCCACGCGCTGCGGCATCAGGTCGGTCGGGGCGCCCGCGACGGGTGCGAAGGTCTTGCCGCCATCGTTGCTGCGGTACAGATTGGGGGCCACGTAGCCGAAGCGCGACACGCCCACCACGATGCGCTGGGCCACGCCGCCCACCACGCTGGACGGATCGAGCGAGACGAAGCTGATGCCGTTTTCATTGGGCGTGGTGGTCACGTTCAGGCTGGCCACGCGGGCCCAGGTGGCGCCGCTGTCGATGCTCTTGAACAGGCCGTTGGCGCGGGTGCCCACGTACAGGATGTTGCTCGAACCGGGATCGACCTGCAGGCGTTCGCCGGTCTGGCGGCCCATGCCGTTGCCGTGCGCCTTGAACAAGGCCGTGACATCGGTCTTGATGAAGGTTTTGCCGTAATCCGAGGAACGCAGGATCATGGTCTTGCCGTTGTTGAAGTAGCTGATGCCTGCCAGCATGTACACCTTGGCGGCATTTTTCGGGTCGAGGGCGATCGATTCGATGCCCAGCAGGCCGGTTTCATCTTCCGACGCCCAGTCGATCAGCGGCACCCAGCGCGCGGCGCTGTTGTCCCAGCGGTAAGCGCCGCCGACATCGGTGCGGGCGTAGGCCAGGCCTTTTTGCGTCTTGCTCGGAATCACCGCCGAGACGAAACCACCGCCGCCCATGGCGACACTGTTCCATTGGTAAGTTTCGGATGCGGCCGAGGCCGGTGCGGAAGCGGCGGCGCAGAGAGCGCACGCGGCGGCAATCGTCGAGAGTCGATGCATGAAGGTCATGGGATTCGCTTTTCTAGTTGTCATGAAAATGAAAACGTTTGCACACGTTAGCGAATGCATGCTATGCCCCGTATGTACGGGTGTCCAATCTTTATTTTGAAAGCATTTGACAAAACAATGGACGAATTTGCATGGTTTACAAGCAAAAAGTACAGCCCATAAGCAAGAGATGATTGCGTGGAATAAGGCGACGACCAAGGCGACCATCCGGGCACTTGCCTGTTCGCTTTTGCCTGCACGGCGGTCTGCCAGGTGTGACGCGGAAACGATCGACACGAAAGCAAAAAGAACACGTGCGCTGTGCTATATCTTCAATTAAGATTGCATTTTTTTTAACGGAGAGTTCATGCACACCTACCGCACAGCCATCCTGTCGGCCGTCCTCAGTCTGGCCGCTGCTGCGCCCTCGTACGCCGCTACGACCGCACGTGGCACGGTCAGCAATATCGGTTTCGAGCTGATCGATCTCGATCTGAACGACGGCATCACGCCTTCGCTCAATTTCAACGTCACCGGCGGTTATTATTTTGAAGATCCGTACACGGAGTTGAAGCTGGCCGACCAGCGCAGCGGCTACAACGACACGCAGCGGCACAACGAGACAATGTCTGAACCGTACCAGCGCAGCGCATCGTATGCCCCCTCCGCCAGCACGGCGCTGAACGCCTCGGCAAGCGTGACCGGCCGCTTGTTCGACGGCTTGGTGATGCAAGCGCAGGCCAGCAGCGCGGGTGGCGAGGCCGAGGCGACCAGTCTCGCCACGTCGGGCCACGTTCATTTCATCCTGTCCCCTAACACCGCGGTGCGCATCACGGCCGACCTGTATGCAACCGCGACGCGCGCCCCGGGCCTGATCGACGGCGGCTCGTATGCCGACGTGCACTTCCTGATTTTCCAGGACGTTCCCGAGTCGTCCGGCTACTCCCGTCCGGACGAGCACCTCGCCGCCACCTACATGCCTGACGAGAGCACCACCAGCCTGTTCCAGGCCACCCGTGTGGACTATGTGCTCAACAACCGCTCGAGCGCCTCGATCACCAACATGGTGACCTTCAACGCGATGGCCTCGGCCCACACCCTGGCCACCTCGCCGGTGCCGGAACCGGCTACCTACGCGATGCTGCTGGCCGGCCTTGGGGTACTGGCGGCAACGGCGCGCCGCCGCCGCCGCTGACACCGGACCCTGGCCGACCTGAAGCGGCTGCCAAGCCGCTAAAAAGCAGGCGGCGCGCTTCGGTCCGCAGTCAGCGATCGAGCGCGCCGCGGATGCCCGCGACGAAACGCTGCACGGCCTCCACGGCCTGCTCTTTCGGCGTCGCCTCGATCTCCTGGATAATCCGGCTGCCGATCACCACCGCGTCGGCCACCTGGGCCACCGCCCTGGCGGTCTCGCCATCGCGAATCCCGAAGCCCACACCGATCGGCAGCTTCACATGCTCGCGAATCGGCGCCAGGCGGCGCGCCACATCGGCCACGTCGATATTGCCCGCCCCCGTGACGCCCTTGAGCGACACGTAGTAGCTAAAGCCGCTGCCGAATCTGGCCACCTGCGCAATGCGCTCCGGCGTCGATGTCGGCGCCAGCAGGAAGATCAGATCGAGGTCGCTGGCGCGCATCGCCGTGGCAAATTCCTCGCACTCCTCGGGTGGATAATCGACCACGATCGCGCCATCGGCGCCCGCCTCTTTGGCCCGCGCGATGAAGGCGTCGGTGCCAATGCGCTCGATCGGATTGGCATACCCCATCAGCACCACCGGCGTGCTCTGATTGGTTTTGCGGAACTCTTGCACATAGCCGAACACGTCGCCGATGCCGACATTGAACTTGAGCGCGCGCTCGCAGGCGCGCTGGATGACCGGCCCTTCGGCCATCGGATCGGAAAACGGCACTCCCAGTTCGAGGATGTCGGCGCCGCCGGCAACCAGGGCGTGCATCAGCGGCACGGTCATTTCCGGACCCGGGTCGCCCGCCGTGATGAAGGTGACGAGCGCGGTTTTTTTACTGGCCGCCAAGGCGGCAAAGGTTGGTGCGATTCTGGACATGGCGATGCTTTCTTGTAGGGTGGTCGAAAAGGTCGGACTTCAGAACACAATTGCGCTGAAAAATCAGCTGAAATCGAGTCCCATCCGCTCCGCCACCGTGTGCATGTCCTTGTCGCCCCGGCCCGACAGGTTCACCAGGATCAGCTGCTCCTTGGGCAGGGTGGCCGCCAGCTTGGCCGCATAGGCCAGCGCGTGCGACGACTCCAGCGCCGGGATGATGCCTTCGATATGGCAGCAGTCGTGGAACGCCTGCAGCGCTTCGTCATCGGTCACCGACACGTACTGCGCGCGTCCCAGATCCTTCAACCACGCGTGTTCCGGCCCCACGCCCGGATAATCGAGCCCCGCCGACACCGAATGCGTCTCGATGATCTGGCCGTTCTCGTCCTGCAGCAGATAGGTGCGGTTACCGTGCAACACGCCCGGAATGCCGGCCGTGAGCGAGGCCGAATGCTTGCCCGAATCGAGCCCTTCGCCGGCCGCTTCCACGCCGATCAGCTTGACGTTCTTCTCGTCGATGTAAGGGTAAAAAATCCCCATCGCGTTCGAGCCGCCGCCAATACAGGCCAGCACGTAGTCGGGCTGGCGTCCGGCCAGTTCCGGCATCTGCACCAGGCATTCCTCGCCGATGACCGACTGGAAGTCGCGCACCATCATCGGATACGGATGGGGACCGGCCACCGTGCCGATGATGTAGAAAGTGTTTTCGATGTTGGTGACCCAGTCGCGCATCGCTTCGTTGAGCGCGTCCTTGAGCGTCCTGGAGCCCGATTCCACCGGCACCACGGTCGCGCCCAGGAGCTTCATGCGGTACACGTTCTGGGCCTGGCGCTTGACGTCTTCGCTGCCCATGTAGACCACGCATTCGAGCCCGAAGCGGGCGCAGATGGTGGCCGTGGCCACGCCGTGCTGGCCGGCGCCGGTTTCGGCGATGATGCGCGGCTTGCCCATGCGCTTGGCCAGCAGTGCCTGGCCGATCACGTTATTGATCTTGTGCGCGCCGGTGTGGTTCAGGTCTTCGCGCTTGAAGAAGATCTGTGCCCCGCCCTGCTGCTCGGACCAGCGCTTGGCGTGGTAAATCGGCGACGGACGGCCGACGAAGTGCTTGAGCTCATAGCGGAATTCGTCGAGGAATTCGGGATCGTGGCTGTATTTGGCGTACGCCTCTTTCAGCTCGGCCAGCGCGTGAGTGAGCGTTTCGGCGACGAAGGAACCGCCGTACGGGCCGAAGTGGCCGCGCGCATCGGGGAGCTGGTAATCGGAAGTCTGGAAAATCGGGGCGGCAGGGCCGCGCGCAGGTGCGTCTTTCATGAGTATGCTCGCTTTCGAAGGTGATATCGGCAGGCCGGCCGCAGCCGCGAAGGCGGCGGTCCATGGCTGGAAAAACAGGGGCGTGAGCAGCCCCGCGTCAATCGCGTTTAGTACGCCCGAGCCACCACACAAAACGACCCGAGGCGCGCGTTCTTTTGGAATGAGTAACCAAATCGCAGCCTTTCCTGCGCCACCGTGGAGGTCACGCGCTCCGGGCGGACGCCGGATGCGGGCAACTGGTAGTGCGGTATTGTTGAACGTATTCTAGCAAATCGGCGCCGCTTGTGGTGACGCCGACGCATCAGGCGCTTCAGGCCCCGTGATCGGCCAACCGTACGGCGCCAGTGAAAGCGTCGATCCTGGCGGCATCCTTGATGCCCTTGGCCTGTTCGACGCCGCTGCTGATGTCGACCGCGTACGGACGCACCTGGCGCACCGCGCCGGCCACCGTGTCGACCGTCAGGCCGCCGCTCAGCACCACGCGCGGGGCCAGTTCGGCCGGAATGACAGCCCAGTCGAAGACCTTGCCGGCGCCACCGTAGGCGTCCACGAAGGTGTCGAGCAGCAGGCTTGAGAACAGCGGGCTGGCGGCGCGGCACAGCGCCTCTTCGGCCAGCAGGTCGGCGCCGGTGGTCTCGGGACGCACGCGGAACACGCGCATGAACGGACGCCCGACCGCGGCGGCGATCGCGGCGCACTGCTCCACCGTTTCGTCGCCATGGAACTGCAGCTGCGCAAACGGCGCCACGGCCGCAACCGCCCTCACCTCGTCGATGCTGGCGTTGACGAACAGCGCCACCGTGGAGACGAACGGCGGCACCGCCGACATCAACGCGCCGGCCTGCGCGGGGGTGACATAGCGCGGGCTTTTCGGGTAAAACACGAAGCCGAGTGCATCGGCGCCCGCGGCCACTGCGGCCTGGACGTCTTCAGGGCGGGTCAGCCCGCAAATCTTGATGCGTGTGCGTTGCATGGATGGCCTTTAAAACCAGGGCAGTGGACGGGCCGCCTCGTGCGGCAAGCCCCATTTGGGATCGTAGTCGATCTTGGCCAGGTACAGGCCATCGGGCATGAAGGTGGGCGCCGCGTCGTTGCGGTCGCGCCCTTCGAGCACGTCCTGCAGCCATGCGGGCGAATGACGGCCCTGCCCGACGTAGATCAGGGAGCCGATCAGGTTGCGCACCATGTGATGCAGGAACGCGCTGGCGCGCAGCGTGAACACGATCACTTCGCCATGCCGCTCGATATGGACCGCGTGCATCTGCTTGACCGGCGACTTGGCCTGGCATTGCGAGGAACGGAAAGCGGAAAAATCATGCGTGCCGACCAGGCACTGCGCGGCGGCGCGCATCAGGTCCACGTCGAGCGGACGAAATACCCAGCCGGCGCGGCCCACCAGCAGCGGCGAGCGGATCGGATTGTTGTACAGGACGTAGTGGTAGGTGCGCGCAAAGGCGGCGAAGCGGGCGTGGAATTCCTGCCCCGGATGCTCGGGCACTTCGGTGGCCCAGCGCACGGCGATCGCGTCGGGCAAAAAGGCATTCACGCCGCGCACCCAGGATTGCATGCTGCGCGACAGTTCGGTGTCGAAATGGACCACCTGTTCGAGCGCGTGAACGCCGGTATCGGTACGGCCGGCGCAGGTGGTACCCAGCTCGACGCGCGCGAATTTTTCGAGCGCGATTTCGAGCCGGTCCTGCACCGTGTTGCGGTCTGGCTGCTTCTGGTAGCCGTTGAAGGCGGTACCGTCGTACTGGACTCCCAGTGCTATTCGCTTCAATCTAGATCCAGTAACAGCCGTGGTTCATCAAGCCAGCTTGATGCGCATCTCGTTCGCCTTCGCCACCTGGGAAGCGCTGCCGCCCTTGATGACTTCGTCGAGCAGTTCGCGTGCGCCTTCCTTGTCGCCGATTTCCTGATAGGCGATGGCCAGGTCAAGCTTGGTCTCCATCTCCATCTGGACCGCCGTCAGTTCGCCGGCCGGCACGTCACTGGCGCTGCCGATGTCGTTGAAGTCCGGCAGTGCGGTGGTGTCGGCGCTGCTGCCTGCAGGCAGGTCGAGGTCGAGCGAGTTCATGTCGAAGTCCGGCGTGGCGTCAGCCCTGGCGGTCTTGGTGTCGGCAGCGAACGGATCGTCGTTGGCCAGGCTAGGCACGGCGCCCGGCGTGGTCGATTGCGGCAGGTCGAAGTTCATGCCATCGAGGTTGAAATCGTCGTCCGCTGGCGGCTTGGACATGTTGACCGTGCTGGCCGCCGGCGCTGGTGCGCTGGTTGCCGGTGCATTGAAGTCCATGTCGAAATCCATGTCCGGCGTGTCGGCCTTCACTGGCTCGACGTGGACCGGCGCTGCCGCTGGCGTGTCGAACGACAGGTGATGCTCGTCCATGACTTCCGCTGCCGGCGTCACCACCGGTGGTTTGGTCTCGGTCACCGGCTCGAAGCTCATGCCGCCCAGGTCGAAGTCGAGGGTGTGCTCTTCGGCTGCCTTGGCTACTGGTGCCGGCGCTACCGGTGCCGGTGCAACCGGCGTGGCGGTGGCGTCCTTGCTCAGGTCGAGGTCGAGGTCCATCAGCGCGCTGTGCGGACCGTTGTCGATTGCCGAAGCATCGAACTGGTCGGCCAGATCCGCGCGCTGATTGCTGTCGGCCGTTGCCGCGCTGCTGCCGGCGCTGGCGTACAGCGGGTTCATCGCATCGATCGACAGGCCCAGTGCAGCCGCTTGTGCCCACTCGTCGCCCTGGCCCTTGGTCATGCCGTACAGTTCGCTGGCCTGGCTCTCGAACGCGCGCTGATCCTTGCGGGCGGCGTAGATTTCCAGCAGTTTCAGGCGGACCGGGTAGCGGTCGGGATGGGTGCGCAGCGCTTCCTTGAGGATCTCTTCAGCCTGGGCATCGCGGCCGTAGGCGATGTAGACGTCGGCTTCGGCGACCGGATCGACTTCATTGGTGTCGAGCTGGCTGGCCGATGGGGCGAAGCTGGAGTTGAACACGCTGTTGTTGGTGTCCACGCTCTGGCCGCCGGTTTCGGCGAACAGGGAGTGCGCCTGGTCGGTCGGCGCGCCGAGGATCGACGGCTCCGACGGATTGCGCTCGACCTGCTTGCGTTCGCGCCATTTCGACAGGCCGAACAGGCCGGCCAGCAAGGCAACGATGGCAGCGACCACGAGGACGATGTTTTCCATCAGCATGTCGAAGAAGCTTGGCTCCGGTGCTGGCGCTGCCGGCTTGGCCACTGGCGGCGGTGCAGGCACGACGGCCGGCGCCGGTACGGGCGCATCGGCAACCACGGGCGCTGGCGTCACCACTGGCGGGGTCGCTGCCGGAGGGGTGACCGGCGGCGTCACGGCGGCAGGCGGCGCCACTGGCACTGGCGGCGGCGTGACGACCGCTGGCGTGGCGGCAGGCGGCTTGGCGCTGACCACTTCCGTGATCGGCGTCTTCGGCGCGGTCGCGCCGGCGGCGGTCTTGCTCTTGACCGTCATGATCTTTTCGAGATCGCCAACGTTCTTTTCCAGTTCCTTGACGCGCTTGGTGGCGTCGGCCATGGCTTTTTCTTTGGCGATCTTGTCTTCCGGCGTCAGCGCGCCGGTTTTGCCGGCGGCGTCGGTCGCGCCGGTCGCTTTCGACAGCTTGAGCTGGTCTTTCGATTCGTTGGCGGCGGTTGGACGCTCGGCCACCTTGGCGGTGATCTTGCCGGCGGCGCTCTGGGTCTTTTCAGGTTCCTTGTCGGCCGAACCGCTGGCGACCTGGCCGGCGAGCTTGTTGCGGTACGCGTTGAAGTCGGTGGCATGGGCCACCACGACGCCGCGCGCTTCGCCTTCGGAACCCTTGATCGATGCCGCCTCGGGCACCGCCAGGATCTGGCCCGATTTCAGGCGGTTCATGTTGTTGCCTGCAAAGGCGTCCGGATTGGCGCGGTACAGCGCGACCAGCATCATGTCGAGCGAAATATCGGCCGGCTTGACTTGCGCCGCGATCTTGCCCAGCGTATCGCCACGCTTGACCTTGTACTCGCTGTCGCCCTCGCCCCTGCCGGCAGCACGCTGCGGCTCTTGCGATGGCGCGGCCTTCGGCTCGGCTGCCTTCGGTTCCGCAGGCGCTTCGGCAGGCGGCTTGGCGGCGCTTGCCGGTCCAGTCTTGGCGCCGGCCTTGGCACCGGACTTGGCGCCGTTGCGGTTACCCTGCGAGAGTACGTCGACCGGCGCGGATACTTGCGCGGTCTGGGTCGAACGCATTTCGACAGGATCGAGCAGGAAGGTGTATTCGCGCACCAGTCGGCCCGACGAACCCCAGTTCAATTCGAGCAACATATCGACGAACGGTTCGTTGACAGGCTGCGAAGAAGTGACTTTGATGAACTGGCGGCCGCCGCGCTGCTCGACGCTGAAACGCAGCGACAGCAGGGCAGGATTGAAATCGATATTGGCTTGACGGAAGGCTTCTGCCGGGGCCAGCTTGGCCGTCAGACCGCTCGCTTCGTCATTGGCAACCGAGGTCAGTTCGATCTCTGCGTTCAGGGGCTGGCCGAGTGCGGACAGTACGGTCAGTTTACCGAGACCAGCCGCGTATGCTGAGGTGGACAGAAACACCGCACTGGCAACAGCGCCTGTGAGGGTTTTCAACGCGAACGAAGTGAGCTTGGAGCGAGTGTTTAAATGCATAGTTGGCGGCATCATGAGTTGACGGGGGAGAAGGCTGGTTTCCCGGAGGTCTCAACATATCATCATGCACTAGAGCATGCAAGTTTTTGGAGCAACTATGTCGGGCAGTTGCTCACTAAATACGCAATTTCGCGCTTTCTGTAACAGCTCACTCAGAACCGCATTCATGCCGTTATGTCAAGTACCTTGCAAGATTTAACAACTGAATTATCAAGAAGGATACGAAAAACCGTGGTAACGGTGGCTAAAAACGCAAGTGTCGCGCCGGCCACCGCTGCCGTGTTGTGCACTGATTGCATGCACAACACGCAATTCTACACGTATTTACTTGTCCAGAATAATTCGCAGCATGCGGCGCAACGGTTCGGCCGCGCCCCACAGCAACTGGTCGCCCACGGTGAAGGCGGACAGGTACTCGCCGCCCATCGACATCTTGCGCAGGCGGCCGACCGGAATGGTCAGGCTGCCCGTGACCGCCGCCGGCGACAGGTCGCGCACCGACGCTTCACGCGTGTTCGGCACCACCTTCACCCACTGGTTGTTGGCGGCGATGATGTCGTTGATCTCGTCGAGCGGCACATCCTTTTTCAGCTTGATGGTCAGCGCCTGCGAGTGGCAGCGCATCGCGCCCACGCGCACGCACAGGCCATCGACCGGAATCTCGGTGCTGCCGAAGGCCGCGCCCAGGCCGAGGATCTTGTTGGTCTCGGCGCCGGCCTTCCATTCTTCCTTCGACTGGCCGTTGCCCAGGTCCTTGTCGATCCACGGAATCAGGTTGCCGGCCAGCGGCACGCCGAACTGCTTGGTCTCATCGGCCGACATGCCATGCTGGGTAGCCAGCACGGTGCGGTCGATTTCGAGGATGGCGGCAGCCGGGTTGTCCAGCAGCGCCTTGACCGATTGATTGATGGTGCCGAACTGGGTCAGCAGCTCGCGCATGTGCTGGGCGCCACCGCCGGACGCGGCCTGGTAGGTCATGGAACTCATCCAGTCGACCAGATTGTGCTGGAACAGCCCGCCCAGGCCCATCAGCATGCACGACACGGTGCAGTTGCCGCCGATGTAGTTCTTCACACCCTTGGTCATCGCGTTCTTGATGACGTCGAGGTTGACCGGGTCGAGCACGATGACGGCGTCGTCATTCATGCGCAGGGTCGAGGCGGCGTCGATCCAGTAGCCGTTCCAGCCGGACGCGCGCAGCTTCGGGAACACCTCGCTGGTGTAGTCGCCGCCCTGGCAGGAAATGATGATCTCGCATTTCGACAGCTCGGTAATGTCGGTTGCGTCTTTCAGGGTAGTCTCGTTCTTCGCCATCGCAGGCGCTTTACCGCCCGCGTTCGACGTTGTGAAGAACACCGGTTCGATGTGGGCGAAATCGCCCTCGTCCTGCATGCGCTGCATCAGGACCGAACCAACCATACCGCGCCAACCTACCAAGCCTACTAATTTCATCTTCTTTCCTCGTTATCGTTAAAGACCGCTTTACCCAAGCGCCTTGACCACTGCATTGCCCATTTCCTCGGTACCGACTTTGGTGGTACCGGCTTCAAAAATATCCGCCGTGCGCAAGCCTTGCGCCAGCACTTTTTTCACCGCGTTCTCGATGCGGTCGGCCTGCTCGGCCTTGTCGAGCGAAAAGCGCAGCATCATCGCCGCCGACAGAATCGTCGCCAGCGGATTGGCGATGCCCTTGCCGGCGATGTCGGGCGCCGAACCGTGCGACGGTTCGTACAGGCCCTTGTTGCTGGCGTCGAGCGAGGCCGATGGCAGCATGCCGATCGAACCGGTGAGCATGGCGGCGCAGTCGGACAGAATATCGCCGAACATATTCCCGGTGACCATGACGTCGAATTTCTTCGGCGCGCGCACCAGCTGCATCGCCGCGTTATCGACGTACATGTGATCGAGCTCGATGTCGGGATACTCCCTGTGCACGTCGGTGACGATGTCGCGCCAGAACTGGAACGTCTCCAGCACATTGGCCTTGTCCACGCTGGTAACGCGCTTGCTGCGCTTTTGCGCGGCCTGGAAGGCCACGTGCGCGATGCGGCGGATTTCCGTTTCGGCGTAGCGCATGGTGTCGAAGCCTTCGCGCTCGCCCTTGAACGGGCCGTCCGGGCATTCGCGCACGCCGCGCGGCTTGCCGAAATAGATGTCGCCGGTCAGTTCGCGGATGATCAGGATGTCCAGGCCCGACACCACTTCGGGCTTCAGGGTCGACGCCCCGGCCAGTTCCGGATACAGGATGGCCGGACGCAGGTTGGCGAACAGCGCCAGCTCGCGGCGCAACCCGAGGATGGCCTGCTCCGGACGCAGCGAGCGCTCCAGGGTGTCGTACTTGAAGTCGCCGACGGCGCCGAACAGCACCGCGTCGGCGCTCTTGGCCAGCGCCAGCGTGGCCGGCGGCAGCGGGTGGCCGTGGGCGGCGTAGCCGGCGCCGCCGACGTCGGCGGTCTCCATCTCGAATTGTTCGCCAAGGACGTTCAGTACCTTGACCGCTTGCGCCATGATTTCAGGGCCGATGCCGTCGCCGGGCAGGATTGCAATCTTCATGTGATCTCTTTTTCTTGTGTTCAGATGACGTTGGCCAGCCAGGGCTGGGCCGCCAGGTGGCGCTCTTCGAAGGCGCGGATCTCGTCCGCGTGGCGCAGGGTCAGGCCGATGTCGTCCAGGCCATTCAACAGGCAGTATTTGCGGAACGGGTCGATCTGGAAGTCGTAGCTCACCGCGCCGTTCGAGGTGGAGATGCGCTGCTGCTCCAGGTCCACCACCAGGCGGAAACCGGGGAAGGCCTTCACTTCGTTGAACAGATGCTCGACCTGCGACTCGGCGAGGACGATCGGCAGCAGGCCGCTCTTGTAGCAGTTGTTGAAGAAGATGTCGGCGAAGCTCGGTGCGATGATGGCGCGAAAACCGTACTGGTCGAGCGCCCATGGCGCGTGTTCGCGCGAGGAGCCGCAGCCGAAGTTCTTGCGCGTGAGCAGAATCGAAGCGCCCTGGTAGCGCGCCTCGTTGAGTACGAAGTCGGGATTGAGCGGACGGCCGCTGTTGTCCTTGCCCGGCTCGCCGTGATCGAGATAGCGCCATTCGTCGAACAGATTGGGGCCGAAGCCGGTGCGCAGGATCGACTTGAGGAACTGCTTGGGAATGATCGCATCCGTATCGACGTTGGCGCGGTCGAGCGGGGCCACCAGGCCTTCGTATATCGTAAATTTATCCATGGTCTTTTGCAGTGTGGGCGCGCCCCCGCCTGGGCGGGAGCGACGCGGCGGTCCGCGGATCCGCCTGTTATTTTTTGCCGGCGCCGTCTATCTTCTGGCCGACTTTTTGAATGTCCCTGCCAAAGCCCGATACGGTATTGCAAGCGGTGAGCAGCAGTGCGATGGCAAACAGGGCAAACAGCTTTTTCATTACAAACTCACAGACGATGGATGTTAGCGCAGTGCGCGCACGTCGACGAAATGGCCGGTGATGCCGGCCGCCGCCGCCATGGCGGGCGATACCAGGTGGGTACGCCCGCCCTGCCCCTGGCGACCTTCGAAATTGCGGTTCGAGGTCGAGGCGCAGCGCTCGCCCGGCTCGAGCCGGTCGGCATTCATGGCAAGGCACATCGAGCAGCCTGGCTCGCGCCATTCGAAGCCCGCGTCCTTGAAAATCTTGTCCAGTCCTTCGCGCTCGGCCTGGTCTTTCACCAGTCCGGAGCCCGGCACCACCAGCGCCAGGCGCACGTTCGATGCGCGGTGCTTGCCGCGCACCACGGCCGCGGCCGCGCGCAAGTCTTCGATGCGCGAATTGGTGCACGAGCCGATGAACACCTTGTCGATGCGGATGTCGGCGATCGGCGTGTTTGGCTTGAGGTTCATGTAGACCAGCGCCTTTTCCATGGCGTCGCGCCGCACGGCGTCTTTTTCCTGGTCGGGATCGGGCACGCGGCCGTCGATCGAGGTGACCATTTCGGGCGAGGTGCCCCAGGTGACCTGCGGCTTGACGTCGGCGGCATTGAGCAGCACGACCATGTCGAACTGGGCGCCCTGGTCCGAATGCAGGGTGCGCCAGTAATCGACCGCGCGGTCCCAGTGCGGACCGGCCGGCGCATACGGGCGGCCCTTGACGTAATTGATGGTGGTGTCGTCCACGCCGATCATGCCGGCGCGCGCGCCCGCTTCGATCGCCATGTTACAGACCGTCATGCGCCCTTCCATCGACAGCGCGCGGATGGCGGCGCCGCCGAATTCGATGGCGTAGCCGGTGCCGCCGGCGGTGCCGATCTTGCCGATCACGGCCAGCACGATATCCTTGGCGGTCACCCCGGCCGGCAGCGCGCCGTCGACCTGCACCAGCATCGATTTGGATTTCTTGGCCAGCAGCGTTTGCGTCGCCAGCACGTGCTCGACTTCGGACGTGCCGATGCCGTGCGCCAGGCATCCGAAGGCGCCGTGGGTCGACGTGTGCGAGTCGCCGCACACCACCGTCATGCCGGGCAGCGTCGCGCCCTGCTCGGGACCGATCACGTGCACGATGCCCTGGCGCTTGTCGTTCATGTTGAAGTACGTCAGGCCGTAACTCTTCGAGTTGGCGTCGAGCGTTTCGACCTGCAGGCGCGAGGTGGGGTCGGCGATGCCGTCCTTGCGGTCGGTGGTCGGCACGTTGTGGTCGGCCACCGCCAGGTTGGCCGAATTGCGCCATAGCTTGCGGTTGGCGGCGCGCAGGCCATCGAAGGCCTGCGGGCTGGTCACTTCATGCAGCAGGTGGCGGTCGATGTACAGCACCGTCGTACCGTCGTCGTCGGAACGCACGACGTGCGATTCCCAGAGTTTGTCGTAGAGCGTTTTTATCATGATGGTTGGTCTTAGGCGACTGCATGAATCGAGTACTGCATTTGATTATGCCATATTTGTGCACCGCAGTAGTCCTTGCACCATTTTGATACTTTGGGAGTTTTCGATACGCCTTTGCTGAAGTTTATTCACTTAATGTATCGCGTCAGCGAACGATCGCTTGGCTAGCGGGTCAGGGTGAACGATCGAAGGAACTCGTCGACCCTGGCCATCGATGCCGGGTCGCTCTTCGATACGGCCATCGCCATGTACGCTTTGGCGCCGAACCGCTCCAGAACATGACCGAGGCGGCCATGACGAAATACTCCTTGCCCACTGCCCCGCCAAGACCGATGGCCAGAATCAACCCGAGCAGCCATTTGCCGCTCAGGTTCACGTCATGCAGGCGCAGCACCATCAGGCGCATGCAGAAGAACATCGACAAGGCGACGCCTATCAGGATCGCGGCAGTCCGGATACGCGACATTTTCCGCCCAATGGCGGGGGCCACGATAGCCAGCAGGACCAGCGGCAGGAAGACCGAGCGAGTAAGCCAGCGCGCGCAGGCGCGCCGTACACCTCGGCCGACGCTTCATCGATGTCGACGCGGCTCAGGAACCACTTGTACAGGGCCCGGTTTTGCTCGAACGCGTCTGCCCCTGCACGAATCGCAATCGAGACCATGATGCCGTCAACACGCACCAAGGCGACCAGGTAGCGGCTCTCCGATTCGTCACCGGGAAAAGTGCCGGTAAATTCAATCGCCTTGCGGCGGCCTTGGCCAGCGACGCTTCGATGCCCTTCCTGAGCCACTCGACGCGGTCCCCGGCAATGTCGACGGTACGATCGCTCAGGGCGGCCAGGATACCCGCTTCGGCGTGCAGCATGCGCACCGGCTCGGCGGCCGGATGACCGGAACAAAGAACTTGGTACTGACAAATTTTTTCCATGCCGGATTCAACGATCCGTCCGCCTGCGCGGCGCTGAGCACCTGCTCGAAATCTTGCGACATCTAATAACAACTTTCAATGTAAGGATAGCCGGACCGCGCCGCCGCGGCGCGATGGCGCGCGCCTTGCCTACGTCAGCTGACCCAGCAAGGAAACGCCATACATGAGGATGAACAGTCCCGCACCCACCTTGACCAGGGTGGAATCGGGCCCGGTCGCGCCGCCATAGTCGTTCTCGCCGCCGGTGCCTGGAACCAGGCAGTAAATGAGCATGGTTCCGAACGAGAAAAGAATCAACGCCACAGCCATGAGTTCCTTCTTGTCAAAGGCTCCCATGAGCATCATGGCCGCGAACAATCCGATCAGCCATTTGCCGCTCAGGTTCACGTCGTGCATGCGCAACACCATCAGCCGTATGGACAGATACAAGATCGCAATGGCAACCAGGCCGCCAACGACATACACGGCCACCCCCGCATTGAGGCCGACCACTGCGGTCGCGACCCCTCCGACGAACACCGCAACGAGGAGCGGCATCGAGTAAGCCATTGCCCGCAGCCGGCCGATGCGGCCTTTCATCGACAAGCCGACCATGCCCGGCTCGTCGCCCTCTTCGCGCTGCGCGGCCGCGCCGCCCCCCATGGAGGCCGCCGACACGCTATACACCCCGGCCTCCAGCGCATTGATGCTGGCGCCGCCGGACGCCGCGGCCATGCTGTACAGCTCCGCCGCCACCGGTTTGATGTTGACGCGGCCGAGAAGCCATTGGTACACGGCGCGGTGTTGCTCGAATGCGGCGGCCGGGGCGCGGATCGTGATCGCCACCACGGTGCCATCGATGCGCATGCAGGCCAGCAGGAAGCGGCTTGCGGCTTTGTCGCCGGGGAACGTGCCGCTAAATTCGGCGGCCTTGCCTTCGATCCGCTCGCCCCAGCCTTCGCCGTTGATGTCATATGCCGGGCCGTCCTGCGTCAGGCAGGGCATGTCCCGCTGCACCATGCCGATGCGGTTGCTCATCCACTGAGTCAGCGAGACGTTGGGACGCAACGACCCGGTCAGTTCGAGCAGCGTGCCGCTCTTCTTGTCCTGAAAGCGCAGGCCGCCCGGCGTGCTGCTCTCGCCCCAGGCGGCCGGCACGAACAAGGCGAGGCCGATGTTGGGCATGACGACGCTGCGCGGCTCGAGCGCGGCGACGTCGAGGGTAGCGGCGGCCGGGCGGCGAACGCTGGTCCGGGCCGGCGCGGCCTTGCCGGGGATGACCGCTGCCGGCGCGCGCACCGGTTCAGCTGCGCGAACAGGCACGGACGCTGGTGCGGCTGCTGGTACGGGTGCGGCTGCCGACGCGGCGCCACCCGCCTTGGCGGCGGCCTTGGCCAGCGATGCTTCGATGCCCTTCCGGAGCCACTCGACCCGGTCGCTGGCGATCTCGAAAACGCGATCGCTCAAGGCGATCCGGATGCCGGCGCCGGGCTGCAGCATGCGCACCAGATCATGCCCCAGCAGAGAGGTCAGCACGCTGCCTTGCTGCGGCTCGACCTGCGCGCGCACTTCCGCCACCAGGATCGAGCGCTTGCCGTCGCCCGCGGCATCGGTCAGATGCAATTCGGCGCTGCTGGCGGCGCTGCCGGCAGCCGCTCTGACAGGAACGAAAAAACGCGTGTTCACCAATTTTTTCCAGGCCGGATTCAAGGATCCATCCGCCTGTGCAGTGCTCAGCACCTGCTCAAAAGTTTCCGACGCCATCGATGTACGACTTTCAATTAAGTTTTTTTGTGGAAAATAAACGATGCCATGCTGCCATGCATTCAGATGCAAGGCAACGTCAACGTTGTCAATGATGGGGAAGAGAAGACGCGCTGCCGCGGAACAGGTCCGGCGGCAGCGCTTTGGGACAATCAGGCCGCGACTTTGAGGGTGCTGCGGCAGCCATCCATGAGGAACGACAGGCCGACCACCAGTACCAGTTCGCCTTCGGCCGAGCGCGCCGTGCCGGTGATGCCATCGACGCTGATGGCGGTCATCGGCTTGATCACCAGGTCGGCGGTGCCGTCCACCGCTTCCACCGCCAGGATGTAAGGCTGGGGCGCGGCGATCACGATGCCGACTTTTTCGGAGCAGGCTTCGTAACCGAGCGAGCTTGCCAGCGAGCGCACCGGCAGCGGGCGTCCCTGGTCCTTGAGCACCGGCGCGCCGCCGACGTTCATGAAATTGTCGGGCAGTTCGACCACGCGCTGGACCACCGCCATCGGCAGCGCCAGGGCGGCGCCGGATGTCGACACCAGCATGGTCGGCACGATCGACAGTTCGATCGGCAGGCGGATCGCGAACTTGGTGCCGTGGCCGAGCGAGGAATCGATGTGGATCGCGCCACGGTTCTTTTCCACCGCGGTCTTGACCACGTCCATGCCGACCCCGCGGCCGGATACCGAGGACGCCACTTCCTTGGTCGAAAAGCCCGGCAGGAACACCAGCTGGTAGGCTTCTTCGTCGCTCGGGGCGCCGTTTTCGTTGATCAGGCCTTTTTGCACGGCCTTGCGGCGCAGCGCGTTCGGGTCCATGCCCTTGCCGTCGTCCTGCAGCACGATCATGACGCTGTTCGCTTCCTGCCAGGCCTTGAGCGAGATGAACGCCTTCGACGGCTTGCCGGCCGCGAGCCGGTCTTCGGGCGATTCGACGCCGTGGTCGAGCGCATTCCTGAGCATGTGCACCAGCGGGTCGTACAGGCTGTCGACGACCACGCGGTCGACTTCCGTCTCGGCCCCTTCGATGGTCAGTTCGACGTCCTTGCCCAGGTCCTTGGCCAGTTCGCGCACCAGGCGCGGGAATTTCTGGAACAGGCGGCCGACCGGCTGCATGCGCGTGGCCAGCGTGGCGCGCTGCAGTTCGGCCGAATAGCGCGAGGCGCGTTCCAGCGTTTCGGTCAGGGTCGCCATGAGGGTGGCGGCTGGGCCTTCGAATTTGAATTGCAGCAGGCGTTCGAGCAGCACGGCAGCCTGGTTGGCGGCCTGCACCGACTCGCCGGCCACTTCGAGCAGGGCGTCGAGCTTGACGGCGTCGACGCGGATGCTGTCTTCCTTGGCGGGCGCGGAGGCGGCGCGGAATTCCTGCACCTTTTCTTCGCGGCGGTCGGCGCCGGCATCGGCGGCGGCCGGCTTGGCGGCGGCCGGTGCGTGTGCGGCGGCAGCCACGGGAGCGGCGGCCGGTTCGGGAGCGGCAGCGGCGGCAGGCTTCTCGGCCGGGGTGTAGGTGCCGGCCGGCGTGACCGCGACGAACATGGCTTCCCAGTCGAGGCCATCGGCGCCGGGAGCGCTGGCGGAGGTGGAGGCGGCGGCAGGAACAGGAGCGGCTGCGGCCGGCGCGGCGGCCACCGGTGCGGGCGCCGGTGCGGCCACGGGGGCTGGCTTCGGCGGCGCATCGCCCTTGCCTTCGATGGCGTTGACCAGGATGCGTTCCAGCGAATCGGGCATCGAGGCCAGTTGTTCGGGCCTGGCGCCGTTCGACAGGTCGGTCAGCTGGTCGGCCACGAAGCCCGATGCCTGCAGCGCCGCTTCGATGGCGATCGGCGTGACGGGCGCGGCGCCGGTGCGCAGCGCGTCGAACAGGTTCTCGGTCAGGTGGCAGGCCGCCACCAGGGCCGGCAGGTTCATGAAGCCCGCGCCACCCTTGATTGTGTGGAACGAGCGAAACACCGCGTTGAGCGTTTCCTTATTGTTCGGGTCGCGCTCGAGGGCGAGCAGGTGTTCTTCTACGTTGACTGCAAGATCCATCGCCTCGACGACGAAATCCTTGAGCATATCGTCCATTAGAATCCCAGATCGGCAAGTAGGTCGTCAACATTGTCTTGATCGAGTGCGACGGACGGGAACGACGGCCCCGACATCAGCGCTGGCTTGTGCAGCAGTTTTTCGCGCACCGCCGGCGGCGCGTTGTCGCGCAGCAGCTCGGCCAGTTCGTGTTCCACCGTCTTGGTGATGATCACCACTTTCTTGATCAGCTGGCCCGTGATGTCCTGGAAATCCTGGGCCATCATGATGTCGAGCAGGCGCGCTTTTTCGGCTTCGGTGGCGTCGGTCACGGCCTGGGCAAAGGCGCGCGAGTCGCCGGCCAGGGTCTTGAATTCGTCGATGCTGAGCTTGCCCGCGAACAGGTCGGCCCAGCGCGTGTCCATGACCTTGGCTTTCTTCGACAGCACGTCCTGCGCCGGCATGCCTTCGTCGAGCGTGTTGAGGACCTTGTTGGCGGCCTGCTCGGTCAGGCTGGCGACGTATTCCAGGCGATCCTGGGCATCGACGATCTGGGTCGACGCTTCCGACAGGGCCTTGTCGTAGCCCAGTTCGCGCAGCGAGTCGTGCAGCAGGCGCACGATGCCGCCGAGGCGCTCGAACATGGGTTTGCCGTGCTCGTCGGTTTCGACGGCGCCGCCTTCCGCGGCGGGGGCGGCAGCCAAGGCAGGGGCCGCTGGCGCAGCCGCGGCGACAGGCGCAGGCGCGGACTCGGGCGGACGGGTCGAAGCGACCTGGTCGAACAATGCTTCCATATCGTCTTCGGCAGCGGCGGCGGGCGCCGGCGCAACTGCGGGCGCCGGTTCGCTGCTGCGCTGCGCGGACACTTCCTCGAATAATGCGTCGAAATCATCAGCGGCGTCGGTCATAGTCCCTGCTTCTCCATGTTTGTAAAGTGTTCGCAATCAATCTGCTGGTGTCTGGTAGTGCCATGCAAGTTTGGGGCAGAGCATGATGCGCGGCAACATCGCCGGGTTTACGCGAGTTTAGCAGCGTGAAGTGCCCTTGGTAAATCACTGTGCATGGGTCGCGGCAAAATGGCACGCGAAACTTGTGCCATCGATAATTAAAACGTGACTTTGATGTGCAATTGATACTGTGGAGTGTTGTATTTCGTAAGGGGGCTTTGCGCGGAGGAAGCGAATCGCCTGTTCCAGGCAAAAAAACGATGTCACGTTTCTTGTCCAGCTTGCTTGTCAGTTTGATCAAGATCAAAGGATGGCGTTCTATCAATCGTCAGATTGCGCACTACAATACAGAATACGACCTGCTGTGTGGGAGAACTCATCATGTATCGGAAAATTCTGATTACGACCGATGGCTCGGCGGTATCGAAGCACACGGCCTGCGCCGGCGTGAACTTCGCCAAACAGATGGGGGCCGATGTGCTGGTCCTGTATGTCGCGCCGGAGTACCAGTACCCGGTGTACGTGGAAATCATTCCGCCCTCCTACCCCAGCGAAGAGGAATACCTGGCGCAGATGCGGCGCGTCGGCCAGGAGCACCTCGGTTCGGTCCTGCGGGCGGCGCAGGATGCGGGGCTGCGCTGCGAGGGCCTGACGGCGTTTGCCGACGCCGCCGCGCTGAAAATCGTCGAGGTGGCGGAGCAGCGCCAGTGCGACCTGATCTTCATGGGTTCGCACGGGCGCAGCGGCTGGGGCCAGCTGTTGCTGGGCAGTGTGACAAACAAGGTGCTGTCGCACACCAGCAAGCCGGTGCTGGTTCACCGGCTGATCACGGAGCCCGGAACCTAGCACTTACCTAGCAGTGCTGAATATGGCGCGAGCGACAATTTTGCCGTACCCTATGCCGGGCCGCGGGGCATCGGCGCTGGCGCCGTCTTGCTTTTTGGTAGTCTTTTTTCAGCGGCGCGCGCGCCGTTCATGCTTACTTACCTGATTGCAATTTTATGATACGCATTGTTGTTGCCGACGACCACACGATCATGCGCGAGGGCCTCAAGCGCATCCTCGACGGCGCCCTCGACATCGATATTGTCGGGGAAGCCATCAACGGCTTTGAAGTACTGTCGCATGTGCGCCAGGGCGGCTTCGACCTGCTGCTGCTCGACTTGTCGATGCCGGGCCGCAGCGGCGTCGACCTGATCCGCCAGATCCGCAGCGAGGCGCCCAAGCTGGCCATCCTGATCCTCACCATGCACGAGGAAGAGCAGTACGCGGTGCGCGCCATCCGCGCCGGCGCCCAGGGCTACCTGACCAAGGAAAGCGCGGGCACCCAGCTGGTGGGGGCGATCCGCAAGGTGGCCTCGGGCCGGCCCTACATCAGCACCGAAGTGGCCGAGCAGCTTGCGCTGAACATCATGACGCCCAACGAACAGCTGCTGCACAAGCAGTTGTCGGACCGCGAATTCGAAGTGTTTTCCTTGTTGGTGGGTGGCAAGTCGATTACCGAAATCGCCAACAGCCTGCACCTGAGCGTGAAGACGGTCAGCACCCACAAAACGCGCATCATGCAAAAAATGGGCATGACGTCGCTGTCGGAAATGGTGCAATATGCCGTGGCCCATCGCCTGCTGTCGCCGTTCAAGACCTGAAGTGCGCCCGACGGACGGCGAAAAGTTTTAGACACCGGCGCGATGGTTTCGTGCCGAGAAACCTCAAGTAGTCGGATTCTGTACCCATCAGTAGCACCCGCTCCACTCCCCTGCCAAGGCCATGTTTTCACTCTGTAGATCACCTCCTCCGATAGGAATAGTCCTACAAAGGCGCGCCCTATCCTACTCCCAGATTCAGCGTTCGCTGATATCAATGCCGGACTCGTGTTGGCATACTTAAATCCAGCGATTCGGCTTTCCTGCGGTTTATAAATTGTTCTTACGCAAGCTAGCCAGCCGTGCTGTACATCACTTTTGAAGCTCCGGTCGCAGGTTGTTCAGATCGTTGTTCAAGCCTGATACCCGCAGCCTGAAACTTCGAATTTTCCTTACCCTGGAGATGAGCATGCTGACCACGCCACCGCAAGACACCCGCACCACCACCACGTCGACCATGCATTCCTCTCCAATGGAAGCGGGGCGGCAGCGTCAGGGCCGCCTCTGGTCCAATCTCAAGGAAGTCTGCGACCTGCTGCACATCAGCGCGGCAGTCTCTATCAACAGCGAAGAATTGCTGTTCCAGCACGTGCAATTCAAGACCGGCCAACGCGTCCACACCATCGGCCAGGCCTTCGACACCCTCTACATCGTCAACTCCGGCTTCCTCAAGACCGTGCTCATCGACGAATTCGGCAACGAACAGGTACTCAGCTTCCCCATGAAGGGCGACATGCTCGGCGTCGACGGCATCCATACCCGCCACTACGCCTCCGAAGCGGTGGCCCTGTCCGACTGCGACCTGATCTTGCTGCCGTTCAAGAAGCTCACGGCCCTGGGCCGCGTGCACCTGGAACTGGAAAACGTCATGTACGGCGTGATGAGCCGCGAACTGGTGCGTGAACAAGCCATGATCGGCATGCTCGGCGCCCTCAGCGCGGAAGCCCGCGTGGCGCGCTTCCTGGTGTCGCTCGCAGACCGCTTTGCCGCCATGGGTTACTCGAGCAAGCTGTTCAACCTGCGCATGACGCGCCATGAAATCGGCAGCTACCTGGGCCTGACCCTGGAAACCGTCAGCCGCACCTTGTCGGCTTTCAATGAAATCGGGCTCATCACGGTCGACCAGCGCACCATCGGCATCAAGGACGCCGATGCGCTCAAAACCCTGCGCCGCCTGCCGCCATCGCGCTCGCGCGCCAAGCAGAACAGCGCAGCCAAGGCCAAGGCCGAAGCCGAACAACAGGCCGGCGACGCCAAGGTGCTGGCCACCACTACCGTCTGAGCAATTGCCCCATAAAAAAGGCGCCCCTCGGAGCGCCTTTTTTCATGCCATCACACCGGCTTACTGATCGCGCGACAGCACGCCGTCCGTGATCCGGACCTTCTCGCCCACACGCAAGCCTGGATCGTTTTCGTACGTCACGGTCTGGGTGCCGCCGTTGTTAAAGCGGATCACCACTTCGTAATGCTGGGTTTTGCGGGCCCGGCGTTCGATATTGCGGCCCACGTAAGCGCCGCCAACGGCGCCGGCGATCTGCGCCGCGGTGCGGCCGCTGCCCTTGCCGACCTGGCTGCCCAGCACGGCGCCAACCACGCCGCCACCGATGGTGCCCAGATAGTTACCGTCGCCGTTGACTTCAATCACGTTGATCGCGTCGACCGTGGCGCAGTTGGTGCAATAACGCACGTCGCGCGGCGTCGGCGCGGCCGCCGCGACACGCAATGGCTTGCCGAGGACGGCGGTCGAGACGCGGCCACCGACGCGCATGGTGGCCGTCACCGCGCTGTTCGGTGCAATCCGGTCGGCGCGGCGGATCGTGTAGTCGCCGCTGTACTCGCCTGGTTTGACTTCCGGCAAGAAGAACACGCCGCGGGTGCCGGCGATGACCATGTCGACCTTGGCGCCCGGCGTGCCGTACACCGAAAACGTCAGCTCGTTACCCGGCGACAAGTCGTCGCTGCCCTGCACGTCGAAGCGCGCGATCCGCGGCACATCGGCGGCGCGCTCGCGGCCCTGGTTGTCGCGCGGATGGCGGCCGACGTCGCGCAGCAGCGATTCGCTGAGCACGCCGCTAGTCACCTGGTTGCCGACACGCAGGTTGGCGGTCACGGCGCTGCTGCCCGTGATGTTGTCGCGCCCGCCGAGCGTGTAGGTGCCTTCGTACTGGCCCGGCTCGGTTTCGGTCAGGTTCAGGTTGCGGTTGGCGCCGGCGATGCTGAGGGTGGCGCGTCCGCCCGGGGTGCCATACAGGTTGAAGTTCAGTTCCACGCCGGGCCTCAGGCGGCGCACTTCTTCCACGTCGAAACCGCGGATCACCGGAGCGTAGGCGGCGTTGTATTGCTGGGCCTGTACAGGCGCGGCCAGGGTCATGGCAAAGAGCGGCATCGCAGCCAGGACTGCGGCGCGCGATGCGGCGCGGATTATTATTGTCGTTTTGATGATGATCTCCTCGGAGGTTGTACAGCGAAGCCGGATATTTCCAGCAGTCACGTCAAGTTACGCTGGTCGCATAGGGGCGTCGGTGCGCTAGCGTACGCAATGCACAGCCTCTCCCGAGCTGACGCACACATGCTCCCCAGCGCCCGGCGCGACCACGAAACCGCCCGTAAAGGCGCCGAACGACGGCAGCACCATGCGCGTGGGCCCGATCAGAAAGCATGGCAGGCGCAGCGAATCGAGCCGGGTCGAGAGCCGGTACACCGGATGCACGTGCCCCGCCAGCACGTAGCCCGGCGCGGCGATGTCGGGATGGTGGCAGAACGAGAATGGCCCCACCGTGTGCGGCTCGTCGACCATGCCGATCGCCAGCGCTGCCGCCGGGTCGCCCGCGTGCTTGTCGTGGTTCCCGCGCACCAAGGTCAGGATCAGGTCCGGATGGCGCGCACGCCACGCCAGCATCGCCGTCAGCGTGGCCGAGGCATGGGCCGCGCGCGCGTGCAAAAAGTCGCCCAGGAAGACGATCTCGCGGGTTTTGTGCGCGGCCATCAGCGCATCCAAAGCGTCGAGGTTCTCGGTGGTGGTCCCGCGCGGCACCGGCACGCCCTGGGCGCGAAACGAGGCCGCCTTGCCGAAGTGGATGTCGGCGATGACCAGCATCGCGCGCGCCGGCCAGTACAGCGCCTTTTCAGGCAGCAGCAGGACTGTTTCACCGGCCAGCTGCATCGCGCGGTAGGTCATGGCATGGCCGCCTTCTCCAGTTCGCGCAGCATGCGCCCGACCCGGTCGGACAGTTTTTCGGTACTGAGTTTTTCGCGGAAGCGCTCGACCATCAGCGCAAAGCCGAACGGCGTGGCGCGTTTGACTTCGCGGAAAGCCACGCCGCGCCCGTGCAGCTCGATCAAGGTATCGCGCAGGCGCGTCAATTCCAGCTCCTGCTCCATCACTTCGCGCTGCGCCTGCGTGAGCAGCAGGTTGCCCGCATCGTGCTTGCGGAACACCTCGAAAAACAGCGACGACGAGGCCTGGATCTGGCGCGTGCTTTTCGGCTGGCCCGGATAGCCCTGGAACACCAGCCCGGCGATGCGCGCCACTTCGCGGAAGCGCTGCTGCGAGAGCTGGGTCGCGTTCAGGCTCGCCAGCACGTCGTCGAGCAGCAGTTCGGTGGAAAACAGGGGCACTTCAAGCCCCGTCACGTTCTCGGACGCCGCCAAAAAGACGCGCGCCCAGTCCACCGGTTCGGCCGCCAGCAGCTCGAAGCCATAATCGTTGATCGCGATCGAAAACGTCATCGGCTGCACGCGCGCGATCCGGTACGCGAACAGCGAGGCCAGTCCCATGTGCACCGAGCGTCCCGCGAACGGATACATGAACAGGTGATAGCCCTCGCGGCTGGTCATGGCCTCCACCACCAGCGTATCGATGGTCGGCAGCGCCGACCAGCGCTGCTGGATTTCCAGCAGCGGACGGATCGCCTCCATTTCCGGACCACGGAATTCGCCACGTGCCGCGTGGCGCAATTGTTCCAGCGCGGCGTGCGCCAGTTCCGACGACATCGGCATCTTGGCGCCCTGCCAGCGCGTCACCGCCCCGCGCGCACCGGTGGCGCGCTTCACAAACGCGGTCATCTCGTGCACCCGCACGAATTCCAGGATGCGCCCGCCGAACAGGAAACGGTCGCCCGCCTTCAGGCGCGAGATGAACGATTCCTCGACGCTGCCGATGCGCCCTCCGCTCATGTACTTCACCTGCATGGTCGAATCGGACACGATGGTGCCGATGCCCATGCGATGGCGCCGCCCCAGCGCCACGCTCGGCACGCGGTACACGCCCTCGTCGTCGGCGATAACGCGCTGGTATTCCGGATACGCGATCAGGCTTTGCCCGCCGCGCGCCACGAAATCGAGCGCCCATTGCCACTCTTCTGGCGAGAGCGCGCGGTACGACCAGGCGCTGCGCACCTCCTCGTACAGCTGTTCGGAGCGAAAGCCGCCGCCCAGCGCCACCGTCACCAGATGCTGCACCAGCACGTCGAACGGCTTGTTGGGCACCAGGCGTGCTTCGATGCGGCGCGCCGCGACGGCGTGCTTGGCGCCGGCCGCTTCCAGCAATTCCAGGCTGTTGGTCGGCACCAGTGTCACGCGCGAGACGCGCCCCGGCGCGTGGCCGCTGCGCCCGGCCCGCTGCAGCAAGCGCGCGATGCCTTTGGCGCTGCCGATCTGCAGCACCCGTTCGACCGGCAGGAAGTCCACCCCCAGATCGAGGCTGGCGGTGCAGATCACCGCTTTGAGTTCACCTTTTTTCAGGCCATTTTCGACCCACTCGCGCACTTCGCGGTCGAGCGAGCCGTGATGCAGCGCGATCACGCCGGCCCAGTCGGGGCGCGCCTCCAGGATATTCTGGTACCACAGTTCCGACTGCGAGCGGGTATTGGTAAACACCAGCGTGGCGTTGTATTCCTCGATCTCGCTGATCACCGGCTGCAGCATGGCGATGCCGAGGTGCCCGCCCCACGGAAAACGCGACACGTTGGCGGGAATCAGGGTATCGACCCGGATCTCCTTTTTCAGGTCACCCTCGACCAGCGTGCCCTTGCCAACGCCCAGCAGCACGTCCTGCGCCTGCGCCAGGTTGCCCATGGTGGCCGACAAGCCCCACACCACCAGCTGCGGGTTCCAGTGGCGCAGGCGGGCCAGCGCCAGCTGCACCTGCACCCCGCGCTTGCTGCCCATCAGTTCATGCCACTCATCGATGATGATCATGTCCAGGCTGGCGAACTGGGTCTGCGCCGCAGCGTGACTGAGCAGCAGCGACAGGCTTTCGGGCGTGGTGATGAGCGCCGACGGCATGGCGCGCGACTGGCGCGCGCGCTCGCTTGCGCTGGTGTCGCCGGTGCGCGCGCCGACCGTCCAGCCGGGTGCCAGCACCGCGCTGGACTCCTCCAGCGCGCGCTGGGTATCGGCGGCCAGCGCGCGCATCGGCGTAATCCACAGCACGCGCAGGCCGGACGCCTTGCGCTTGCCGGCCAGCGCGCCACGCAGCAGCGCCGCCAGCCACACTGCATAGGTCTTGCCGGCGCCCGTGTTCGCGTGCAGCAGGCCCGATTCGCCGGCCAGCGCGGCGCGCCACACCGCGCGCTGGAACGGGAACACCTTCCATTTGCGCTGGACGAACCAGTCGTCGATGGCGCGCGCCATCTGGCTCTTGCTCATGTACCGGCTGCGGCCAGCAGGCCCTTGAGGGTATCGAGCGAATCGGCGTCGTCGATGGTCTTGTCGTCGCGCTTGCGCAAGATGCGAGGAAAGCGCACCGCGATGCCGGCCTTGTGGCGGCTCGACAGCGCAATGCCCTCGAAGCCGATCTCGAACACCATGGTCGGGCGCACCGAGCGCACCGGCCCGAATTTTTCGATGGTGGTCTTGCGAATCGCATTGTCGACCACCGCGATTTCGGCGTCGGTCAGGCCCGAATATGCTTTGGCAAAAGGCACCAGCTTGCGCTCGCCGCCCTCGCCGTCCGCGTCCCACACTGCAAAGGTGTAGTCGGTATAGAGCGAGGCACGCCGGCCATGGCCCGCCTGCGCGTAGATCAGCACCGCGTCGATGGTGTACGGGTCGACCTTCCACTTCCACCACGTGCCCACATTCTTGGTGCGGCCCACGCCGTACTGGGCGTCGCGCGCCTTGACCATCATTCCCTCTACGCCACGCGCACGCGACTCGGTGCGCACGCCCGCCAGTTCGTTCCAGCTGCCCGCGCGGATCAGTGGCGACAATCTGAGCTGCGGCTTCGCTGTTTCGCGCACCAGCACCTCCAGCAGGGCGCGCCGCTCATGCTGGGGCAGCGCGCGCAGGTCCACGCCGTCCTGCTCCAGCAAGTCGTAGGCCACCAGCACCGCCGGCAGTTCGGCCAGCAGCTTGGCGGACAAGGTCTTGCGCCCGATGCGTTTTTGCAGGTCCGCGAACGCGGCCGGTGTGTCTTCCTCGGTCCAGATCAGCACTTCGCCGTCGACCACGGTGCCTTCGGGCAGATGCAGCGCCGCCAGCTCGGGAAAGCGTTCGGTGATCAGGTCTTCGCCGCGCGACCACAGGTAGTTTTGCGCGCCGCGCCGCACCAGCTGCGCGCGGATGCCGTCGTACTTCCATTCCACCTGCCAGTTGCCCACCTCCCCCAGCCCTTCCGGCTCGCCCTGCAACTGGTGCGCGAGGAAGAAGGGATAGGGCTGGCCGCCGCGCAGTTTGTGCTCTTCGTCCGACTGGGCGGCGATCAGTTGCAGGAAGCCGGCGGCGGTGGGACGCACGCTGCCGTCGGTCCAGCCCATCAGGCGCTGGGCAATCAGTTTGCTGTCGACCGCCGCCAGCGACGACAGCGCGCGCGTGACCAGCAGTTTCGACACGCCGACCCGAAAGCCGCCGCCGATCAATTTGGTCAGCAAGAAGCGTTCGCGCCAATCGAGTTCGTTCCAGAACCCGAACAAGGCGGTGCGGATAGTGGCCGGATCGGCGCCGCGCAGGGGACCGATGCGCTCCTGCATCCACTCGGCCAGGCCGATGTCGCTTTGCTGTTCGGGTGGCGGCAGGATATGGGCGATGGTTTCGGCCATGTCGCCGACGGCGTTGTACGACTCGTCGAACAGCCACTCGTCGAGCTGCGCGTATTCGATGGCGTACTGGCGCAGCAGCTTGGTCGGCACGGCCTGGCGCGGTTTGCCGCCGGCCAGGAAGTATACCGCCCAGGCGGCGTTGTCGGGAGCGGCGCTGCCGAAATAGGCTTGCAGCGCTTCTAGCTTGCGGTTGGTGGCGGTGGTCTCGTCGAGCTCAGTGTACAGGCGGGCAAACTCACGCATCCATCACCTCGGGCGTCCCTTCGGCCGCTGGAGCCGCCACAGGGTCGCCTGCAGCTTCCACGGCTTCATCCTCGTCGCCGTATTCGGTATCGAAGCCGGCGGCGTCCAGGCCCACCTGGCGCAGCCAGCGCACCATGATGGGAATCGAGCCGTGGGTGACGATCACGCGCGGCGCTTCGGTGGCGCGAATCGCCGTCATCAGCCCGGGCCAGTCGGCGTGGTCGGACAGCACGAAGCCGCGGTCCACGCCACGCCGGCGGCGCGCGCCGCGCAGCTGCATCCAGCCGCTGGCAAACGAATCGCTGTAGTCGCCGAAGCGCTTCATCCACGTTGAACCGGCGGCCGATGACGGCGCGATCACGATGGCGCGCTTGATGTCCGCCTTGTCGACCTGGGTCACCATGACCGTTGCGGGGAGCGTCACGCCGCCCTCGCGGTAGACGCGGTTGATCGGTTCGGCCGCGCCGTGGCAGATGATGGTGCCGATCGATGGATCGAGGCCGGACAGGACGCGCTGCGCCTTGCCGAACGAATAGGCAAAGACCACGCTGGCGCGGCCCTCGTCGGCGTTCTTGCGCCACCAGCTGTTGATGTCGTCGAAAATCTCCTGCTCCGGCTGCCAGCGGTAGATCGGCAGGCCGAAGGTCGATTCGGTGATGAAGGTGTCGCAGCGCACCGGCTCGAACGGCACGCAGGTGCGGTCCGGTTCGACCTTGTAGTCGCCGGAAGCGACCCACACTTCGCCGCGGTGCTCCATGCGCACCTGGGCCGAGCCGAGCACATGGCCGGCCGGATGCAGCGACACCGTCACGCCGTTGTGCACGATGCGCTCGCCGTATTCGAGGCCGTCGATGTGGATGTCGCCCAGGCGCGAACGCAGCACGTTCACGCCGCTGGCGGCCGACAGGTAGTGGCCGTGGCCGACGCGCGCGTGGTCGCCGTGCGCGTGGGTGATCACGGCGCGGTCCACAGGCCGCCACGGGTCGATGTAGAACTGCCCGGGGACGCAGAACAGTCCCTCCTTGCGTACCACTACCATGTCCGACATGTGTGCTCTCCTATGTTTTTCTCCTCGCGCCGCTGGACGGCGCTGACAGTCAGACTGCTGCTCAAGCCACTTCCACGTAATCGGCCAGGAAGGTCTTTTCGCCGTGTTCGGGAAATTCAATGGTCACCTGGTCGCCGGCCATCGAGACCACGGTGCCGACATCGAACCTGGGTACGCGCACCTGGGTGCCAGGCTCGAAGTGCGGCGCCGCCGGCACCGGCTCCGGGTCGCGTTCGAATTCATCGTCACGGATCTCGATCTGCGCCACCGCCGGGGGATGGAGGCAGTTATCGCAGCGGCAGCATTTGTCGAAGCCCTCGACTTCATCCTTGAAGTAGTCGAGCAGCACCTTCCAGCGGCAAAAACCGCTGACTGCATACGATACCATCTGCTCCAGCGATTCGCGGTCGCGTTCCTGCTTGCGTGCGTAGATGGCGGACAGCTCCTCGAACAGATCGGCGCCGGCCTCCTTTGGCGTCACGGTGTATTCGAGCTTGCGGTTCTGGCGCAGCAGCTTGCCGTCCTTGAGCAGCTTGAGGCAGATTTTCAGCTTGCCCGAGGCCAGTTCGTCCAGTTCGTCGTTCAAGCGGTCGAAACTGACCTTCTCTTCCTGCGCCATCGCGCATACCGAATCGTAGACCGCTTTCAGGTCGTTCGCGGTCGGGTAGTGCTTCACGAGGAAGAACTGCTGCAGGCGCTTGTCGTCCTGGAAGTACAGCAGGGTGCACTCGGCGTCGAGCCCATCGCGCCCGGCGCGGCCGGACTCCTGGTAGTAGGCTTCGAGATTGGCGGGCAGCTGCAGGTGCAGCACGAAACGGGTGTCGGGCTTGTCGATGCCCATGCCGAAGGCGTTGGTGGCGACCATCACCCGCTTTGCGCCGGACATGAATTCATCCTGGTTGCGCTTGCGTTCGGCGGCGGGCAGCTTGCCGTGATAGAGCGTGGCGCTTTCGCCGGCGCCCACCAAAATGTCGAGCATCTCTTCGGCCGCCTTGACGGTGGCCGCGTACACAATGCCCACGCCCCCGGACGCCTGTACGTATTCCAGCGCGCGCGCATAGCGCTCGTCGTTGTTGGTGACCTGGGCCACGCGGTAGTGCAGGTTGGGACGGTAGATGCCCGTATTGACGACGTTCATGCGCGCCCGGCCAAGCTGGCGGGCGATGTCGGCCACCACATCGTCGGTGGCGGTGGCGGTCAGCGCCAGCACGGGCGGGCGTTTCAGCGCGTCGATGGCGGCCGCCATCTCCAGGTACGCCGGACGGAAATCGTGGCCCCACTGGGAAATGCAGTGCGCCTCATCGATCACCACCAGGGCCACCTTGATTTCCTTGAGCGCTTCAAGGAACGATGGCGTCGACAAGCGCTCCAGCGTGCAGAACACGATTTCGTGAAAGCTGGCGCGGATGCCCTCCATGGCCGCGTCTTCCTCCTCGCGCGTCAGGCTGCTGTTGACCTGCACGGCGCGCACGCCGAGCGCATCGAGCTTTTCGAGCTGATCTTTCATGAGAGAAATCAAAGGCGAGACGACAACCGTGGTCCCATCCAGGATGCGTGCGGGAATCTGATAGCACAGCGATTTACCGCTGCCGGTAGGCATGATCGCGAGCGTGTCCTTGCCGTCGAGGACGCTGTCGATCACTTGTTGCTGGCCATCCCGCAAACTCTCCACCCCGAAAATCGAGCGCAGCAGCTTGTTGATGGTATGGCGGCGGGCGGCGCGGGCGCCGTTGTGGAGGAGTTGTTGGTTGTGAGTAGTCATGTCACAACTTTATGGCGCACACACATGGTGCACCATAGGACGTCGCCTACATTTTTCGTAGGAGAACGGCAACAGCAAAACTGGCGAGCCAACGTCCTACATTGCGTCGGACGTTTTGCCGATAGTTTCTACAGAGAACCTTGACTAAGATGATCACATACCGAAAGCAATTCCCTTAACGCACGACTGGAGGACATCATGATGCGCTTATTTCCACTGACTTGGGCCGCCCTGCACGTCACCCTGGCAGGCGCCGCAACGTACCTGCTGTGCTCGACCGATGTGTTAAGCGGTACCGCGGCGGCGCTGTTTTTCCACTAAGCGCACGGATGTCCAGTATTTCCTGCGGTAACGAGTTGCCTGCGCGTCGCCTCTCTGGCGACGCAGCCCCAGTCTGCGAGCCCACGCTGCGCGGCTGATCTCGTCGCGCCTGTGGCGCGACCTTCATTTTCTTCCGATTCCGTCGCACGTGCGCGCACCGGCACACATCAGCTTTTCGCCGCCATGAATTTGCCGAGATAAGGCGCGGTGCGGCTGCGTCTTTCGCGCGCCAGTACGGCCGGCGGCCCGGAACACACCACCTTGCCGCCCGCTTCGCCGGCGCCCGGTCCGATGTCGATCACCCAGTCGCTGGCGGCGACGACCCGCATATTGTGTTCGACCGCGATGACGCTGTTGCCCGCTTCGACCAGCCGTTCCAGCTGCACCAGCAGCTTGTCGACGTCGGACGGATGCAAGCCGGTGGTGGGCTCGTCGAGTATGTACAGCATGCTCCCGCGCGCGGCGCGCTGCAGCTCCGTGGCCAGCTTGATGCGCTGCGCCTCCCCGCCCGACAGCTCGGTGGCCGGCTGGCCGAGGCGCAGGTAGCCCAGGCCGACATCGCGCAGCACGTCGAGCGAGCGCGCCACCGGCGCTTCATCGGCAAAGAACGCGGCGGCGGCATCGACCGTCATGCCCAGCACCTCGGCGATATTCTTGTCGTTGTAAGTCACTTCCAGCGTCTTGGCGTTGTAGCGCGCGCCGTTGCAGGTCGGGCATGGCGCGTACACGCTGGGCAGGAACAGCAGTTCGACCATGACCTGGCCCTCGCCCTCGCAATGCTCGCAGCGCCCCTTGGCCACGTTGAACGAAAAGCGGCCCGCGTCGTAGCGCCGGGCGCGCGCGGTCTTGGTGGCCGCGAACAGCTTGCGCACATGGTCGAACAGGCCGGTGTAGGTGGCCAGGTTGGAACGCGGCGTGCGCCCGATCGGCTTCTGGTCGACCCGCACCAGGCGCTTGATGTGCTCCATGCCCGAGACGATGCGTCCTTCGGTCGGAATGACTTCTTCGTGTTCCGGCTCCTCGCCCTCGTCGGCCTGCGCCGCCTGCGGCTGGCCGAGCGCGGCGCCCACCAGCTCCACCAGCACCTGGCTGACCAGCGTCGATTTGCCCGAGCCGGACACGCCGGTCACGCTGGCCAGCACGCCGAGCGGCAGGTCGATATCGAGGCGGTCGAGGTTATTGCGGGTGACGCCTTCGAGGCGCAGCCAGGCCGACGGCTCGCGCGGCGTGCGCGGCGCCGGCGGATCGGCCGCGAACAGATAGCGGCGCGTGTGCGACGCCTCGACGTGGCGCAGGCCGTCCGGCGCTCCGCTGTACAGGACATGGCCGCCCTGCTCGCCCGCCTCCGGGCCGACATCGACAATCCAGTCCGCGTGGCGGATCACGTCGAGCGCATGCTCGACCACGAACAGCGAATTGCCGGCCGCCTTGAGCTGGGCCAGCGCGGTGAGCAAGGCTTCGGTATCGGCCGGGTGCAGGCCGGCGGAAGGCTCGTCGAGCACATACACCACGCCGAACAGGTTCGAGCGCACCTGGGTCGCCAGGCGCAGGCGCTGCAGCTCGCCCGGCGACAGGGTCGGCGTGCTGCGTTCGAGCGACAGGTAGCCCAGGCCCAGCGCCAGCAGCACGTCGAGGCGCGCAACCAGGTCTTCGGCGATGCGGCGCGTGACGATGGTTTTTTCCGGATGCAGCGACGCCGTCCTGGCATTGCGCGGCGCGCTGCCGTCGGCGAAGGGCCGCAGCAGCGCTGACAGGCGTTCGAGCGGCAGGCGCGATATGTCGGCGATGTCCATGCCCCCAAACGTGACCGAGAGCGACTCCTGGCGCAGGCGCTTGCCGCGGCACAGCGGACATTCGGCGCTGACCATGTAGCGCGCCACGCGCTTTTTCATCGATGCGCTTTCGGTGGTGGCGAAGGTGTGCAGCACGTAGCGGCGCGCGCCGGTAAAGGTGCCCTGGTAGCTCGGCGTTTCCTTGCGCTTGAGCGCCGCGCGCACCTCGTCGGGCGTGAAGCCCGCATACACGGGCGCGGTCGGCTGCTCGTCGGTGAACAGGATCCAGTTGCGCACTTTTTTGGGCAGGTCGCGCCAGGGCGTGTCCACATCGTAGCCGAGCGTGACGAGAATATCGCGCAGGTTCTGGCCGTGCCAGGCGGTGGGCCAGGCGGCGACGGCGCGCTGGCGGATGCTCAAGCTGTCGTCGGGGACCATCGACTGTTCCGTGACCTGATACACGCGGCCCAGGCCATGGCACTCGGTGCACGCCCCTTCCGGGGTATTCGGCGAAAACGATTCGGCGTACAGGAGCGGCTGGCGCGCCGGATAGTCGCCGGCGCGCGAATAGAGCATGCGCAGGGAATTGGACAAGGTGCTCACGCTGCCGACCGACGAGCGGGTGGTGGGCGAGCCGCGCTGCTGCTGCAGGGCGACGGCGGGCGGCAGGCCGTCGATATCGTCCACTTCCGGCACCGGCATCTGGTGGAACAGCCGGCGCGCGTAGGGCGAGACCGATTCGAGGTAGCGCCGCTGGGCCTCGGCGTACAGGGTACCGAAAGCGAGCGAGGACTTGCCCGAACCGGACACGCCCGTAAACACCACCAGCGCGTCGCGCGGAATGTCGACGTCGACATTCTTCAGATTATGCTCGCGCGCGCCGCGCACCTGGACGAAGCCGGGCCGGGCCAACGGTGCGATGGCGGGGGCGTCGTCGTTTTTCTTGCGCATGGGGAGCTGCCGATGATTGATCAGCCGCCATTACACGCCCGTCCGCCTGCGCAGACCGTACGCTGCCACACAAAAATTGATGGATGGCACGCGCAAGCGCAGGCCACAAACGAAAAAAAACCGCGGAGCACGCAGCCCAGCGGTTTTTTTGTGCAGCAAGCCGGATCGGCTTAGCGGCGCGTACCGACCACTTCCACCGTCACGCGGCGGTTCCTGGCGCGGCCTTCCGCCGTCTTGTTATCGGCTACCGGCTGGGTTTCGCCCTTGCCTTCGGTGTAGACGCGCGCGGCATCGACGCCCTTGGACACCAGGTACGCCTTGACCGACGCGGCGCGGCGCAGCGACAGCTTCTCGTTGTACGCGGCGCGGCCGATCGAGTCGGTATGGCCGACCGTGATCATGACGTCGGCATCCATGCCTTGCAGCTTGCTCAGCAGCTCGTCGAGCGATGCCTTGCCCTCCGGGCGCAGCACCGAGCTATCGAAGGCAAACACGGCTTCGGCCGAGAAAGTCGATTTTTCCGAGACCGGATTCATCGGCTTGGCTGGCTCGGCCGGCGGCTGGGCCGCGGCCGGCGCCACGACCGGCACCACTGGCGCCGGCGCCGGCTCGACCGGAGCGACCGGCTTGGCAGCCGGACGTCCGATCTTGTAGACCAGGCCCACCGAGAACAGGTCGACATCGCCGCGGTTGCCCACGGCATCGTTGACACGGTAGCGCTCGACTTCGCCGCGCAAGGCCAGCGCTTCGCTGAACTTGTATTCCAGGCCGAAGCCGGCCTTGGCGTTGAGCTTGCGCTCGCTCGGGCTTGGATTGGTCACCGCGAACAGGCGGTTACCATGGAAGCGCGTGGTCGCCTTGGCATAGTTCATGCCGGCGCGGCCGAATACCGAGAAGCGCTGCGAGAGCGGCACTTGCGCCACCAGGTCCAGATTGACGCCACGGAAACCGGCTTCGCCGTTGAGCGTGCCGTTCTGGGTAGTGGTCGACTTGAAGCCGAACTTGCCCAGGTCGAAGAAGCCTGCTTCAACCGCGAAGTACTGGTTCAGCTGCTTGCCGACGTACAGCTTGTAGCCGACATCTTTCTCGTCGGCCGTGAACGAGTTCAGGCCGGCGCCATTGGCGGTCAGGCTGCGGATCAGGCGCACGTCGTCGACGTTGGCGCGCGTCTGGCCGATATTGCCGCCGACGTACCAGGCGCTGTTGGCCCACTCCGGGTTGATGAAGACGTCGTCCGCTGCCGCTGCCTGCCCTGCGACCAGGGCGCAGCCGATGGCGCCCATGAGGCCCGCTTTTTTAATGAATGTCATTGCTCTCTCTCAAAAATTTTTCTTATTTGGTGATCTTGTTGTTGCGCAGCGTTACAGCCTTGCCGCTCAGCAAACGACCGTTCAACACCGTGGCGCCGTCGCCCACCGTGATGTCTTCGCCACGGCTCAGGACAGTTCCCTTGAACGCGCTGTTGGCGCCCAGCGTGGTCGCCTCGACCGGCACCCAGAACAGATTGTCGGCGCGTGCACCGTTAATCAGTTCAATGCTGGAGTTGGCCATCGTGGTCAGGGTCGACTTGGCGCGGAAAATGTACGGGCCGTTGCCGCTCAGGGTCAGCTTGCCGGTCAGGCTGATCGCGCCGGAATAGCAGTACACGCCAGGCTGGAGCACCAGTCCACCGAGGTCGATGCCGGCGTCCGACAGGATCGCGCAAGGACGGTTATTGGCATTGATCACGGCAATTTGCAGATCTTCATATGGACCGCTCAGCTCGAAACCGGACTTGACGTTGCGGAAGCCCAGCGGCTGCGCCGGCTCGACATTCTGTACCGGCGCACCGACGTCACCGGTCACCAGGGTGGTGCCGCCGGCGTTGTTGGTGATGGTGGTTACCGCCAGCACGGCAAATTCGCGTGCGCGGCCAAGGCCGATGCCGCCGTCAAGAGGTGCGTCGATGACTGGTGGCGTCACGACCGGCGGGTTGGTCACTGGCGGCACCACTGGTGGCACGACTGGCGGAACGACCGGTGGCACCACTGGCGGAACGACTGGCGGAACGACCGGCGGCGGATCGATGATCAGTGCAGGCGTGACGGTCAGGGCGCCGGTGGCGCTCTTGTCGCCCGAGCTGGCCGTGATCACGGTATTGCCGACGGCAACGCCAGTCGCGCTGCCCGAAGCGGCAACGGTAGCGATGGCGGTGCTGCCCGAGGTCCAGTTCACGTCATTCGTGATGACGGCGGTCGAGCTGTCGGAATACGTGGCGATCGCGGTGAACTGCTGGCTGGCGCCTACGCGCACGCTGGCGGCGGCCGGGGTCACCGACAGGCCGGTCACGCTGATGACCGCGGGCGGGTTGACCGGTACCTGTGCGTTGACCACCAGGGTGGCCGCGCCGGTTTTGGCGCCGAAGGCGGCGGTGATGGCGGCGCTGCCAGGGGTCAGGCCGGTGGCCAGGCCGCCGGACGGGGTCACGCGGGCGATGGTAGGCGAGGCCGAGGCCCATACCGACACATCGGTCACGTTGCGCGAGGTACCGTCGGCATAGCTGGCGGTGGCGATGAATTGCTGGCTGGCGCCGGTCAGCACGGTGGCCGTTGGCGGCGTGACCGTGACGCTGACCAGTTCCGCGGCCGGCAGGCCCAGAATCGGATCGCGGCCGCGGTCGCTGCTGCCGCCGCAAGCTGCCAGCACGGACACGGCCAGCAGGCCGGTCGCGCATAACAGAGTGGTTGTATATTTTTTGATGTTCATTAAAGCGTCCTTGGGAAGATAATTTCTCGCCGTTACGAGGTGTATTCAACACTATTCTCCTGCGCATCAGGGTGTTCCGTGCGCCAGCGAACATAACGGCTTAAAGATTGGCAACATTGTACTAAAACACAACGGGAAAGTCCTGCAGGGCTCTTTTATTGCCTTGTTCCGGCAAAAAAATGGGGCGGCGGCGCATGTCGCGCTCACGCCGCCCTTGCAACAAAATTGCCGCCGACATAAAAGGGGTCTGACCCCAATTAAGAAATGTTTCGAGTCGGAGCTCTGACCCCGGTTAGGCAACAGTTGCTGGCGAGGTATTACTTGTTGACGCTGCGGGTGCCGACCACTTCCACCGTCACGCGGCGGTTCTTGGCACGGCCTTCGGCGCTCTTGTTGTCGGCAACCGGCTGCGTTTCGCCCTTGCCTTCCGTGTACACGCGCCCCGCCTCGACACCTTTCGAGACGATGTACGCCTTCACCGCTTCGGCACGGCGCATCGACAGCTTCTGGTTGTAGGCGTCGGTGCCGACCGAATCGGTATGGCCGACGGTGACCATCACTTCGGTGTTCATGCCTTGCAGCTTGTTCAGCAAATCATCGAGCGCGGCCTTGCCTTCCGGCTTGACCACCGACTTGTCGAAGTCGAACAGCGCTTCGGCGGCGAACGATACTTTTTCCGATACGGCCACCGGCGCGGCAGGCGCTGGCGCAGCCGGTGCCGGCGCCGGCGCGACCGTCACTGGCGCTGGCGCCGGCATCGGCTCGACCGGTGCCGGCCGGCTCGCTGCGGGGCGACCCAGCTTGTACACCAGGCTGAGCGACGCCATGTCGACATCGCCGCGGTTGCCCACGGCATCGTTGACGCGGTAGCGCTCGACTTCGCCGCGCAGGGCCAGCGCTTCGCTGAACTTGAATTCCAGGCCCAGTCCGGCCTTGGCATTGAGCTTGCGCTCGCTCGGGTGGGGATTGGTCACCGCGAACAGACGGTTGCCGCTGAAATGCGTGCTGGCCTTGGCGTAGTTCATGCCGATCCGGCCCAGCACCGAAAAACGGTCGGACATCGGCAGCTGCGCCACCAGATCCATGTTCACGCCACGAAAGCCCGCTTCGCCAACCAGGCGGCCATTTTGGGACGTGCTCGCATCGAAGCCGAACTTGCCCAGATCGAAAAAGCCGGCCTCGACCGCAAAGTAGCGGTTCAGCTGCTTGCCGACGAACAGCTTGTAGGCCAGGTCGCGCTCGTCGACCTTGAACGAGTTCAGGCTGGCGCCATTGGCGGTCAGGCTGCGCGTCAGGCGCTCATTGTCGATATTGGCGCGCGATTGGCCGATGCCGGCGCCGATGTACCAGGCGCTGTTGGCCCACTCCGGGTTGACGAAGGGCTCGTCCGCCCGTGCCGCCTGGCTCGCCAGAAGGGCGCAGCCGATGACGCTCAGGGCGCCGATGTGTTTTGCTATTGTCATGATGTGCTTTCGGAAAATGTTAAGTCGGCTTGTTGGCTGCTTGTTTGTGAATTATTTGCTGATCTTGTTATTGCGCAGGGTGACCGCGGCGCCGCTCAGTGCACGGCCGCTTAACAGGCTCGTGTTGTCGCCGACGGTAATGGCGGCCGACTGGCTCAGGATCGATCCCTTGAAGACGCCGTTGGCACCGAGGGTGGTCGGTCCGGCCGGAATCCAGTACAGGCTGCCGTCCGATGCGCCGCCGGTCAGCGCCACGATGGCATTGGCCGTGCTGTTGAGCGTCGAAGCGGTGCGGAAGATGTAGACGCCGGGACCGTTGAGGGTCAGCGTGCCGGTGATGCTGATGGCGCCGGCGTAGCAATACACGCCCGGGGTGAGCACCAGCCCGCCGAGATCGACACCGGAAGCGGAACTGACGGTGCAGGTCTGGCTGTTGGCGCTGGTCACGGCAACTTGCAAGTCTTCCAGTGCGCCCGCCAGGATCGGGCCGGAGCTGTAGTTGGCGTAGCCGGCGGACTGGGTTGGCGCGGTGGTTTGCGAAGGTGCACCGACGTCACCGGTGACCAGGGTGGTACCACCGGAATTATTGGTGATCGACGTACCTGCGAGCACGGCAAAGCTGGCTGCACGGCCCAGGCTGATGTCGGCGGCTGGTGGTACGACTGGCGGCACGACTGGCGGCACCACTGGTGGAACGACCGGCGGCACCACTGGTGGCACGACCGGCGGCACCACTGGCGGCACGACTGGCGGTACGACTGGCGGCACGACTGGCGGCACGACTGGTGGAACGACTGGCACCGCGGTGACCGTCAGGACGGCGCTGGCGGTCTGGCCGCCGCCGCTGGCGCTGATCGCGGTGGTGCCGGCGGCGACGCCGGAGGCCATGCCGGATGCGGCGATCGTGCCATTGGCGTTGGTGGCCGAGTTCCAGGTCACCGAATTGGTGATGATGGCGGTCGACTTGTCCGAATAGGTGCCGATGGCGATGAATTGCTGGGTCGAGCCCACTAAGATGGACGCAGTCGCCGGCGTGATCGCGATGGACGACAAGGTCACCACGGGCGGAGGCGGCGGCACCGGTGCCGTCACGACCAGGGTGGCGGCGCCGGTCTTGCTGGAAAAGGTGGCGCTGATGGCGGCGCTGCCGGCAGTCACGCCGGTGGCCAGGCCGTTGGCGGCGCTCACGCCGGCAATGCCGGGCGAGGCGGACAGCCAGGCCGAGGTCGACGTCACGTCGCGCGATGTGCCATCGGCATAGGTGGCGGTGGCGGTGAACTGGCGCGTTTCAGTGGTAAGGACCGTGGCGTTGGCTGGCGTAACGGCGACGCTGACCAGGGCAGCGGCCGGCTGGCCAAGAATCGGGTCGCGGCCCTGATCGCCGCCGCCGCCGCATGCGGCGAGGAGGGAAACGGCGAGCAAGCCTGCGGTGCAGATCAGCGCCCTCGCATGTGTCATGATTTTCATTTTTATTCCTTTGGGTTGGGGCATGTGGCCGGACAGCGGCAACGTCATTCACTATTGCCTTTTGTCACCCCCCGCTCCGTTCGCCATCGTACATAGGCCTTTAAACCGAAAAATATTCATTACCGTAGCAACACACTCAGCCGTTAATGCAAAAAAGCCGCCGGCCCTTGCGGGCACGGCGGCTTTTTCAGTACAGCGGAAGCTTACTTGGCGGTGGTACGGGTACCGACCACTTCAACCGTCACGCGACGGTTTTTAGCGCGGCCTTCTGCCGATTTGTTGTCAGCAACTGGCTGGGACTCGCCCTTGCCTTCGGTGTAGACGCGCGACGTTTCCACGCCTTTCGACACGATGTAGGCTTTCACGGCTTCAGCGCGGCGCAGCGACAGTTTCTGGTTGTACGCGTCCGAACCGACCGAGTCGGTGTGGCCAACGGTAACCATGACTTCGGTGTTCATGCCTTGCAGCTTGTTCAGCAGATCGTCCAGAGCGGCTTTGCCTTCTGGCTTGACAACCGATTTGTCGAAGTCGAACAGGGCTTCAGCAGCGAACGAGACTTTTTCCGACACTGGCACTGGTGCCGGCGCTGGTGCTGGCATTGGTGCCGGCGCTGGTGCTGGCGTGGCTTCCGGCATTGGCGCTGGCGCCGGTGCTGGCACTGGTGCCGATGCTGCCGGACGGCCCAGCTTGTAGACCAGGTTCATCGAGTACAGCTTGGTGTTGCCGTTGCTGCGCAGTGCGTCGTCGATGCGATAGTTTTCAGCTTCGGCGCGCAGGGCCAGCGCTTCGGTGAATTTGTATTCCAGGCCAACGCCGAATTTCGGGTTCAGCTTCTTCTCGCTCTTTTCGCCAGCGAACAAACCGACAGCGCGGTTACCGGTGAAACGGGTCGATGCCTTGGTGTAATGCATACCGGCACGGCCATAGACCGAGAAACGCTCGCTCATCGGCAGTTGCGCGATCATGTCCAGGTTCACGCCCTTGTACTTCTGCTCGGCGTTGACAACGCCGCCGAAGTTGTTGGTGGTCTTGACGTTGAAGTTGCCCAGGTCAAAGAAACCGGCTTCCACTGCGAAGTAGCGGCTCAGTTGCTTACCAACAAACAATTTGTAACCCATGTCTTTTTCGTCGGTGCGCCACGAATTGACCATGCCGCCCTGACCGTTCAGGTTCTTGATCACTGGAGCCGCCTTGGTGTAGCTGCGCGACTGGCCGATACCGGCACCGATGTAGGTGGCGCTGTTTGCCCACTCTGGATTCACGAACTGGTCTTGTGCCGACGCTTGTCCTGCCAGCATTGCGAAGCCGATTGCGCTCAGAGTACCGATTTTCTTAGTCAGGGTCATGTTGTATTCTCTCGTATGTATGTGTCGGACAGACTGGCTGCCCGGATGGTTTATCGCTGATGTCGTGTATCGCTAATGCTTTTGTGCTTAGCTCGGTATCCACTATTCCTTATTCACAACAGTGGTTCGGTTCGGTAGCGAACATAACTGTTTGGAAATTGAAAAGTTTTCACCAAAAACCAACAAACTGTGGCGTTCCTGTCACACAGGCGGCGCGGTTTCCGTCGCCTGCAGTTCGTCTTCTTGCTCTTTACGCAACGCGGCCATATGGATGGCGTACTGCTCGAAGCGCTTGTCGTCTTCGTCGACAGGGGTCCAGGCCGGCACCTTGACGGTGTCGCCGGCATTGTCGACCGCCACGAACACGATCAGGCAGCGCGTGGTGCGCTGGCGCGCGCCGGTCTTCGGTTCCGTGGCCGAGACATCGATGGCGATGTGCATGCTGGAGTTGCCTGTATGAACAACCATCGCCTTCACTTCCACGATCTGGCCGATGAAGATCGGTTTATAGAAGCGGATGCCGCCGATATACACGGTGACGCAGTAATAGCCGCTCCAGCCGACCGCGCAGGCGTAGCCGGCCTGGTCGATCCATTTCATCACGGCGCCGCCGTGCACCTTGCCGCCGAAATTGACGTCGGTGGGCTCGGCCAGGAAACGCAGGGTGATCTCGCGCGGTCGCACGGGGGTCATGTCGTTGCTCATGAAGGTACTCGCAAAGGTGGTGGGAGGCTCAAACCATTTCCTGCGCGGTGTCGCGCACCGCCTGCAGCAGCAGTTCCGCGCCCGGCGATAGCAGATGGTCTTTCTGGCGGATGATACCGAAGGCATCCATCTTGCACGGCAACTCGATCGGCAGGATGCTCAGCACATTGAGCGAGGCGTAATACTGCGCCACGTCGACCGGCATCACGTGCAGCGAATCGGTCTGCTGCAGCAGCGCCGTAATGAGCAGCAGCGCCGTGGTGTCGACCACGTTGACCGGAATATCGAGCCCGGCGCGGCGGAACATCATGTCGAAACGGTGGCGCAAAATGCTGCCGTGCGGCGGCAGGATCCAGGGCTGGCCGGCGATGTGCTTCAACTCCAGCTGGTCGACCTCCAGCAGCGGATGGCCGACGCGCACCACCGCGCAAGCTGGCTCCTCGTTCAATTCTTCATAGATCAGGCCGGCGGAATTCTCTTTTTCGAGGATGCGCCCGATCATGAAGTCGAGCGTGCCGTGCTGCAGCTTGTCGAGCAGGATATTGCTCGCTTCTACATGCGCGCCGATCCGCAGCATGGGCGCATGCTGCTTGATCCGCGCAATCGCACGCGGCAGCAGCGCCATGGCCGGCGTCATGATCACGCCGACCTCCACCTGCCCCGCCAGCCCGGCCTTGAGGGCCAGGATGTCATCGTGCGCCAGCGCCAGGCTGGTCAGCGCCATGCGGGCGTGGCGCACCATGGTTTCGCCGAACATGGTCGGCTCCATCCCACGCGGCAAGCGATCGAAGAGCTTGACGTCGAGCATCTCTTCCAGATCCTTGATCTGCTTCGAGGCCGCCGGCTGGGTCATGTGCAGCGCCTCGGCGGCGCGGTGGATGTTGCGGTGGTCGTCGAGCGCGATCAGCAGCAGCAATTGTCGCGTCTTGAGGCGCGCCTTTAAAAACCAGTTGGGGTTGAGTGTCTCCATCATGGGATCATACCCCTAAATAATATCGGTATGCACTGCAACATACCGATCCGGATATCATTGGCAGCCCGGCGACGGGTTGGCGGCCGGACCGCTGGCTGTTTGCGGCACGAACTTGATGCTGCCATCGGCGTTGTAATGCAACTCTTCCACCGCCACCGAGCGCCTGAATTCGCCCCCACCCGGCAAATTGGCGTTGTGATAGAACACGTAGAACTTGCCGTTGAAGTCGATGATCGCCTGGTGAATGGTCTTGACCTTCTCGTTCTTGTCCATGATCACGCCCTTGAAGGTCCACGGTCCGGCCGGGCTGGTGCTGATGGCGTAGACCATCTCTTCAGGGAAATAGCGCGAGTACGACAGGTAGTAGGTGGCGCCGCGCTTGTGCACATACGGCGCTTCGGTAAAGGAATCGATCGTGTGCGTCATGATCGGGCCGTCGAGCTCGGTCATGTTGCTCTTCAGCCTGGCGTATTTGAGCACGGTGTTGCCCCAGTACAGCCAGGCCTGGCCATCGGTATCGATGAACACGCCCGGGTCGATGTCATCCCACAAGATGTCGGTGTGTTTGGTCATGTCGTTGCTCACCAGGGCGCTGCCGCGCGCATCGACGAACGGTCCGGTCGGGCTGTCGGACACGGCCACGCCGATGGCCTTGCCGGGAATGGTCTTGTGATCGACCGTGGAGTAGAAATAATATTTGCCGTTACGCTTGGCCACGTCGCCCGCCCAGGCATCGCGCCCGGCCCACTTGAAGGTCGAATACTGCACCGGCGAGCCGTGGTCTTTCCACGTTTTCATGTCGCATGAGGAATACACGCGCCATTCCTTCATCACGTAATCCTTGCCCTCAAGCTCGGCTTCGTCGTGGCCGACGTACAGATACACGCGGCCCTTGTCGACCAGCGCCGCCGGGTCGGCCGTGAAGATATTGCTGACGATCGGGTTCGCCGCCGAGGCAAGGCCCGTGGCGAAGCCGAGCGCGAGTGCGCCCAGTGCGTATTTGATCATGTATGTCTCCTGTTGCTGGTAGTTGGAATGAGTTCAGGTCGGGCCGCGCAGGCCGGGCCGGGCCGCGCGCCGCGCAGCGCCCATGGCCATCAGGCGCTGGACCACGCAGAACACGAACAGCAAGGCGCCGATGACGATCTTGGTCCACCACGAGCTGAGCGTGCCGTCGAAGGCGATCAGCGTCTGGATCGTGCCCAGCACCAGCACGCCGGACAGCGCGCCAGCCACATAGCCATATCCGCCGCTGAGCAAGGTGCCGCCGATGACGACCGCGGCGATGGCATCGAGTTCGGTGCCCTGGGCATGCAGGCCGTAGCCCGACAGCATGTAGAACGAGAACAGCACCCCCGCCAGCGCCGCGCAAAAGCCGCTGAAGGCGTACACCAGCACCTTGGTGCGCGCCACCGGCAAGCCCATCATCAGGGCCGACTGCTCGTTGCCGCCGATGGCGTACACGCCGCGCCCGAAGGCGGTAAAGTGGGCCAGGAAAATGGCCAGCGCCAGCATCAGCAGCGCGATCAGCGCGCTCGGCGAGACGAAGCCGCCCAAAAAGCCCAGCTGGGTTTGCGACATGGCCAGGTACAGCGGATCCTCGATGGTGATCGAGTTGATGCTGATCAGGTAACACAGACCGCGCGCCAGGAACATGCCGGCCAGGGTCACGATGAACGGTTGCAGCTTGAAGTAATGAATCATCGCGCCCATGCCGCCGCCGAACAGCGCGCCCAGCAGCAGCACGATGGCGATCACGGCCTGCGGCGGCCAGTGCGCCACCTGCAGCAGCCAGGCCGAGATCATGGTGGCCAGCGCCAGCACCGAGCCGACCGACAGGTCGATGCCGCCGGACAGAATCACAAAGCTCATGCCGATGGCCAGCACCAGCAAGAACGCATTGTCGATCAGCAAGTTCAGAATCACCTGGACCGACAGCAAGCCCGGATACACGGCGCCGCCGATGCCGAGCATGGCCAGCAGCAGGACGACCGTGACCAGCGGGGTGAAGTAAGGCGATTTCATGCAGCCCTCGCACGCGAAAACAATTGTTTGAACTCAGCCGATTGCGACAGGCACACGAGAAACACGACGACCGACTTGACCACCATGTTCACTTCCGGCGGCACGCCGAGCGAGTAGATGGTGTAGGTCAGGGTCTGGATGATCAGCGCGCCGATCACGCTGCCGACCAGGCTGAACTTGCCGCCAGCGAGCGAGGTGCCGCCCAGGGTGACGGCCAGGATGGCGTCGAGTTCGAGCAGCAGGCCGGCATTGTTCGCATCCGCACTCTTGATGTTGGAACTGATCATCAGCCCGGCCAGCCCGGCGCAGGCGGCGCAGAACACGTAGACAAAAACGATCAGCGACGCCGTCTTCAGGCCCGCCAGGCGCGCCGCCACCGGATTGATGCCGACCGCCTGGATGAACAGGCCGAGCGCGGTTTTGCGCATCATCAGCGCGATGGCCGCGAACACCAGCGCCACCACCGTCAGCGAAAACGGCAAGCCGGCAAAGTAGCCGCCGCCGAGGAAAAAGAAGGGTTCGTAATAGACGGTGACGATTTGCCCGTCGGTCAGCAGCTGCGCCAGTCCCCTGCCCGCCACCATCAGGATCAAGGTGGCCACGATCGGCTGCAAGCCCAGGCTTGACACCAGCACCCCGTTCCACAGTCCGCACAGCAGGGCCGCGCCCATGGCGGCCGCCAGCGCCCACACCAGCGGCGTCTCGGCCTGCGGACCGCCGCCGATCAGCATGGCCGCCACCGTGCCCGACAGCGCCACCACGGCGCCGACCGAAATATCGATGCCGCGCGTGGCGATCACCAGGGTCATGCCGAGCGCGGCCAGCATCAGCGGCGCGGCGCGGTTGACGATATCGACCAGGCTGCCGTACAGGTGGCCATCCTTGATCGACAGATGAAAAAAGCCGGGGATGGTGATCAGGTCGATCAGCAGCAGGACCGCCAGCGCCGCCAGCGGACGAAACAGCGGATGGCGCAGCAGCGACGCCAGCGTTGCCGACGCGTCGTCCTTCGATGCGGCCTGTGCCTGCGCGGCCGTCACGCCGTTTCTCCGGCAATAACTTGCAGCACCGACGTGTCGTCCAGTTCGCCGCGCTGGTATTCGCCGCATGCCTTGCGGTCGCGCATCACGACCAGGCGGTCGCTGCAGCGCAGAACTTCAGGGAGTTCGGAGGAGATGAACAGAATTGCCATCCCTTTGCGACAAAGTCCACTAACGTAATCCATGATTTCCTGTTTGGCGCGCACATCGATGCCGCGCGTGGGTTCGTCGAGGATCAGCATCGCCGGCGCGGTCACCAGCCAGCGCGCCAGCAGCACTTTTTGCTGATTTCCGCCGGACAATGATCCGATCGGCGTGTCGATATCGGCAGTCTTGATGCCCAGCCACTTTACATAGTCCTGCGCCAGCGCCTGCTGCTGGCGCAAGGGAATCGCACGCAGCATGCCGGCGCGCGCTTGCAGCGCCAGGATCATGTTCTCGCGCACCGACAGTTCCAGGATCGCGCCCTCGTGCTTGCGGTCTTCCGAGCAAAAGCCGATGCCGGCTTCGATGGCGTCGCGCGGCGAGCCGAACGGCTGGGTACGCTCGCCGATGCGGATCGTGCCGCTGTCGGCCCTGTCGGCCCCGAACAGCAGGCGCGCCGCCTCGGTGCGGCCGGAACCGAGCAGCCCGCACAGGCCCAGCATTTCGCCGGCGCGGAGGTCGAGGTCGAGCGGCGCCAGCGCGCCCTTGCGTCCCAGGCCGCGGGCTTGCAGCAAGGTCGCTGGCGCTGCCTGCGCGGCGCCCGCATGGACCATCTCGGCCGGATGCTCGCTGGCATCGGGCGCGCCCACCATCTTGTTCACCAGCGCCAGGCGCGACAGTTCGGCGCAGGCATATTCGCCCTCGCGTTCGCCGTTGCGCATGACGGTGATACGGTCCGAGATCGCATACGTCTGGTCCAGGAAATGGGTGACGAACAGGATCGCCATGCCCTGGTCGCGCAGTTTGCGCAGCACGCGGAACAGCAGTTGCACTTCCGCCTCGTCGAGGCTGGAGGTCGGTTCGTCGAGAATGAGTACGCGCGCGGAAATGTTGAGCGCGCGCGAAATGGCCACCATCTGCTGGATCGCCAGCGGAAAGCTGGACAACTGGGCGCGCACGTCGATGCGCACTTCAAGCTGCTCCAGCAAGACGGCGGCCTGCGCGCGCATGCCGGCCCAGTCCACCATGCCGAACTTGCGCGGATAGCGCCCGATAAAAATGTTCTCGGCCACCGACAAATTCGGGCACAGGTTCACTTCCTGATACACGGTGCTGATGCCGAGGCGCTGCGCATCCTGGGTCGAGCCCGGGCGGATCTCCTGCCCTTCCATGACGATGGTGCCGCTGTCGGGCGCATACACGCCCGTCAGCACCTTGATCAGGGTGGACTTGCCGGCGCCGTTCTGGCCCATCAGGGTGTGGACTTCGCCCGCGTAGAGTTTCAGGCCCACATCGCTCAGAGCCTTCACGCCGGGAAATTGCTTGCTGATGCCGCGCAGCTCCAGCACCGGGGCCGCGGCTTGCCATGCCTCACTCATGGTGCGGCCTAGTATTTGCGGTTTGGCAGTTCCTTGGCAGCCACTTCAGCCGGGAACACGCCCTCGACCGTTGTGATGCGCTTCGGCACGGGCTTGCCTGCCACGACATCGCGCGCGATCGACATCAGTTGCGGTCCGAGCAGCGGGCTGCACTCGACCGTGACGTTCATCTTGCCGGCGATCATGGCCTGGAATGCCCCCTTCACACCGTCGATCGAGATCACCAGGATATCGACGCCGGGCTTGAGGCCGGCCTCTTCAATCGCCTGGATGGCGCCGATGGCCATGTCGTCGTTGTGCGCGTAGAGCACGTTGATGCTCTTGCCCTGTGCCTTGAGGAAAGCTTCCATCACTTCCTTGCCCTTGGCGCGGGTAAAGTCGCCGGTCTGGGAGCGCGTGATTTTCAGCTTGGGATTGGCGGCGATGACTTCGGCAAAGCCGTTCTTGCGGTCGATGGCTGGCGCCGAGCCGACGGTGCCCTGGAGTTCCACGATGTTGAAGGTGCGATCGGGGGTTTTGGCGGCGCGTTCGAGCAGCCAGCGGCCGGCGCGGCGGCCCTCTTCGACGAAGTCGGAACCGATGAAGGAGGCGTACAGCGACTGATCGGTGACGTTGACAGCACGATCGGTGAGGATGACGGGGATTTTTGCTGCCTTGGCTTCGCGCAGCACGGTTTCCCAACCCGATTCCACGACCGGCGAGAAGGCAATCACATCGACGCGCTGGGCGATGAAGGAGCGGATCGCCTTGACCTGGTTTTCCTGGCGCTGCTGGGCGTCGGCAAATTTCAGGTTGATGCCTTCCTTCTTGGCGGCATCCTTGATCGACAGGGTATTGGCCGTGCGCCATTCGCTTTCGGCGCCGACTTGCGAAAAGCCGATGGTCAGCGGTTTTGCGGCGAGAGCGGGTAACGTGGCGAAAGCGCCGAGCAATGCGGTGGCCAGAACGGCCCTGCGGGTGGTGTTCATGTGTTGTCTCCTGTTATTAGGGGTGGAATTCGGGACTCCGTTTTATTATTGTATGTTAGGAGAAAGTCACATAGCCATCCAATCAATTTTTTCACATCTGCGATATCCGAAAAGGTATCGGTGCATCGTGCCTAGCCACTGCAGCGTCGTTCCCGCGGGAACGACGCAAATCGAAGATCAGCCAGCGCGCAACAAGCGAACGCTATATAACCCGCCCGCGATCGACCCGGGCCTCGCTACAAACTTCACTACCATTTTTCCGCCCGAGGCTGCGACGATAGGCTTCGGAATCGCGAAATCGCGCGTATATATCTCCTGCCCCGGTGGCGCATCGAGCTCAACCGCCGCGATCGTCTCGCCATTGACCACCACATCGAACTTGCGTCCCGCATCCAGCGTCGAAAAACTGAGCCTGAGCGCAGCTGCTTCCAGCTGCGGGTCGCTCAGTACATAGCTGAACCATCCGCTCGCGTGCCGCCAGTGTTTGCCCTTGTTCACGCCCGCGTCGCCCCCTTGCGCCTCATAGCCGTGATCGGACTCCGGCTGCTGCTCTCCCGGCGCCACCTGGTCGATGGTCAGCGCATTGAGCGCCAGCCGTTCCGCCTCGCCGCGTGCGGTTGCCGCCTGCGTCACCGCCAGATTGGCTGGCGTCGAGAAGGGCCAGTACACCATGTAGCGCGAATCGTGCAGCCGGAAAAACGGAATCAGCCGCAAGCTTCCCGCGCCCTTGCCCCGAATCAGCCCCGGCGCCGTGAAGGTCAGCGCTTCGCCCTTGACCGGCTTGAACCGGGCGACGAAATCGCGCGTATTGCTCACAAAAATCGGCGCAGCCTCCAGCGGACACACCGGCCCCGACGCAATATGCCCCATGCGTGACGCGTCGGCGGCAAAGTTCAGCTTTTCGCCGGCGAACAACCGGGTCTTGGCCGCCAGCACGATCGGACCGTGCAGGACGGCGTAATAGTCGGTCTTGTCCGGCATTTGCTCCAGCGTCGTGTGCATCGGCAAGGTCACATCGACCGTGTCGCCCTTGCGCCACGCGCGCCGCAGGCTCACATAAGCACCCGGCTCGGCGTCGACCTTCACCGCCGTGCCGTTGACCCTCACCTGCATCGCCCCGCGCTTGACCCAGCCCGGATAGCGCAGCTTGAGCGTGAATGGCTTGTCCGACTCCATCGTCAGCCGCGTCTTGCCTTCGTCCGGAAAGCGCGTGCTCTGGGTCAGCTTCACGTCCTGCGCGCGCCAGTGCAAGGTCGAGGGAATGAACAGGTTGACGAACAGCGCGTCGCCATCGTGCGCGTAGATGAATTCGCCGTACTTCGACTGGCTTTCGATACCGGACCCGACGCAGCACCACATCGCCTTGTCGGCTTGCGAATACACGCGGTAATGATTCGGCCGCATGGGCGTGAAATACACGAAGCCGCCGTCCGAGGGCCGCTGCGACGACAGGATGTGGTTGTACAGCGCCCGCTCCATATAATCGGTGTAGCGCACCTGCTGGTCCTTGAGGAACAGCATCTCGGTAAGGCGCAGCATATTGTAGGTGTTGCAGGTCTCGGGCCCCTCCACCTCGTTTACCATCGGCGAAAAATCCTGATCGTCGTGGAAGTGTTCCTTCACGCTGTTGCCGCCGATGGCGACCGTGCGCCGTTCGCGTACCGTGGTCCAGAAATAGCGGGCGGCATCATGCCACTTCGGCTCACCGCTCAGCTCGCCGATGCGCTGAAAACCGATGACCTTGGGAATTTGCGTGTTCGCGTGCAGGCCGGTCAGCTTGTCCTGGGACGTCAGCAGCGGCTCCAGGATCGCCTGGTGCGAAAAGCGCTTCGCCAATTCCAGGTATTTTTTGTCGCCCGTCATCTGGTAGACGTCGGCGAAGACTTCGTTCATGCCGCCGTGCTCGCTGCGCAGCATCGCTTGCATCTGTTGCGGCGTGAGCGTGGCGGTCAGCTTCAAGGCCCAGTCCGACAGCGCGATCAGCATCGCGCGCGCGTCCTCGTTGCCGGCGTAATGATAAGCGTCGCGCAAGCCCGCGTAGACCTTGTGCAGGTTGTACCAGGGAACCCACTTGCCGTTGACCGAAAAGTTGTCCGCCTCCAGCTTGCCCTTGGCGATGGCTTGCCATGCATCGCTGCCGCCCGGAATGCCGCCCAGATAGCCGTTGCCGTTCGCATCCTGGCACTTCTTGAGTTCGGCGATGGTGTAGTTCAGGCGTGCCAGCACTTCCTTGTCGCCGCTGGCTGCGGCCATCAGCGCCATGGCCGACAGGTAATGGCCTCCCATGTGGCCGTCGAGCCCGCTCGACTCCCAGTTGCCATAGCTTTCCTGCTTGAGCGGAAGACCGGCTTCACGGCGAAACGGCGCCAGCAGCTTGTCGGGTTCGAGCGCCATCAGGTAGCGCAGGTTGGTGTTCTGGGCGTCGAGCAAAGGGCTGGCGGTGAGGCGCACGTCGGCCAGCGCAAAGCGTTCGGCGGCGATGGCCGGCAGTGCGCACGCCGCCATCAGCGCGGCTGCAAGGAGGTGTTTCATGGCGTCCTTACTATTGCTTGCTCTGGTAGCGGTTCAGGTCTTGCGCATCGACCGACGGCCAGCCATCCTTGTCCCACTTCATGTCGAGGATTTTGAGCTTTTGCAGGTAGTTGTCGGCCGTTTCGTAGGCGTGCATCACCAGCAGGTCCTTGCCGTCGATGCTGTAGGCGCTGTTGTGGCCGACACCCTTCCACTGCGCATTGCCTTCGATGAGCAGCGAGCCGCCGCCCTTGGCCATGTCCTTGCCGGCGCGGTCGAGATAGGGGCCGGTGACGTCCTTCGAGCGGCCCATCACCACGTGGTAGGTGCTCGCTTCCTTCTTGCAGCACAGGCCCCAGGAGACGAACAGGTAGTAATAGCCATTCTTCTGGAGGATGTGCGGTGCTTCGATTTCCGCCGGGCCAGCCTCTTCGTCAGCGATGCCGGCCGGCCGCGTGCGCTGGGCGATCGTGTGCCAGGCCTGCGGCTCGGCCAGGCGCGTGCGGGAGGCGTCGAGCTTGACCAGCTTGATGCCGCTCCAGAACGAGCCGAACGACATCCACGGCGTGCCGCTGCTGTCGTCGACGATATTGGGGTCGATGGCGTTCCAGTTGTCGCGTCCGGGGATCGATTGCAGGACCATGCCCTGGTCTTGCCATTGATAGTTGGCCGCGCGCGGGTTCAGGGTGGCGTTGATGGTCACGCCGATGCCGGACGTGTTTTTGCCGAAGCCGGAGACGGAGTAGTAGAGGTAGTATTTACCGTTGTGGAAGTAGATGTCCGGTGCCCAGATATGGTCGTTGAAGCTGGGAGCGGCTTTCCTGGCCCAGGCGGGTTCACCGGGGAAGACCCGCCCTTCTTCCTTCCAGTTGCGCATGTCGGCGGAACTGTAGAAGGTGATGCCGGGGCCGGTGCTGAACAGGTAGAAGGTCTTGCCTTCCTTGGCCATGACGGGGTCGTGGACGCTGACTTGTTTGGCGTGGACGGTGGTGGTGACGGTGGTGAAGAGCAGGCCTGCGGTGCAGACGAATAGCTGGATGGATTGACGCATATGGATTCCCGTTAGACTCAAAACCGTCGTTCCTGGCACTGCCAGAAACGACTTCCCGCGCCAAGGCGGCACTCGGCGGGAACGACGAAGTTAAGGTTGAGCGAAAAAGACGCTGATCAGCCTTCCAGCGCAACCACCACGACAGCTTTCGCCGGCACGGTAACCGTCAGTTTACCGCCACTCGCCCTGGCACTGAACGGCGCCGGCTTGATGGCCTGCGGGTTCTGGAAGGTGTTGTGCGCGTCCATGGCCGTCGCCGTCAGCACGCGGCCGTTTGCACCGGCCAGCTGCTTGCCCGCCACATTGACCACCACATCAGCCGGCTGGCCCGGATTCGTATTCACCAGCGACAGGTACAGCTTGCCATCCTTGGCGCGCGCCGCCGAGGCACTGATGCCCGGAATCGTCGTCTCGCCCAGCGTGTAGGCCTGGTCGTGTGCCACCGTCACCGGCAGCGACGTCGCATCCTGGAACGGCACATACATGTGGAAGGCGTGATAGGTCGGTGTCAGGAGCATCTTGTCCTTTTCCGTCAGGATCATGGCCTGCAGCACATTGACCATCTGCGCGATATTGGTCATCTGGACGCGGTCGGCATGCTGGTGGAAAATGTTGAAATTGAGCGCAGCCACCACCGCATCGCGCAAGGTGTTCTGCTGGTACAGGAAGCCGGGCGTGGTGCCGGTCTCGACGTCGTACCAGGTGCCCCATTCATCCACGTACAAGCCAATCTTTTTCTCCGGATCGTTCTTGTCCAGCACGGCGATGTTGTTCTTGATCATCGAATCGATTTTCAAGGTGTTCGCCAGGGTCGAGATCCAGTGCGGCTCGGCAAAGCCGGTGGCTGCACCCTTGCCTTCCCACTTGCCGGTCGGGATGGTGTAGTAGTGGAAGCTGATGGCCGAGGTCTGGGCCTTCGCGTTCTTGCTGATGACGTCGGTCCACTTGGTGTCGTAGTCGTTGCCGCCGCTGGCGATCATCAACGGCCGGTTTTCCTTCGGCGCCTTGAGCATTGTTTCGTAATTCTTGTACAGATTGGTGTAGTGCTCAGGCGTCATATTGCCGCCGCAACCCCAGGCTTCATTGCCGATCGCGAAGTACGCCACCTTGAACGGCTTGTCGCGGCCATTCTTGCGGCGCAGGTTGGCCAGGCTCGATTTGCTGTCGGACGTCATGTACTCGACCCAGTCCGCCATTTCCTGCACCGTGCCGGAGCCCAGGTTGCCGTTCACGTAGGCGTCGGCACCGAGCAGATCGACCAGATCGAAGAATTCGTGCGTGCCGACGGCATTGCTCTCTTCCACCCCGCCCCAGTTGGTATTGACCTTGACCGGGCGCCTGGCGCGCGGGCCGATGCCGTCTTTCCAGTGGTATTCATCGGCGAAGCAGCCGCCCGGCCAGCGCACCAGCGGCACGTGCAATTGCTTGAGCGCGCCGACGACATCGTTGCGCCAGCCCTTGGTGTTCGGAATTTTCGAGCTGGTGCCGACGTACATGCCTTCGTAGATGCCGGTACCGAGGTGTTCGGCGAACTGACCGTAGACATTCTTGTTGATGACCGGCCCCGGCTTGCCGGCATCGATCGTCACGCTGACCTGATTGGCGGCAAACGCGGGCCACGCGCTGATGGTGACCAGACTGATGGCGGCAATGCTGTGCTTGATGATGTTCATGCTGTCTCCTGAATCGTTCTTATTTTGGGTGCTACGTGAATGTGGCGTCAGATCCAGCCGGCGTCGACGATGAAGTCCTGTCCGGTGCACATGGCGCTGTCGTCGGACGCGAGGAACAGGATCATGGCCGATATGTCGTCCGGCATCAGCGGGCCGGGCAGGCACTGGTTGCGCTTGATGTCAGCCTTGCCGGCCTCGTCGACCCACAGATCGAGCTGGCGCTGGGTCATGACCCAGCCGGGCGTGACGGTGTTGACGCGGATGCCATGGGCGCCGAAGTCGCGCGCCAGGCCGCGGGTCAGGCCGACCGTGGCTGCCTTGGTGGACGTGTACACCGGGTAGCCGCCGTTCTTGGCGTGCCACGACATGGAACCGACATTGATGATGGAACCGGCGCCCTTCTTCTTCATGCCGGCCAGGACCGACTGGCAGGTGAAGAACATGGGGCGCTGGTTGATGGCGATGCGCTGGTCGTAGAAGTCGACGGTTACGTCTTCGGTCTGGTGGCGCTGGTCGTTGGCGGCGTTGTTGACCAGGATGTCGAAGTCGCCCAATTGGGTGGCCAGCTCGGCCATCGTCGATTGGAGGGCGGGGATGTCGGTGATGTCGCAGTAGCGGAACACCGGTGCCGGCGCGCCGGATCCGGCGATGCGCAGGCACAGCGCTTCGCTGGCCTCGCGCGCGATGTCCACAAAAGCGACCTGCGCGCCCTGGGCGGCGAAGGAGGCAACCAGCGACTCGCCGATGCCGGTGCCGCCGCCGGTGATGAAGACCCGTTTGCCTTGCAGGCTCGGGTAGGTGGCTGATTTTTTCATGGTGTCTCCAACGTTTTTATCTGCCGTCAGCCCCGGCCTGGGCGGCCCCCTTGGCGGGGATGACGGCGCTACATTTGACGGTGCTGATTTTGGTGGAAAAGACGGGGGTTCAAGCCTTCGTCAACGCCCCATCGCGGCGGCGCCATACGCCCTCATTATCATCGCGCAGCACGTCCGGCAACAAGCTTTGGGCCAGGTTCTGGTAGCACACCGGCCGCAGGAAACGCTGGATCGCCGCCGTCCCAACCGAGCTGCTGCGCCCGTCCGACGTGGCCGGGAACGGCCCGCCGTGCACCATGGCGGTCGACACTTCCACGCCGGTCGGCATGCCGTTGGCCAGAATCCGCCCCACTTTGCGTTCCAGCACAGGCAGCAAGGCACGCACCAGTTCCGTGTCGCCCTCATCCATCTGCACCGTGGCCGTCAACTGCCCTTCCAGGCTTTCGGTGATGGCGCGCATTTCCTCCATGCTGTCGCAAGCGACCAGCAGCGAGGCCGGTCCGAAAATCTCGCCGTGCAGCGCCTGCTCGGTCAGGAAAGCCTTGCCGCTGGTGCGGAACAGCGCCGGACCGCCCTTGCCTTCGGTGTGCGTCGCTTCCTTCAACGCATCAACCGCCTCGTGCTGCGCCAGCTTGTGCACGCCGCTCTGATAGGCCGAGGCGATACCCGCCGTCAGCATCGTCCCCGCCTCGATGCTGGACAGCGCCTGCGCGGCCTTCTCGGCAAAGCGGTCGAATTGCGGCCCTTTCAATCCCAGCACGAGGCCCGGGTTGGTGCAGAACTGGCCCACGCCCATCGTCATCGACGCGGCAAAGGCGGTGGCGATCTGCTCGCCGCGCGCGGCCAGCGCCGCCGGCATCAGGAAAAACGGATTGATGCTGCTCATTTCCGCATACACGGGAATCGGCTGCGCACGCGCGGCCGCCACGCCCATCAGCGCTTGTCCGCCGGAACGCGAACCGGTAAAGCCAACCGCCTTGATCGACGGATGCGCCACCAGGCCCTGGCCGATGCCGTTGCCGGTACCGGTCAGGAGCGCGAACACGCCGGCCGGCAGCTTGCACAGCTCAATCGCTTTGACCACCGCACGCGCCACCAGTTCCGAGGTGCCGGGATGGGCCGAATGGGCTTTGAGCACGACCGGGCATCCGGCGGCCAGCGCGGCAGCGGTATCGCCGCCGGCCACCGAAAAGGCCAGCGGGAAGTTACTCGCCGCGAACACCGCAACCGGGCCCAGGCCGATCATGCGCAGGCGCAGGTCGGGACGCGGCAAGGGCTGGCGGTCAGGCAGGGCGCTGTCGATACGCACATCGGCCCACGAGCCTTCGCGCAGCAGGTCGGCGAACAGCTTCAGCTGGCCCATCGTGCGGCCACGCTCGCCTTCGAGACGGGCGCGCGGCAGGCCGGACTCCGTCATCGCGCGCACGATCAGCTCGTCGCCGAGTTCCAGGATCTGGGCCGCGATGGTTTCAAGAAAAGTGGCACGCGCTTCATTGCTGGTCGCGCGGAACGGATCGAAGGCCGCTTCCGCCAGGCGGCAAGCTTCGTCGATCTGGCCGGCATCGACCATGTAAAAGGCCGGCTCGATCGGCGCGCGCGTGGACGGGTCGAACGCCTGGAAGGAGCCGCCATTGCCGCGCACTGCGTGGCCGCCAATCAGTGCTTCACCGGTAAGGGTCATAAGGCGTTCACTTTCGTAAAGGTGGATGGTTCACGGTCGAGACGGTTGCGCAGGGCCGGACCGAAGACGGGAGATGCGATCTCGAACGTTTCGCCGGCCAGGACCGTGATGTTATCGGCCACGCTCAAGGTGGCGGTGCCGAAGAAATGGATGTGGACGTCCCCGGCGCGGTTGAACAGGCCGTACTTGAAATGGTGGTATTCCAGGTTGGCGATCGAGTGCGACATATTCTGCTCGCCGCTCACGAACGCCTTTTCCCAGCGCACTTTTCCATCGGTGCCGATGATGCGCGAGGTGCCGGCCACGTGGGCTGGCAGGTCGCCGACCAGCAATGCCGGGCCGAGGCCGCAGTTGCGCAGCTTGGAGTGGGCCAGGTACAGATAATTCTGGCGCTCGGTCACGTGGTCCGAGAATTCGTTGCCGATGGCGTAGCCGAGGCGGTGCGGCTGGCCATCGTCGCCGATCAGGTACAGGCCTGCGATTTCCGGTTCCTCGCCGCCATCGAGGGCGAAGTCGGGCATCCGCAGCGGCTGGCCGCTGGCGCGCACCACCGAACCGTCGCCCTTGTAGAACCATTCCGGCTGCACGCCGCGCGCGCCGTCGGCCGGCTTGCCGCCTTCCACGCCCATGCGGAACATTTTCATGCTGTCGCTCAGGGTCTCGACGTCGCCGCCGATTTTCTTGTGCATGGCGTCGCGCGTGTCGGCGCTGCCCAGGTGGGTCAGGCCGGTGCCGGTGACGTAGCAGTGGGCCGCGTCGGCGTGGTCGAGCGGCGCCAGCAGGCGGCCGGAGGTGGCGACGGCTTCATAGGAATGGACTTCGGCACCGATGGCGGCAGCGGCCAGTTCGGCCAGTTTGGTCGTGCTGGCGATCGCCTGGCGCGCCAGGGCGTAGGTGCTGGCGTAGCCGTCGACGACGCGCAGCTGGTCTTGCTCGAGCACGGCAACGCGGCGCGCGCCGGCTTCATTGGTAAATTGGACGAGTAACATGGGGTCTCCGGTGAACGCTGGCGCGGTTCCAGGTGCGGCAAGCAGACACAGGCTCAAGCGCGAAGCGGGTGAGCCCGTATGGATGCCAGACCTGAAATCCGGCGCAGTTAATGGGAATGGCGCGGCACCGCCGAACCGCGGCTGCCGAGCAGGAAGTCGAAGTCGCAGCCTTCATCGGCTTGCAGCACGTGGTCGATGTACAGCTTCTGGTAGCCGCTCTTGGCCACCGGCGCTTGCGATCCGGCACGGGCAGCCAGGCGGCTGGCCATTTCATCGTCGGAAATGTCCAGGTTCAGGCTGCCGTTGTGGCAGTCGAGCGCGATGAAGTCGCCATCCTGCACGATGCCCAGCGGACCGCCGGCCATCGCTTCCGGTGCCACGTGCAGCACCACGGTGCCGTAGGCGGTGCCGCTCATGCGCGCGTCCGAAATGCGCACCATGTCGGTCACGCCCTGGGCCAGCAGCTTGGGCGGCAAACCCATGTTGCCTACCTCGGCCATGCCGGGATAACCCTTCGGTCCGCAATTTTTCATCACGAGGATCGAATCGGCATCGACATCCAGATCCGGATCGAGGATACGACTCTTGTAGTGCTCGAAATCTTCGAATACGACGGCCTTGCCGCGGTGCTTCATCAGGTGCGGCGAGGCGGCCGACGGCTTGAGCACGGCGCCGCGCGGCGCCAGGTTGCCGCGCAGGATGCAGATGCCGCCATCCTCGATCAGCGGCTTGGCCAGCGGACGGATCACCTCGTCGTCGTAGATCGGCGCTTCTTCGCAGTTCTGCCACAGGCTCTTGCCGTTGACGGTCAGCGCATGCTTGTGCGGCAGCAGCTTGCCTTCGCCCAGGCGGCGGATCGCACCCGGCAGGCCGCCGGCGTAGTAAAACTCTTCCATCAGATAGCGGCCGGATGGCAGCAGGTCGACGATGGTCGGGGTGCCCTTGCCGATGACGGTCCAGTCTTCCAGCTCGAGCGGCACGCCGATGCGCCCGGCAATCGCCTTCAGGTGGATCACGGCGTTGGTCGAGCCACCGATGGCGGCGTTGACCTTGATCGCATTCTCGAACGCTTCGCGCGTCAGGATCTTGGACAGGCGCAGGTCTTCCTGCACCATCTCGACGATGCGGATGCCCGACATATGGGCCAGCACGTAGCGGCGCGAATCGACCGCCGGAATGGCGGCGTTGTGCGGCAGCGAAGTACCGAGCGCTTCGGCCATGCAGGCCATGGTCGAAGCCGTGCCCATGGTGTTGCAGGTGCCGGCCGAGCGCGACATGCCGGACTCGGCGGACATGAACTGGTGCAGGGTGATGGTGCCGGCCTTCATCTGTTCGTGCAGCTGCCAGACGGCGGTGCCGGAACCGATGTTCTTGCCGTTCAGCTTACCGTTGAGCATGGGACCGCCGCTGACGACGATGGTCGGCAGGTCGACGCTGGCCGCGCCCATCAGCAGGGCTGGCGTGGTCTTGTCGCAGCCGACCAGCAGCACGACCGCATCCATCGGATTGCCGCGGATCGATTCTTCCACATCCATGCTGGCCAGGTTACGGGTGAGCATGGCGGTCGGGCGCAGGTTCGATTCGCCGTTGGAAAAGACCGGGAACTCGACCGGGAAGCCGCCGGCTTCGAGGATGCCCTTCTTGACGTGTTCGGCCAGTTGGCGGAAATGGGCGTTGCAAGGAGTCAGTTCGGACCAGGTATTGCAGATGCCGATGATCGGCTTGCCTTGAAACTCGTGGTCGGGGATGCCCTGGTTTTTCATCCAGCTGCGGTACATGAAACCGTTTTTATCCTGGGTGCCGAACCACTCCGCGGAGCGCAGTTTCGGCTTTTTCGTCTCAGACATGTATTCCTCCTGGTTATTCTGATGCCGTCTCGAACTCATGTCGTCGTTCGGTCAGCGATAGAGGGATACTAAAGATTCTTGGGATGCCTTTCCAATCACTTTTTCTGCGATAGTGATATCGATTATGGTATTAATCGGCGTGCCGGCCACAGGGATGGCCGATGCCATGGCGGCCAAAAAAAGGCCCACTCCCCGCCAGGGAAATCGGCCTGTTTACTACGCGTTTTCGGCTTGAGCCTGCCGCAAACATCATTGCATTCAAGAAATAGTTTCCACTCCAAACCATACGCCCTTGGAAGGGCGCAGTCGGGAAAGACCGGGAACTCGGCCGGGAAACCGCCAGCTTCGCGGATGCGTGGTTTGTCTTCCAGCCGCAGCACGTGCGACCGTTTTCATCATGGATACCGAACTCTCGTTTTCCGCAGGCGCCGTCGAATTTATGCATACGATCTGCAACCTCGCGCCAGGCCATCTGGAAGCCACGTTTCAAAGATAAGCGCTGCCGCGATGAGTCATCGATAAACCACGCGGACTGGAAAGCAGGCGACCAATGCGCCACGCCCACAACGGCGCACGCTTTCAAGCGTTGCGGTGACTGGCAATAGTAAAAGCACGGCTATTCCGAGCACGCCTGGATTCACGCAAAAAGGGTAATGACGCACCTTCCGGATCGGAAGAAACACATGCGCTGATATTCCGGACACTCTTTAACTTATGCAATGCGGGCAACGCCGCGCGTCCCGCGTCGGCCAAACAAAAGCAGCGCTATTCCGAGCATCCTTTAATTCATGTAATGCGGGTAAATGCGCGCGTCCCCGGCCGGTAAGAGAACAGGGAAAAGCCCGCCGTTGAGGGCGCTATGCCGCATATAAAAATTTTCAACAATGACAGGAAAAAATTGTTGACTAAAAAAAAAGACTCACATATAGTGAATCTGCTTTTGACAATACATGAATTGATAAGCGATCACTGGTCCGGGGCTATTCGTATAATCGAAAAAGAAACCGGCACCAGAGGGCGATTGCTTATTCTGCAGGTATGCAATGTCGAGGGTTTTTAAGCGTAGGGCATTTTATCCGGAGCGCGATGCGCAGCCTGCTGCCTATCGGTTTCGGAATCACATCCATAACTAAAAATTAGGAGTTTTAAAATGAACCGTATCTTGAATCTGCAACGCCTGGACTACAGCAAAGCCATTGAAGACCAAGTGAAAAGCTGCACCAGCTCCGGCGCCGGCTGCTGCTAATTCGATTCCGCATCAGATTCATAAATCATCATTTTTTCAGGAGACTTAAAATGAACCGTATTTTGAATTTGCAACGTCTGGACTACAGCAAAGCCGTTGACGAAGTGAAAAGCTGCACCAGCTCCGGCGCAGGCTGCTGCTAATCCGATGCAACTTTGCATTCACAAATCACTATTTATTAGGAAACTTAAAATGAATCGCATCTTGAATCTGCAACGCCTCGACTACAACAAAGCCGTTGATGAAGTAAAGAGCTGCACCAGCTCGGGCGCGGGTTGCTGCTAATCCAATCCGGCATCGCATCCAGAGACTGTCATGTTTGATTTTCAGTGTCTGGATGTCAGCCTGGAAGGGAGCAACAGCTCAACAGCCGCATGTCGCTGCGCCTGATCGCGACCGGCTATTCATTCGGGTAACTTTTTTTATAGTTACCCGAATTGTTTTTTCAAGAAATTATCCGAGAATATAAATTCCAAAGCGATCTTTCTTGATTTTAACCGTGCCAGCGCATCAAGCCGCAAACCAGTAATGACCGCATTATCGCCAAACGACCCGGGCATCATGCAGGAAGGATGTCGCTGACGGTGTGCCATGTATAAACGGATATCCAGCGCGATGTTGCTGTAAAAAAAATCAGATCCGGCGATATAGTGATGCAAGTACCCCGGTTCGCCCCGCATGTGCGATCAACCTGCACGAGTGCTCGCGCAATGCGACGCCGCGGAAATAAACAGCTTTTCAATTCAGAGACAAACTGTTTTACAAAAACAGTTGAATTAAACCAAATGGAGCTAGAATATGGTTAAGAAGCTTAGGGGCATGCGCGATCTGCGCCACATCGACAAAATAGCCTATCTTCGGCCCAGCAAGCGTTTTTACGAACACGGTTACACGCACTATCAACCTGGCGAAGAGCTGATCAGCCTGGTCCGCCCCATGTTGGAAGGGCGCGCAGAGCCATGGAAAGTACATCGCTCGGACGTATGGACCCACATCCTTCCCGCCAACCGCACGGAATCGAACAAGCTTCCGATCCAGGGGTGGAAAATTCACGTGTCTGCAATCGCGGCCAATTGCCGCAACCTGCTTGTCAAAGTTGCAGCCCTGGCGCTTGAGAACAATATTCAATTCAAGTTCGCCAATGACACCGAAACGCTCAAGATGATGACATCGAAGCGATGGTCGCGCGGCGGTTCCGGAAAATTTATCACGCTATATCCTCCTACCGACGAAAAATTCCGGGAAATCATCGAAAAGGCGTATGCGGTCTTGAAAGATGACGTCGGTTCATACATCTTGTCGGACCGGCGCTACAAGGATTGTCGTTGCCTCTACTACCGCTATGGCGGCATTACTTCCGTTACCAAACTGCTGTACACGAGCGAGAAAGAGCCGGTCATTTTCTCACCGGATGGCGAGCAAATTCCGGATCATCGGACACCGTATTTCGAAACTCCCCCGTGGACTTCCGATCCGTTCCCCGAAGAACAGCCTGATCACGCCGAATTCACTCTGAATAACGGGCGCTACCTGGTGAAGGAAGCGCTTGGTTTCTCGAATACGGGAGGAGTCTACCTTTCAACCGAAACGGCAAGCGGGCGACAGGTGGTCATCAAGGAGGCGCGCCCGTATATCGAGCTGGGTGAAGACGACATGGATGCCGTGGCGCGCCTGGTTCAGGAAGAAAAAATTCTCCGTTTGCTCGGTGGGACCGGCCTTGCTCCCGAAATCTACGACTCTTTCCGGGACTGGGAGAATTATTACGTCGTTGAAGAGTATTTTCCTGCTCCCGACATACGCCTGGTGATGCTGGAATCAAGCCCCTTGGTGGACACCCGGCCGTCCATCGCCGCCAGTGAAAAATTTTACAATATCTATAAAAAGGCATTTAGCAGTGCCCTGCGCGGCATGGCGCGTATCCACGAACAGGGCATCGTTATCGGCGACGTGTCGCCAAAAAACATCCTGGTTGACAGGGACAGCATGACGGTGCGATTCATCGACCTGGAAGGCGCATTCCGCCCGGGCATTGATGAGCCACAACGCCTGCATACGCCCGAGTTCCGCATCCCATCCAAGGGACGCGAGCTGAACAGCACCTACGACGACGATACGTTCGCGATCGGTGTGATCATGATGTATGCAATCTTCCCGATTGCTGCAATGCAGTTCCTGCGCGAAGATCTATTTACCGCCGTCTTGCCGAGATTGGTGGCCGATGTGGGTTGGGCGAACACCCCGGCGCTCTCCATCATTACGCAGCTGGTCGATAATAAGATTACCTGCAGCCAGGCTGCCGACCTGCTCGAACAGAGTGAGTACACGATCGAGCAGCCGATCAAGCGGCGCCCCCTGGAAGGGGATATGCCGATGGAAATCAGCGATCAGATGGCGCGCTTCATTACTTCAAATTATCGGCTTGATAAGATATTCACCCTGTTCCCGGTCGACCCTTTTGGCCAGCGCGACAACCCGAGTTCGTTCGGTTTCGGCGCGACCGGCATTATTCATACGCTGTCGGCATGCGGTTACGACATCCCCCTGCCCGCTCTCGAACGCCAACGCAATGAATTGGCGGCCCTTAAACTGGAAGAGATCCCCCCCGGGTTCCTGGTCGGTACCTCCGGCATTGCATGGTGTTGCTTGCTGGCGGGGGATCGGGAAACCGCGGAACGATTGCTCAAGCATGCAAATCGCAGCCCGCTGACGCACGCCCATCACTCGCTTTATTTCGGCATGGCCGGCATCGGCATGGCCAATCTCGCCGCCTATCTCCGCTTGAAAGACGGCCGCTACCTGGACGCGGCAGTCAATCTGGCCATGACATTG